>NZ_MUFD01000003.1:0-187507 GCF_001995405.1 Salinivibrio sp. AR640 | reverse complement strand
GTGCAGGCACCGGCAGTAATCAAACCCTGAGTTTCGCCTTCAATCGAGATATAACATGGCGTTGGCATAATCGCTCCTTTGTATGTCATGGAAGACACATCGCCACCGTGGCGGTGTGCCTGTTCGCTCTCTTATCCTGCGAAATGCATGCCAAGTTTTTTACCATTAAAAATCAGTGCTTTATAGTATGACTGACCAATTTTTTGCACGTGCCAAGCAACTTCTTGCCAAGCCAAGCAAAAAGTTGCTTAGCCAGCAGGTTAACGAGCTGGTATTTGTGTTGTCATTTTCATCGCTATTTTTTTGAACCCACTCGGCATTGTTAGTGGGTCATCGCACACTTATTACTTGGTTACGATCTCTGTTTGCGGGCCCAGTGGATGTAGTCTTGGATCACAGGCTCAGCGAGTAAAAGGTCGAGGCTGTGTAATGCGCGACCCAGGTGTTTTTCACTGAATTGGCGATGAATAAAAGCATGGCAAGGCCGGCATACCCAAATACCGTTTTCGCGCATGTAGGGTCGGGAAAAGCGCTTGGTGAACCATTTGTTGTTATGACAAGTTTTGGGGATCAAGTGATGGAAGGTCAGCGGCCTTGAGTGCTGACACAGTGCACAGGGCGTTGAAGAAGGCGGAGAGGCTGGCATACAGATAATAATACTTAAAAAGAGGGTCGCATCGATAACTGCGACCCTCGTTACCAGTATCTGGTTCAATTACGCAAAGTTGTCACGCAAGTATTCAATAATGTCGTCCGATTCGTACATCCACTGGGGTTCGCCGCCTTGGTCAATACGCAAACAAGGCACCATGCCTTTGCCGCCTTCGGTCTGTAGGCGTTGCCATTCTTCGGCGTTAGCGTTCATATCCACCAGCGGAATATCTAACTTAAGCTCTGTCATGACTGCACGCACTTTATGGCAAAATGGGCAGTGCTCTTTGTGATACAAGCTTAGTCCGTTCAAATCAGCCATTATGTTTCCTTTTAGGTCATCAGGGCGGCTCTTCAAATACCACCAACTGTGTGAATTCACTCTACGTAATGATGGCATTAAACTTGGTCCTAACGCTAGTCGTTAGCCTGTTTTATTGGCACTACATGAGCAACTAAGAGCTAAATGACAATTAATCTATCACCTCAAGGTATATTGCTCATCACTCAAACGCTGGATAATTTGTTGCAATAACAAAGACAGTCAATCAATTCGCCAGCCACGTGTGCCACGTTGAATTTTTTATCGCATAGGTTAAACCCGTTCCGCTCCAACACTGTTTGCGATGCCATGTTGGTCGTAGACGCCATGGCGTTGAGTCTCACAAGTCCGTATTCGCGCGCAACCTCTAGAGCGTACTTTACCGCTCGAGAGGCAACCCCCTTCCCGGTGTGTTGTTCTGCAATGCGATATCCCAATGAACCTGATGCAGATACCGCATCAATTTGGCTGATATTGACCCGTCCCAAAAGCAGGCCCTCGGCATCCGTGATCAACATCGGTACGTGTTGCCCCTTCTGATGTAAGGCAAGTAATTCGCAGATGTGACCGTATACACCTGCTCGGCAATAAAACGCCTCACCGCGCGATTCAATATAGGTTTCAAAATAAGCACGGTTTTGTTGTTCAAAATGGAACAGCAAGTCCGTATCGGCGAGGGTAAGGGGGCGGATCAGTAACTGCATAACACGATCAATTTAATCCGGCCCATGTTCAAACTGTTTTAATGCCTCATTAGGCGTATGCCATGGTGCCTTCGACGCCGTGTGAATGTGAAAATTTGGCGCGGATTGTGGGGCGGTATCCAAAATTCCTAGACGAATATTGAACATTCCCTTATTGATTTTATGAGAGAAAAGGCTCGACCCACATTGCCCACAAAAAGCAAGCACCGTTTCTGCGCTTTTCTCATAATAACGAATATGCGTTTGACCAGCCGTGATCGAGACTTTGTCTGCCTCTATGCCGCCGACTGATGAATAGTCTGAACCAGTAAACTTTCGACATTCAGAGCAATGGCAGTTTCCCATATAAAGGAAAGTGTCAGGTAATGTAAGACGGACACCACCGCATAGACAGCTAGCAGAGAGAGTGGACATGAGCATACCTCTATCTAAAGTATCAGACTCTATTGTCTGCTCTTGCCTAACAAAAAACAATTAAAATGTTTAATTTCATAGTCATAGCTATCTATTAATCTTTCCCAGAGAAATTGTCTTATCTCGTCGTCGTACTACTATTTACAGTGTAAATTTATTGACAACGCGTCGTTCTAACCAGGCACCTAACGAATAAATGCTCACAATCCTGACGCACTCCTGAACATATAGTGACATTGATCACATAAATTATTGCAGTTTGATGAAGCCCGCCGTACTATCGACCCAAATGACATTTTTGGGACAAGGGTCACACATAGGGTGGTGACACCTGCTACGGACGGGCAGATCGTTTTATCGACTTGAGGATAATATGACATTACCACGATCTTCATCTGCTGCGCGTACGGTGCTTAAAGGCGCCGGACAATTTTTTGCAATCGCCCTTTACTTCGCAGGTATTGCAGGCATTGTTCATTACAGTGTCGCGTCGCACAACGTTGCTTCCGAATCATCATTGATTGAGCTTTCCCAACTGGGGCTACTCGCCGCGACCGTATTTGCGTTTCGTCGTGTCGCTAAGCTCAGTCAATCCCTTCACCACGCAGCTGGGCTAATGAGTGCCTTTTTTTTGGTATTAATGATCCGAGAGCTGGATGCCACACTTGATATGGTGATGCATGGTTTTTGGAAAGTGCCGGCATTAATTGTAACGGGGCTCGCCATTTGGCCCGCATTGAAACACTGGCGTGAAACCCTCACTAGCCTTGCGCACGCAATCCATTCAAGACACAGCACGGTTTTAATGATCGCATTAGCGCTGTTACTCGTGTATTCGCGTTTGTTTGGTATGGGCGAGTTATGGGAACAAGCGATGGGCGCCAACTACGTGCGAGATGTGAAAAATATCGCTGAAGAAAGTACTGAGTTAGTCGCTTATTCACTCATTTGGCTTTCGGCTCTCGGGTATCTTGTTGAGGCAAAGAAGTTGAGTTTCGTACCAAAAACTCGGCCAAGCTCAACGACAATCGAAAGTGATATCTCAGTCTAATCACCCTCTTCCCCAAATACTTATCTTGTTTTGACGTCGCCAGTGGGCGACGTCGCTGCTTAATGCTAAGATTGAAACAAATAGCATAGGAAGCCGAAAGCATGATGAGAACATTTGCGGTTTTTATTCTCCTTATGAGTGTCTTCGCTCACGCCAATACAGAGGATAAACCAAAAGCCGAACAGCTGGTGACAGGAAAGAATGAGGCTATTTGCAAATCGACGTTTGGACAAGAAATGATCAGCCAGCAAATGACATTCAGCAACCAAACGAACACGCAAAATATCCGTCGGATTGCCGAACGCAAGATTGCTGCAGCACGCAAAACATTTGCTGACACCGGTAGCTATTGTGATGCCGCACACGTGTTGTTGACATTCGAGCCCGAGTCTCTGTCCGGTAAAGATGGCGACGCGCAATTTCGTAATAACTGATGTGCCATAAATGTGGCACTCAGCTTCTCGTTTTGATAGCCAATTAGCCCCCCCTTATCTACTACGCCGGCGATAAACGCTGATTGATACCCCATACCTAGTATTGGCTGTGGTACACTTCGACCACAACTTAACAAGGGGTATAACGATGAGAAAAACGCTATTGATTTTGGCTTTAACGGCGACACTAGTCGGTTGTGAAAACGATGAAGTGGGCGATGTCAGCTTAGGCATGTTCACCATGAAAGACATTAAACTCAATCACCTTGTCGATCCTGTGGTCAGTGGCGTCACATGCCATGTTGCGTCTGTTGAGGCTAATTTGAGCTTTTCTGATCCAAGCGACAGCGCGATTTCATGCCGACAAACTGGCGAGATTACGCCCGAGATGCTTGCCAATATCGATAAAAGTACATCCGGCGAAATAGTATTTAGAAAGTCGAAAAGTATATTTTTTAAGTCAATGAAAATTCGTCGTATTTTCGATGCTAAAAATCAAACGCTTATGTATTTGTCGTACTCGACCAAAGAAACGTCAGGCAGCTTTAAACATAGTCTTTCGACAGTTCCGCTATGGGGAACCAAAGCCTACCAATCTCAGCCACAAAAACACTAATAACCCAAGACGTAGTCGTTATCTGCTAATGCGCCACTCCTATGAGCGATCTTTTATGAATACGATACAAACACAAATGGATGCATGGCTCGATGATGTCGTGATCGGACTAAATCTCTGTCCATTCGCCGCCAAGCCCCGTCGCAACCAACAAATTCGGCTAGATATCTGTTATGCAACGGAAGATGACGCCATCCTCGAAGCGATTTATCACGCATTTGTGCATCTGACGCAGACAGACGCCACCATCACAGATACAACCGTGGTCGTCGTCCCCGATGCACTAGCAGACTTTGATCACTATCTTGCACTGGTTGAAGCTACCGATGCGCTAATTGATCATTACGGTTGGCGTGGCCGGTTCCAGGTCGCGAGTTTTCATCCTGAATACTGTTTTGACGGCTGCGCCCCAGAAGATAGCGAAAACCTTACCAATCGCTCTCCTTATCCATGCTTCCATTTAATTCGAGAAGCAAGCATGTCGCGTGCGCTTGAGCATTATGGTCAAGATCCCGCACTTATCCCTGAGCGCAACGTTGCCTGCGTTGAAGCGCTGACACCCTCTCAACGTCAAACACTGTTCCCTTGGATAAACGATGATCAAAATTAAATGATGACCTGCGTTTGATTGAAGTGCCTACCTTTAATTGAAGTGTCAGCGGTGATCATCCATCGCCAATATTGGGTATGGCAAAAGTCGATCCCTGACTAACTTTGATAACGAAACAGGCAAGAATGTAAGACACAGTTGGCATTTCCGATGTCATCGACTTGTTGATTGACCGTGCGCATCTAAGGATACAAGGAGAGGAACAAGGGAGTGACTATGTCTTACAACAGATTTGAGGCCCCAGTTGGCTGCGTCATATTCGATTGCGACGGCACGCTGGTTGACTCAGAGAAACTATCGCATAAAGCCTTGGTGGAAACTTTCGCGACATTTGGCGTCGTGATTAGCTTACAAGAATCTCTTGATCACTTCGAAGGTGGAAAGCTCTCAGATGTACTGCAAAGCACGTGTGAGCGAAGCGGCGCACATATCCCTATCGACCAGCTCGAGCCGCGTTTTCGTGATTTATGCCATCAGTACTTTGAAGCGGAGCTACAACCAGTTAAAGGCATAGAAACGCTAATCAAGGCGCTTAATCAGCAAGGTATTGATACCTGTGTCGCCTCCAATGGCCCTGTTGAAAAAATGGAACACGCATTAGCACTCACCAAGCTGCTACCTTATTTCCAACATCGCTTGTTCAGTGCTTTTGACACCAACAGCTGGAAGCCTGCCCCTGATCTCCTTCACTATGCCGCAATGAATATGGCCTGCCCCACAGAGCAATGCATCTTTATCGACGATACCAACAAAGGGATCCAAGCAGGGATTAACGCACACATGCGTACTGTCCATTTTAACGCTAACCCCAATGTGCGGACGACTGATCATCCTTTAGTGACGCGCGCATTCAGTATTGAAGACCTAATCGACCTGTTGTGCTGATCCGCTTTTCTGGTTAGTGGATCGTCCACACAGCGCAACTGCATGTTGCCGCCACCATTCTTGATCAATACGCACGGTTTGCCACGTGTCTGCTTGCGTTATCCGCCAATAGCGTGTCAACGTCAATGTCGGTGTGCCTGGCGCGACCTCTAAGCCACCACTTTGCGACGATGCGAGCGCCTCCCAAGCACTTGACCAACTGACCTCAGCCATTGCAAGCGCCCAGTTAGTGCGTATCGTATGATCTAGCCTCGCCTTGTCACCAGTCTCCCACACAGTGGGGAAGAAATCAGGGTGCAGAAACGTCCGTATCCATCCCACCGGTAATTGCTCGATACATACGCGCCCCTCGCCTTCATACACTTGACCGAAAGGAGGAAGTAACATGTGATCGCTGATCGCAGCATCAGCCATCTTCTTGGTTTGAGCATGCCAAACAAACTGGCCACCATACGGTCCAAAATACTCCTGCCAATCGCTTAACTGAGTCGGATCATAAGGACACGGCGTGGGTGCGACAAACCAACCTCGACGATCTCGCCGATACAAGCGCCCCTCTGCTTCTAATACAGCAAGCGCTTCGCGCAAGGTCACGCGCGTAGTCGAAAACGTCTCCGCGAGCTGTCGCTCCCCCGGTAACTTTTTCCCCGGAGCCAGTAGCCCGCGATCGATTTGTGTTAATAATTGCTGGCGAATCGCCATAAACTGCATCATCAAAGGTCACATCTGCTTGATGTTCATATTTTTGGTGTGATCTCTCTCAACTTGCTGTTAAAACCTGACCACAATGTCCAAGAATCAATCAGTGATTAAGATAGAATTGCCAGTCTACTTGCAATCGGAGCAAAGAACAAAAGATGCATCCAAGGAGCGTACAAAAACTTTTCCCCACACGACTAGCCCAACGTCTTGTATGCACTGTACTTTTTTGCTGGCTTGGTTTTACACCGTTAGGCTATGCGGATGATAACCCGCTTTCTGACTATTTTATTGAAACGTGGACAACGGCCAACGGGTTGCCGCATAACAGCATCAATGCCATTGAACAGACCTCTGATGGCTACTTGTGGTTTGCAACGTGGGAAGGCGTCGCTCGCTACAACGGACTCGAATTTGTCCTGTTTGATCGCGGCCCGAACACGCACATGCAAGACTCCGGTACCCGTGCACTCGCCACTGGACCTGATAACCAATTATACGCAGGGGGCGCTCGCGGCAGCCTAGTGATGCGCAGCGGCTTTTCTTGGCAGAACTTACCGGTGGCACCAAGCTTAATAAACGATGCGCTGCATGACCAGTCTGGAGGATTGTGGCTTGCTATAGAGGGGATGGGCGTGCTCTATTACACGTCCAAACAACTGAGGCAGCCAAGCCCCGACCCTCAGCATTTTATTAAGACGACCAGTAGTTACCACTTAGCACAAACCGATCAAGGCCATATTTATGCCGCCACTGAGGACGGTGTTTACCAGCTTTCCAAACACGCCGGCGCCGTTCATCTTTCGTTTCATAACCTTTTTACCAAAGCATTTTATGTTTCCAGCAGTCAAGATGGCGCATTGTTAGTGGGATCAGAAAGCGGTGCATGGCGCTATAAAAACGAACGTTGGACGCCACTGGCAAGCGCATTGCTCAACCAAGCGATCACCATGGTCGAACAAGACAGCCGCGGGACCTATTGGTTTGGCACACTCAACCGTGGGATCGCACACCTGCGTGACAATCATCTCGACTTCCTGGATGGTCATCGAGGACTCCCGAATAATCGTATTCTTTCATGGTTTGAGGATAATGAGGGCAGTATCTGGATAGGCACTAATGGCGGAGCAATGCGGCTTCGTTACGCCCCTTTTGTCACCTTAACCAAAGACAATGGACTCGCAGGTAACTACGTGCGCACCGTACTGGGAGGTGACGGCAATACTGTTTGGGCGGGTTCCAGCGAAGGATTGAGTCAGATTAATACGATAGCGGGCAACGCACGCGTACTCGCCGATAATATTTCAGTCCTTAGTCTCGCGCATCGACAGCAAGGCGGACTATGGGTAGGGACTTATCAAAAAGGGCTCTACTACTGGCACCAAGGCTCACTCACGGCGGCCAACACCATCAATGACCAATTGCCAGATAGCGAAATACGAGCAGTTGTCGAACGTAATGGCGTCTTATGGGTGGGAACACCACGTGGCTTAGTCGAGTTTGATCAACACCAAAGCAAATCACCAACCGCAGCATCAGTGCCTTATCAAAAACAGGCTCTCTATCATAGCCAAAACAGTGCGTTACCTGGCAGCTACATTATGTCGCTGGCATTTGATGACACCGATAAGCTATGGATTGGCACCGGTCGCGGCGCCAGCTATCTGTTAGAAAAGACAATCACTACACTCGATTTTTCCGCACAAGAGCAGGCCCAATATGTTTTTGGCTTTTTCCACGAGCCGGGGTACGTTTGGATGGCCACCGATCGCGGTATTGTGCGCTATCGACAAGCTGACGGCCACCAAGCTTTAGTCGGCAGACCGCAGGGCCTACCAATTGATAAGTTCTTTCAAATTGTGAAAGGTGATGATCAAAGCTTTTGGCTATCCAGTAACCGAGGTATCTGGCGTATCAATTATGATCACGCCCATCAAGTTGCAGATAAAACACGCACGCGTATCGACTTTGAACATTACGATCAAAGTGACGGCATGCTGAACAGCCAAGCTAACGGTGGCTCAAACCCTGCGGCAACTAAAACATCACGTGGAGACATTATTTTTGCCACTGCCAAAGGCGTTACTAGCGTTAATCCGACTCGGTTATCCCAACTACTGAGTCACCCTTTACCCATAGTCATGCAGACCGTACGATTCGACAGCAAAGACATGAACCCTGAAACGACGGGAAAGGCACCAGCGGGGACCAACCGTATCTTGTTTTCCTATGCCGCCCTCGGGTATACCATGCCGGAGCAAATCCAATATCGAACGCAGTTAGAAGGGTTCGAATCTGATTGGGCATACCGCCATGAAAACCATATTGCCGAATATACGAACCTACCACCAGGTGATTACACCTTTAAAGTAAGTGCTCGCTATCCTTATAGCGACTGGAGTGATGATGTGCTCAGTTATCACTTCAGCGTTATGCCATCACTGTGGCAACGCGCTGATGTGCGAGCGCTAGGCTTTTTGCTGACTGTGCTTGCGGCCTACGCCGCGTTTATGTGGCGTATTCGACACATGAAGAAAAAAGCTATCCAACTCGAAGCGTTAGTCGAAGAGAAAACCCAGGCCTTACAAGCCCAAGCCGATGACTTCGAACGAATGTCTAAAGAAGACGCCCTCACTGGACTGGCCAATCGACGAGCCTTTGATGAATATTGGCATCAGGTATTCGAAGAATCGCGCCAATCCGGGACAGATTTGCAAGTCGCGATCTTAGACATTGATCATTTTAAACGCATTAATGATCACTATTCTCACCTGGTGGGGGATCAAATTATTCAGCGAGTCGGTAGCTTACTTCTTCGCGAGCAGACACATTTGCGTCATATCGCTCGTTGGGGCGGTGAAGAATTTACGCTTTTATTAGCGGGAACGCCTGCAGACGGTTATCGCTATTTTGACGGCTTAAGACGCCGAATTGCGGCGTTAGATCTAAACGATATTGCTCCCTCGCTTAGTATTACCGTCAGTATTGGCGTGGCAAGTAACCACCAGGCATCAGACTATGTCGATGGGTTAAAGAAAGCCGATCAAGCCTTATACCGGGCCAAACGCGATGGACGTAACTGTGTTCGCCAAAGCAATGATACTGCGTGATGATGATGTAAAAAGGGAGCGTTAAACGCTCCCTGATAAGTTTCACATGCAGGATAAACCAATGAGCTTATACGCTCATTGCGTTTAAGGCATAGTCTTTAAGCTCTTTTCATATGATTCATATTGTTTAGTAACAGAATCAGTTGGCCCGCCCGTCAACTTACTGACGATAATGGCACTCAAGCCCGCAAACAAGAAGCCAGGGACGATTTCATACAAATCGAAGATACCGCCAGGTATTTGTTTCCAAACCACCACGGTAATCCCGCCCACAAGAATCGCAGCCAGCGCACCATTGCGGTTCATGTCACGCCAGAACAGGCTGAGCAACAAGGCAGGACCGAATGCGGCACCAAAGCCAGCCCAAGCATAAGACACCAGACCCAGAACAGAGCTATCAGGGTCCATGGCTAAGCCAAGCGCAATCGCAGACAGCAAGATAACCGCACCACGACCGACCATGACCACTTCTTGGGTCGATGCGTCCGGACGGAAAACTTGCTTGTAAAAATCCTCCGCGAGCGCAGACGACGATACCAATAGTTGAGAATCTGCTGTACTCATAATCGCCGCTAAAATTGCCGCCAACAGGATACCTGCAATCACTGGATGGAATGCCGCATTGACCAACAACATGAAGATTTTTTCACCGTCAGCCAGGGTGCCTGACATATCATTCTGCACGTACAAAATACCCACTAAACCGATCAAGACCGCACCGACCATGGATAATGCAGACCAACCCACTGCGATACGACGCGCCGTGGTAATGTCTTTATTGGAGCGAGTCGCTTGGAAACGCGCCAAGATATGTGGCTGGCCAAAGTAACCTAAGCCCCAGGCCGCCAAAGAGACGATACTGATCCAAGTGAGTGGCTCACCATCTACATCACGCCATAACGTCATCAGCTCAGGATTGATTGCGGCAACATCACGGCCCAATTTGAAAATGCTGCCGTCCATAATAACAAATGGCACGATCAACAAGGCCGCGGCCATCAACAGTCCTTGCACCAAGTCAGTCCAAGATACCGCCAAGAAGCCACCAAACAAGGTGTATGACACAACACAAATCGTGCCAATCACCACCGCGGTTGTGTAATCAAACCCAAATACCGTGGTGAACAGTTTACCCCCTGCAACCAAGCCTGAGCTGGTGTAGAAAAGGAAGAAAAGCAAAATGAAGAAAGCAGAGATGGTTTGCAGCAATTTTGATTTATCCTCAAAACGGCGAGCAAAAAATTCCGGTAACGTCAGCGCGTTATCTGCTTCAATACTGTAAGTCCGCAGGCGTTTGGCACAAATTAACCAGTTAAGATAAGTACCCAACAACAAACCGCCCGCAAGCCAAAGTGATTCCATTCCCGCAGCGTAGGCATAGCCAGGAAGCCCAAGCAGCAACCACCCACTCATGTCTGATGCCCCTGCTGACAACGCAGCGGGCCATGGGCCTAACGACCGGCCACCGAGGAAATAATCTTCGGAGTTAGAAGTCCGTTTGTAGGCATACACACCAATGGCAAGCATCATGATGAGATATGCCAGAAAGGTTGCACTGATGGCATAGCTATTGTCTATCATATGTGTCCCTCAATTGCATGGCCCCAATCGGGGCCATTTCTGGAAAGTTAATGTTCACCACTACCGAGTTCCAGAAGCGTGGCATTACCACCTACAGCAGTGATATTTATGGTTCGGGTGCATTCGGTCACGAAACGCAACACATAGTCAGGACTACCAATCACTGAATACTGCTCAGTGTCGGTTTCCGCAACCAGTGTCGCAATCACACCCTGTCGTTGTGCGAGCTGACGATTGACGTCTCGCACATGTTCTTTGGTTCCAGTCGTCGCTACACCAACGACCTGCGGATGCTTGAATAGATCACTGTACATCTCTAGATCGACACGTACAGCGACTCTATCTGGACATCCAGCTTTAACAAGATCCGCCATGACCGCGTCGGCTTTGTCCGCATGCGAACTTTCCACGCTCACGACGACACAGTTACCCGCCACTAACGCAGCCGCTAACTGACCACACAAAGCAATAGACGTCAGAGACGCATCACCTGTCATGGCGATAGTCCCTCTTCCTGCCGTATACAGCTCGTTCGTTTCACCAGTCGGGCCAGGCAATTCGTGTACCTTATCGAGCAAGCGCTGAGCGTTCTCACACTGAAAACGAATCATCTTCGCTGCGTGGGCAAAGTCATCGCCGCGAGCGGCGACCGTGTCAGACCACCGTTGCAATAACGCAATGCGACCGGCGACAGTTTGATCATTCCAGTCTTCCCAAACCGCTTCACACTGCTCTAAAACGCTATTTAATTGATGCATGACGCTTCTCCTGATCCTGATATCAACCGACTTGTTGCACGTTTACTGATGCTTGCGTAAAGCGATACAGATAGTGTGGTCCACCCGCTTTAGGCCCAGTTCCCGATAAGCCGCGACCGCCAAAGGGTTGAACGCCAACGACAGCGCCGACCTGATCACGGTTGACATAACAGTTACCTACCCGAGCACGATGCTCAATATGGGCGCAGGTCGTTTCATTGCGGCTATGCACCCCCATGGTTAAGCCAAAACCTGTTTGGTTGATATCATCAATCACCTTATCGAGCGCATCCGCGCGATAGCGAACAATATGTAGAATGGGACCAAAATGCTCCTCACTCAGTTGATCAATACTGCGGATTTCAAACGCCGTTGGTGGCACAAACGTTCCTTTATCACAATCTTCAGAGAGTGGAACTTGCGTGACCAACTTACCGCTGCGCTTCATCTGTTCTATGTGAGCAAGAAGCTTGTCTTTCGCCGTTTGATCAATCACTGGCCCCACATCGGTTGATAGCCGCTCTGGGCGTCCCACAGACAGCTCCGCCATCGCCCCTTTTATTAAGCCAATCACGCGGTCAGCAATGTCTTCTTGAATATAAAGCACACGCAATGCTGAACAGCGCTGACCCGCAGAGGCGAAAGCAGAACGCAATACATCGCGCACCACCTGCTCGGGCAATGCCGTACTGTCCACTAGCATTGCATTCTGCCCCCCGGTTTCCGCGATAACTGGCACAGGATCGGCATCGCGCTCTGCCAAGGTGCGGGTAATACGCTGTGCTGTTGGTGTGGATCCGGTAAATGCGACCCCTGCAATACGCGTATCCTCGGTGAGAGGCGCTCCCACCACAGGGCCACTGCCAGGTAATAGCTGAATCACCCCAGCAGGGATCCCAGTGTCTAACAGCAACTCAATCGCGCGATAAGCAATAATAGATGTCTGTTCGGCCGGCTTGGCCACGACAGTATTACCGGCCACAAGCGCCGCGCCAACTTGGCCGAGGAAAATCGCTAATGGGAAGTTCCAAGGGCTGATACATGTAAAGACACCGCGTCCTTGATAGGTCACCGATTGTGCTTGTCCATCGAAGCCTTGATAGGCCAGTGGCTCCGTTTGCAACGCTTTAGCCTGCTCGGGGTAATAACGTAAAAAATCGACGGCCTCTCGGACTTCATCAATGCTATCGTGGATAGTTTTACCCGCCTCACGATGACAGATCGCCACCAGCTCACCCAAATTTGCTTCTAGTTTATCAGCAAGGTCAAGTAAGTACTTACCACGCTGGCTAACCTCGGTATCTCGCCATGTCGGATAAGCCTGTGCCGCAATATCGAGGGCGTTATTCACCTGTTCAGCCGTTGCCCAATCAACGTGACCTACGGACTCATTGCGATCATAGGGCGCGGTTATCGCGTGCGTATCGCCTTTCAGGCGCTGACCATTAACAATGGGGCCGGCCTGCCATTGATACTCGCCCATGAAGGGAACAACACTGTCCTGGAAGGGTTGCCATTCTGATTCGATATCCGTCGCGACACCTTGCGAGTTTTTACGGGCGGGCCCAAAAATATCTTGCGGCATAGGAATGCGATCGTTGTGCAAGGTGTGATTAGCACACAAAGTATCAACCGGATCGGCAATCAAATCGTCAATCGGGCAACGGGCATCAACCAAACGATGTACAAACGAACTATTGGCACCGTTCTCTAACAAACGGCGAACCAGATAAGGCAACAAATCTTTATGGCTGCCGACTGGCGCATAAATACGCACGTCGGTGTTGAACAAGGCTTTGGCGTGATTGTAAAGCGCATCGCCCATGCCATGTAGGCGCTGGAACTCAAAGTCATTATGTGTCGCCATAGACGCAATCGCCGCAATCGTGTGGGCATTATGGCTGGCAAATTGCGGATAAATCAGACCGCGTATATGCTCGCTAAGTAGGAATCGTGCACAGGCGAGGTAAGAAACGTCTGTCCCTTCTTTGCGGGTAAATACCGGATAACCGTGATGCCCAGTTTGCTGACACAGTTTAATTTCACTGTCCCAATAAGCGCCTTTTACTAACCGCATTGGGATCACATCACCTTGTTCTTTTGCTAAAGCCGCTAACCAAGTGATCACAGGTAGCGCGCGTTTAGAGTAGGCTTGCACCACTAAACCAAACTTACCCCAACCTTTCACCACAGGGTCGCGATATAGCTTTTCAAATAGCGCAAGCGAAAGCTCCAACCTATCCGCTTCTTCCGCATCAATGGTGATCGCAACATCTTTTTCACGCGCACGTTTCAGCAAAACCAGAACCGTCTCAAACATCTCTGTCATCATACGATCTTGATTTGCCGCTTCATAACGTGGATGCAAGGCAGACAACTTGATTGAGACGGATGGTGACGGTCCTTGATAACTGGCTTTCGCCTCGCCGACGGACTCAATCGCCTGTAAGTAATCGTTGAGATAGGCTTTGGCATCATCTTGAGTTAATGCCGCTTCACCGAGCATGTCGAACGAGTACGTAAAGCCATTCGTGCGCGGGCCTTCGCCGTTTTTCTGCGCCTCATCAATGTCACGCCCAAGCACAAACTGATGACCCATGATTTTCATCGCTTGATGCATCGCTTGGCGAATCACAGGCTCTGACATTTTATTCACAAGGCGATTGATCACTGACGCCGGTTTGCCTTCGGTGCTCTCATCTAAGGTCACCACTTTACCTGTTAGCATTAACCCCCAGGTGGAAGCGTTGACAAACAAGGAATCAGAGTGGCGCAAATGTGCTTTCCAGTCAGCAACACTGAGTTTGTCACGAATAAGCGCATCAGCAGTATGCGCGTCGGGGACCCGCATCAGAGCTTCGGCAAGACACATCAACAGAATGCCTTCCCGTGTGTCTAAACTGTATTCCAACAACAGCGCATCAATCATTTGTACGGCTTTTTTATCAGCACGTACCCGCTCAATTAACTGAGTCGCTTGACGACGTGTTTGCTCTCGCTCATTTTCTGAAGCTTGCGCAAGCGGAATGAGTTCTTTCAGCCACTCACTTTCGTCAACACAATAAAGCGGAGAGATTTCAGACCAAATCTTCGCTAATGGGCGCTCGATAAACGAGGGCTGCATAGCATCGATGGCTTTAAACATAGCGGTATCCTCACTCACGTCCTCCCAAACTCGGGCAGGAAAATGTTACGTCATTGTTACTCTGCGATCGATTCTATGCGTGGTCTATCAGTAAGGTCTTACAAAAAACACCGGCATTATTGCAAAATCCTCCGATGATTAACAAATAAAGTCGCCGATCGCTATAGAGGCGTAACAAATGATCGGCAGCTGAGTCGATGTGGTGCAACGTTATGCTGGGTAAATTGCGATAATCTTTGGCTTAAGGTGTGCATTTAAACCTGGCGGGCGACAAACCAAAATAGCGCGAAAACGCATTAGTAAATCCACTTTGACTAGAAAAACCACAACTGTCTGCAATTTGAGCCATGGTTAGATCACTGTCTTTGATAAGCTGCTTTGCCATTGCAAAGCGTTTATCCAGTACATATTGATGCGGAGTGGTCCCGACTTGTTGTTTAAATAATTGATGAAACTGGCTTTCTGCCAAGAAAACACTGCCCGCTAATTGCGCAACTGTGATCTTACGGCTGATATGCTGATGAATATAGCGATCGATAATATCCATATTTAATCGATGGCCATCGCGACGAGGAGAGACATGATCCCGGAAGTGACGGTGCAACACACACATTAACGTATCGGCACAGGCACGACTGAGCAAAGGATCGGAGGGATTAGCAATCATTTCTGCCGATAATGCTTTGATCAGTATTTGTGCGTGAGTATCCAATTGAAAATAAGGCTCACGAGCAAATAAGCGCGCAATATTTTCATGCATTAACGCTTGCTCTGACCATTCTTGCGAAGGAAGGTTAATCACTAAAATTTCGTTTCGTCCCACGCCAGTAAAAGCATGTTCTTGAGATTCCGCGACCAAACAGCCCTGTCCTGGACCAATAAGACTTCCTCGTCCACCAACATCAAACTCCGTTTGTCCCTGCAGCCCAATGACCACTTGTTTGTAGTCATGACTGTGGTGCCGTGGCTGTCTGGGTAAGGCAATGACTTCTGAAACCTTCGGTGATGCAGCCATTATGCTCCTCCCTTATTCACGATCTTTGGCTCATCGTCTGTTAACCCTTCTTTATTCTGGCACGCTTTCTCCCCATTCGCGAATGCTTCTCTGTTCTCAGCTAACCATTGTTCTCGGCTAACCATTGTTCTCGGCCAACTAATAGCTAAAACGACCAATCACACATGATGTGGTTTCCATCATGGCAATTTTACGGAACTATGATCAAGTACCGCATTTTTTACGGCGAATGTCATTTTGACCTTGAAAATGCGAAGGATCCCTCATGTTTTTACGATTGATCATCGAAAAGGCAAGACTAACAAGATGAAAAAAGACGATAGAAATCTAACTAAACAATTTAATATCAATGCGTTAGTCAAGGTTCGATGGGGACAAGCCTCTCTTGATCATCGTTTCGGTGCGATCGCGGGCGATCAACCCCTTGATCATTCTTCCGATTTAATCCGTCATCATGCAATCTTATTTGAAGCATGGGACCGCTTAAGGTAATCTTCCATAAACCTAAAACCATGAGCACAGTTGCACCGATCACGTCGCAGAATGCTGACTGCCGTCAAATAATTAACACGGTTTGCGTGGCAACACGGGTTTCCGTGATAGTCTACTTTTTGGACATAGGTATTATTATTGCGACATGCGTAAGCAAGGGAACTATGACAACGAAATATTTAAAAGCGTTATGCTTAGCGCTCCCTCCCCTACTGCTAACCGAGTTGGCGTTCGCTGAAAACGCGTCTTCCGCTGATAATCTCGATCCGGTCAGTGAGTTGGTAGAGAAGCTCCGTGATAAAGAAGATTCACTGGAGTCTCGAAACGATGAACTGGCTCTGCAGCAGGCGAAGTTGGATGACCTTCTGGTTAAGCGCGCGACGTTAGAAGATGAGCTGAGCAACCTGAAGCGCAAACGCAGCAATGCAAAAGCAGAGCTCGATGCAAAATTTCAGGATTTAATCGCCGATCCGAGCACAGATATTAGCCCGTATCAGCAGGCCTACCAACAAACATGGCAGAAGGTGAATGATCAGCAGCGCGAACAGGCTGCCAACGAAACCGCGATTATTGAGCAGAAAAAACATCTGGCAAAACTCGAGCGTAAGCAAGCATTGCTGGCAACGACGTTAGAAAACTTGCATGAAGCGATGCGCGAAGCCCGTGCAGAGCGTCTGCGCAAAGAGCTAACGCAGAAAGACACCATCGAGGTTGTCCATAGCCTGACTTGTTCGCCAAACATGACACTGTCTTCCTGTGCAAATCAAGGCAAGACCTTGACCATGCAGAAAGCCATTCGAGAGTTCCGTGGTCAGGTAACCAACTTTGTTACCGAATCAGACGCTGTGAAACAAAATATTGATAACGTGGCGTTCAATATTCACGTGACCAACAGCGAGATCATGGACGCGGGCTTTACCGGCGGCACGGATTACACTACTCGGATAAAAGCAGAGCTGGTGAGTCGTCCGGATAAGACAGCCTCATGCCGTTTGCTTGATTTGGAAGACAGATACTGTGTTGAGACGACACAAGCACAGAAACAAGCACAGCGTAAGCAGCAGGCAAAACGTTGGGTAAACGTGACTGTCCGCTCTAACCGTTATGATGACAACGTAACCATCAACGATGTGACTTATGGCAGTACACCCGTCGAGCTGATGTTACCGGTTGGTAATCACGATCTGACGGTGACCAAACCCGGCTTTATTCCCTATGATCGAGAAATTTATCTAGGTAAAGATCAAGTTGTATGGGCCAAGCTTAGAGAGCAGCCAAACCAGCCGCCCAGTCCAGGCAAAAAGTTTACTGATCCCGTTGCAAAAAACCTGGAAGCACCGCAAATGGTCGTCATTGGCGCCGGTGAGTACAAAGTGGGCCCTGATGCGCGCGAAAAGGTGGCAATTCAGCAATCATTCGCGATAGGCGCCACACCTGTCACCGTCGAGCAGTTTGATGCCTTTGTCACTGCGTCTGGGTATGTCACTGCCGCGGAACAAGGCAATGGCTGTAATACGCTGGTAAACGGTGAAATCAGTCAAAGTTTAGAATCAGATTGGCGTCAGCCAGGCTTTGATCAAGCGGCTGATTCGCCCGTTGTGTGTGTTAACCAAGACGACGCCAACGCCTATATTGATTGGCTCAGCCAGCAAACTGGGCAACATTATGCACTTCCTAACGACGTTGAATGGGAAGTCGCGGCACGCGGCGGCACAGAAAGTGACTATTGGTGGGGCAATGACATTGGCGTAGGAAATGCGAATACCGGTTGGAGCGGCACAGTCTGGTCTAACGATCGTACCTCCCCCGTGAAAAGCTTTCCGCCTAATCCATTCGGTGTTTATGACACCGCGGGTAACGTCTGGGAGTGGGTTGGCAGCGACACGCCGCTTGCACGTGGTGGCGCTTGGAACTTCTCTCCTCAGCGTTCACGTGCCTCTGAGCGTCTAGAGTTGGGTGAAAACACCAGTGCTAATTACCTTGGTTTTCGAGTTATCAGACACATTAAAACTCGCTAAATTAAGCATTCACCCACATATAAAACAAACGCCGCTAAAAAAGCGGCGTTTTTTATATCGGACGTTTCTTACTTACGCTTACTACGTTTACCCACCCAAAGTTAACTCGCCTATTACCGGCTCTGCCATCTTGCAGCATAACAATCTTGATATTAAGTTGCTTTATCCTGTGTCAATAGGTCAAACCCCCCCTACCCAACGTCTAATCTTCTAGATATAGTAAGGTCTGTAAACGCAATTTGTCCCGATAGACGCGTTTGCAGTTCCTAACACTGTTAGGTGCAGTCAGATAAAGAGCTTATATCAACTACCCTCATGGTATGAGTGAATTATCTAGACAACCTCTTCTACACGTCGTACAGGATAACTCCCTTCGGGGAAATCTTGTCTTTGCCGGCTTTATGCCGGCTTTTTTTTATGCTCCAATAGCTTGTCGACTTTTCACTATCGACCCAGAATCGTTACTCTCAAAACAATAATAACGCGTCGGTAAGCTATATGAATCACCCGCTCTCTCCTTCCCCCGTGCCTCCAGCTTTGTCTATGCTTGAGCAGCTCCCCGGTTGTTGGGGCTGTAAAGACACGCATTCAGTGTTTGTTTATGCCAACACTGAATATTGCCGGCTCATCGGCCTCGAACAGCCACAAGACTGTATCGGTAAAACTGACTACGATATGCCTAGCCCTACCACACGGTTTGCGCGTCAATTTCAGGCACAGGATCATTACGTGATGGAAACGGGTAAGCGTCTTCGTGTACTCGACATTCATCCTTACGCGAACGGCCGCTGGTACGCGCACTTATTTACAAAAACGCCTTGGTATAATGACAAGGGTGAAGTGTGCGGTGTGATGTTTTGTGGCCAAGAGCTGAGTGATACCGCTATTTTAGAAGTGGGTCACTGGATATGTCATGCGGTGACACATCCGGAAGAAGCGCAAACGGATCATCATCACCACCAATCACATATCCATCTCACTGCGCGTGAGCAGGAAGTTCTATTCCTTCATTTACACGGCAAAAAGCCGCAGAGCATTGCAAACACCTTATCCGTTTCCGTCAAAACCATCGAAAACCACTTTGCGCACTTACGCGAGAAGTTCGAGGCTGACTCCAAAGCGGCGCTACTTGAACGCGCACTCGCGCAAGGGTTTGGATCTGCAATACCAGAAAGCCTGTTAACCCAACAGCTCTCTATCGTGCTTCGAGATTAATAACACAAAACGACAAACAAAGAGGCCAATATATCGCTATATTGGCCTCTTCCACAGGTTTACGGTGCTAAGCGCTCAATGTCCCAGCTTTCATCTTTTTGTCGTTGATACAAGAATCGATCATGCAAACGATGCGCACCGCCTTGCCAAAACTCAATGCTCTTAGGTATCACACGATAACCGCCCCAAAAAGTGGGGACCGGCACTTCACCTTTCTCAAACTGCTTTTTCAGCTCTAAAAATTTTCCCTCTAGCGCCGATCGCGCAGACAATCGTTCACTCTGCTTACTCGCCCACGCCGCAATTTGGCTCTCCTTTGGACGAGACGTAAAATATTTAAAAACGTCTTTTTTACTCAAAGGCACGGCTTCACCCATAATGTGGACTTGCCGCTCGATAAAGTGCCAGGGAAAATGCAAACTAATTTGGCTATTTTCCTTGAGGTGTAGCGCTTTGCGACTGCCTAGATTGGTATAAAATACAAAGCCATCCTGGTTAAAATCTTTCAATAACACGATGCGTTGAAAAGGCTGCCCATGCTCATCAACAGTCGCAATCGTCATCGCGGTCGGATCGGGCACCTGAGTATCAATCGCTTGCTGCAGCCAGTGCTCAAACAGATCCATTGGCGTACTCGGCAAATCGTCGCGACGCAATCCCCTTTTTGTATATTCTCGTCGAATATCGGACAAATCCATTGCTCTCTCCCATTCATTTACTTTCCACTATTTTGCGCAGGAAAACGCTGATTAACAAGTTGATTTTCAGCTATACATGGCGCCTACCAGGCGACTTTTTATGGTTTAACCAAAGTCACCCTATTCCTAGCAATACGGTGAAAAGTGACTCGCTCATCTAGACTAGAAAGTACTCACACTGATACGAGGAAAAGGCCGTCAAGGTGCAGTATTTTCGACATTATTTTGATATCAGTAAGTTGCGTTTTTAGAAAGCCATCTTGCACTGCTATGACTCATGTTTAAGGTATGGCAAACTGAGTAGACCTTGGTCAAATTAAACTATGTTTGGACATAACGACGCATCAAGCGATGTCACTAAGTCCTTAGAAGAGAGAGACAATCAGTAATGAAGCGATGGCACATCATTGTCCTGATCCTGTTTATCTCATTTGGGACGGTTGGACTGACGACAAAGGAAGCACGCTGGGTCGATAAAGTCGCTAACTTTTACGGTGATCGTGCAGGTAAACGCGTTACAGCATGGCGGAATATGGTCGAAAATAGTCAAGATGTATCAGAGCTCGATAAGCTCGACCGCGTCAATGATTTTTTCAACCAACTGTATTTTGTTGATGATATCGACTTGTGGGGCCAAAAAGACTACTGGGCAACGCCGCTTGAATTTCTTGGTGCTGCTGCTGGCGATTGTGAAGATTTTAGTATCGCTAAGTATTTTTCGCTACGAGAATTAGGAATCGATGATAAAAAGTTGCGGCTTGTTTACGTCAAAGCCATCCGCCTTGACCAATTCCATATGGTCGTCGCTTATTACCCAACCCCTTCTTCCGAGCCGGTGCTATTAGACAACTTAGACCCAGAGATTAAACGCGCGTCATTACGCCGCGATCTGTTACCTATCTATAGTTTTAATGGTAGCCGATTATGGTTAATGAAAGAGCGTGGACAAGGTGAACTAGCGGGCAACGCCTCAAGGCTTGGCCTTTGGAATGATTTGCGCACTCGTGTCGAGTCGCTAGAAATGCAAAAACCGATTAGACAATACGATAGGTAGACACCGATGACGTTATTCAATCAAATATTTACGTGGATGCTGGTGATTTTCTTCTGCATAGTGCTGGGCGTCTTCGGTATAGAACTCAACACCACGCGGAATTTTTTACTCAGTCAACAAACCTCTGATGTCAACAATACCGTGAACTCAATGGGGCTAGCGCTCGCACCCTACCTTGAATCGGATGATAAGGTGGCAGCCGAATCAGTGATAAACGCGTTTTTTGATGGAGGATTCTATCGCGAAGTTAATCTTACCTTGTTATCTGATAACAGTGAGATTACGCGAGAATATCCTGTCCAAATCCAAGGTGTGCCGCAGTGGTTTATCAATCTAGATATTTTCCCCGTCATCACTGAAAAGCAAACCATCACCAGCGGCTGGATGCAACTTGCTGAAGTAGAAGTCGTAGCCCATCCTGGCTACGCCTATAAACAACTATGGAAGTCCTTTGTTCAACTCGGCACAATCATGGCAATCATCTTTGTTATTGCTTCATTAATAATCGGCTGGCAACTGCAACGTTCCCTAAGACCGCTTGCGCGTATTACCGCAAAAGCAGGCGAGATTGCAAAAAACAAATTTGGCGATCCCATTCCTCTGCCACCAACGACCGATCTCAAAACGGTCGTTAATGCGATCAATGTCATGACAGACCAACTTAAGCGTTATTTTGAACAACAAGCAAAAGAGGCAGACCGCCTGCGAAAAGCCGCTTATCGTGACCCAGTATCAGGCCTTGGAAACCGTAGCTTTTATGTCGCTCAACTTAATTCTTGGTTAACAGAGTCTGGCATTGGTGGAATGGCGCTCATCAAAGTAGACCTTATCAGCGACGCCTATGAAAACCAGGGGTTTGAAGCCGGCGATCTTGTCGTAGAGCAGTTCGCCAACCACTTAACAACCACCATTATCAGCGACGATAACATGACAGCGGCAAGGTTGAGCAAAGACGAGTTTGTCGTATTGGCACCCAACACCGATTCTGAGGATTTGCTTGTATTAGGCGAACGCGTCATTGCCATAGTCGTCGACATGCAAGCGGATCTATCAGAGCTGATACAACCCAAGGTTGCTGTCGGGGTAGCGGTCAATGGCGGCGGCAACCAAAAGGCCAGTGTATTGCTGTCACAAGCTGACAACGCACTCTCACAGGCACGAAATACGCCTGAGCACCCTTTGACCTTAATCGACCATTCTATTGGTGATGCGGCGATGGGCAAACAGCAATGGAAAGCACTGCTTCATGAGGCCGTCGCGAAAGAACTCTTTGTGTTCAAATATCAGTCAGCCACTGACAGTCAGTCCAACCGCCTCCATCAGGAAGTGTTCTCAGCAATTGAAAAAGATGGCAACTATTATGGCGCCGGTCATTTCTTAGGGGCGGTAGAACAACTTCAAATGGGCGAGATTCTAGATAAACACGTCGTTTCACATGTGCTTAAAACACTAGACCAAGATCCAAGTGTTGGTCCTCTCGCCGTGAACTTGACCTTGAGTAGTATAACCAACGCATCCTTTATTCGCTGGCTGGGGACAATCTTGGATCAACACCGTAGACTTGCCGGCCAACTACTTTTTGAAATTCCAGAGGGAGCATTTGTTCGCTATGCCGATCATACGGGTCTGCTCACTGATCAAATTCGCCAAGCCGGCTTCCAATTCGGGGTCGATAATTACGGCCGTAATTTTCAATCGCTTGACTATCTGCAACGCTTTAAGCCCGATTACGTTAAAATTGATTTCGCGTATACAAGCCATATTGAGGACGATGCGCAAGACAATGTCCTGGCCTCCATTTGTCGTACAGCGCACAATCTAAATATCACGACCATTGCCACACGGGTTGAGACAGAAGCGCAGCTCGCTCATCTTTCTGAACTGTTCGTTAATGGCTTCCAAGGGTATATCTTCAGTAATACGGACACAGAGAACTAAAGGATTAGGCGCTTGCGAAGCGTTCAAATCAAAAATCGCGTTACCTCAGTAACGCGATTTTTTTGTGCAACGATACATCGCCGAAGATAAAACATTTACACTGTAAATTAGGGTTACACCGTCGTTAGGTTTACACTGTAAATTACGTTTACACTGCAAATCAACGCTAGCTATTTTGCTGGTAGGGTTTCAGCTCTATCGCTGCATTATCATAAAACAAAACCGAAGGGCCATGCTCAGAGTTGACTGTGTGCTTTTCTTCACCAATGGTGCAGTGTACACGAGTGAGTAATGATTTAGTCGCTGTAATCGTGGCAACCCGATATAAGGATACAATCGTCTCATCCGTCTCCTCTATCGCCTTCTCAATTTCATCAAGCGCTTCAAATAAATTATCTCTTGTTGAGGTAATGCGCTCGACCATCGCTGCATCACGTTTGGCGGGTGGTAACGCTTCTAGCTTCGCTTCCGCCGCTTTTACTTTATCGAGTTGCGCCGTTTTATCTTCCCAATCTTTATTCAGTTCAACCATTTGCCGCTTGAGAAGAGGTAACCTCGGAAAACAATGGATATAGGTATGTGCCCCCGCACTGGCCCCCACAATGACCGCCTGAAGCTTTTCACCGACTTCATGTTTCCCACCTGCCAGTGTACCTTTACGCTTAGTGGTGTCACTTATCGTAAGCGACTGCCCCACTTGCGTATTACAATGCATCGCATGCAAAGTCAGCTCGACGTTTTTGTTTGCGCACAAGGTCGCGTATTGAGCAAATTTCGCCACTATGTTGCCATCAGCCACTAAGATGCAGTTGATGTCTGAGTCCGCAGCAACTTGTCGACCAATAATACCGTTCTGAACAATAATATCAGCTCCCGCGGTAATCGTGGCAGACTCAACCACACCGCCGACCGTCACCGTCCCCGACGCTGTCACTTTCATGCCGACTTCAACATCGCCTTTAATGACGACGCTGCCTTCAAAATTGACATGACCGGTGCCTACATCGACAACATCTAAACTCAGCGCATCGTCAACTGCAACGCCGTCATTTTGCAAACGCGGGATACCTGCCATGGTCGCAATAAGAATATTAGGATCTTTATTACTGAATGCGCTGCCCTCGTGGGCCGCTAATGTCATCGGTTTACCTGATGACGTTGAGAGCACTGAACCGGTTACGGTAAAGCCTTCATAGCCTGCCGTTTCGGGCACGAGTTTTGCGAGAGGTTGACCTTGCTTCACCATGACCATTTCACCGAGGTCGCGCATGTCTACCGTCCCATCTTCTCGCTCTCTTGGACGACGGACGCGATCGGCGGGGTCTTCTATTAAGTAGACAATGTGCGCATCTTCTCCTGCCACTGGCTGTCGGCCAAAGGCTACGGGCACATCCAGATATTCACCGGGTTTTAATCGTCCAGAAGCAGACAACAGTTTTTGTAAGGTTGGTTTTTTGATACCACGAACAATATTTGCTTCACGCAGTGTCGACAGAATATCATCACCTTTAAGACCTCGCCCACCACACGCCCCATTAACGATAAGATAGGCCGTCATCTTATCATCTGCGATACGGGCTTCTATTGTGGCATCGCGTCGCTCGGCGATAATAAAGTCTTCTGACTCGCTATCATCGTTGGACGTATTCAGCTTGGTTAAAGCCGACTCTATCGTATCGTCGAAACAAAAGAAGGCGTCGGCCTGGTGATGCACCAACCAATCCTTAATTTGTTTTTTCTCTATCGGTTGATCACTCGTGTGCTGAGTATTACCGGCCGATAAATACACACGTTGCCCATCCTGAGAAACTCGGAGGATATCGTCTAGCATGTCGCTCCCTGCCAAAAACGCCTTACGGCTTTATCGATATGATGATCCAACCGTATGACATTGTTTTCGTCTCGTCATAAAACGAAACGCCACGCCTCACCACAACCTTAACAACGATTAGGTTAGCCTACGTCGTAGATCGCTGAGGGCAAATGTCTCATTTGTAATAAATTATACAGGTTTAGTCATTTTGGGAGCAGGATCTCTAGTAAAAACGTGAGCACGATAGGATTTATTTGATCACTACTTAGTAAGTTTCTCAGTTTCTATGATGGACGATTTACACTGTAAATCTCATCCGAGCCTCGTTTCATTGGCGGCTATGTTTGCATTTAGCGCGGCATTTACATGGAGCACTGCATTTACATGGAATGTGGTATTTACGTGGAGCGTGGTATTTGTAGTGAAAGCTATGTTGGCATTAACAGGTATGTTTCTATTAACAGCCTTATGTGAATTTACAGTGTAAATTGATACGTTTGACACTTCCTTATCTTTACACTGTAAATTGAACCAATAGCTCTATCAAAACGGCCTGACTCACTCACTGACGTCATGGCGCATAACATAGTCACGGATCATCGCTTCAGCTTGTTTTTTACCCGTCAGTCCGTACCGCGCACATACCGTAGACCACGAATGGCCAAGAATAATCCGACTGATCAATACATAGAGCGCATTATCGTCTGGATGCGAAGGTAAGGCTTTAACGTGCTGACGTAACCACATTTGTAGGCTTGCCAATGACGCATCAACGCCAACGCCCCCGGCAATAAATCCTTTAATCTGTTGGTCTATACAGCCTGCCAGTGGCTTATCAGATAAGAAGCACATCATAGCGCCAACAATATCAACCTCCATGGCCTGATGAGTTGTCATCCATTGAATTGGTAAGCTATGACGAAACAAGGCGACACCGTCTTGCAACCACGCTAGCCGTTTGATTGGCTTTACCATTTGTAAAGAATAACAACCACTGGCTTGATCGCGCTTCAAGCCAAGTTTTATTGGTTCAAACCCCTGCTTCAACCAGAATCGACTAAGACGAGCCGTCGCACCAAAACTCACCCCGAGACACGACATCTCAAGCTTGCTTGCCTCCTGAGCCACAGCAGTAATAAGCTGCTGACCTAACCCTTGATATCGGTAAGATTCGGCTACCGCGATTCGTTCAACTCGCCAAAGGCTCTGGTGCAAAATCGCTGGATCGCCGAGATGGGCAGCGAGCGACTGGCTGAGAAGATGGCCTTTAAGGCGACGTTGCCCCGCAACTACCGCCCGGCTCAAGTCGGCACTAAGACGGCATTCCTCATTGATCACACACGCAGAGACCAACTCGCCCGCGACGCTTCCCACCCAAACAATGATTGAATCGTCATCAAGTAACCGTGCTAAATCATTCGGCGACGTTTGATAATGCGCAGCCAGCAACAAAGCAAATAAAGAACGCAGTAAGGCTTCATCACTCAATAGCTGTGCGGGAGATAAACGCTGAACGACGATATTATCCAACTTAACGGGTTGGCTTTGGTCGTCACTGATCAGCAACTCAGGCGGATCGACATCGAGCAAGAATAATGCATTTAGCGCACGTTCAACCGGATCGTTATCCGCCCATCGCATTGGCGCAGTTAGTCTCAATGGTCGCCATTGTGGTTGCTCTGCATCCAGTAATTGTTTCAGCCTTATCGTAAAAGCACGTCCGGTTCCTTCATAACCATGCTCTGTGGTTGCAATGGCCACGCGACTATATTGATGTAAGCATTGGCTCAACATCGGCAATGGGATTGCCGCCGCTTCATCAATCAAAAGAAGGTCCGCCAACGGCGTTTCTTGTAACAAGGTATCGGGGGCAATATAGCGGATATCGCTGCCTTGATAATCAATTACCTGACCTTGGGTATTCATACCCAAACTTGACTTAATATGACTAAATAAGGTTGCGGCATGCGCGGGCGTCGGTGCGCTGACCAAAATTTTTCGTGGTTTGTTCATGACTAACTGTGCCACTGCGATTCCCAACGCTGCCGATTTTCCACGACCACGATCGGCCGTTAACAACAAGGGACGACGCCGGTGACCCGTGGCCACTTTCTTGACCGCCTCAATCGCATTCTCTTGTCTCACCTCATGTTGGCCAGGCAAAGGCAACACCTCCGCGGGCCTGCGCACCTGATGACGTAGAAAGAAGGCGACCGATTCATTAAGCTCTAGCTGTTTGACTAAACGCCGCACAGAAGGCGGCAATGCCTCCTTTGGCGCCGCTAGTCGTAAAAGAATTAATGATCCCGCCCGACAGCAGCCTGCAATAGCGCAAAACGCTTCGGCATTAAAATCGGCGCCCACCTCAACCACGATATGCCCGCACTCTTGCCCCAGCTTTTGACGCGCTTGACGCCAACTTAATCCTTCATCAGCATGACCGATAACCAGCGGGGTAGCTGCCTCGTCAAAGGCTGCCACGATAAAATCGAGAGGATAATCGATACACACCAATTGTCGATGAGCACGCAATGTGGCGGAATGAATTAAATCTGCAAAAAACTGTTGCAGAGTTGATGAGGTCGTTGATGTCCCCATAGGACGCGTTCCGTTTTGTCGATTTAGCAGATAAAGAAGATGATACCATGCAAAAAAAAACGACACGCAAAGGCGTGCCGTTTTTTATTCGATTTGAACGCGTTAACCGTTAAAGTGTTCCTTTATCAGCGCCAAGATCTGCTCAGCATCTTGATCACTCACTTTTTTCAAATTGATACTCAAATTATTGCCTTTACGACGATAAGACGCGCGTCCTTCTAACAAGGTTTGAGCTTGTTCTTTTTCACTCGGCTGCGGCGCCACAAGCTCATCTTTATATTGCTCAATTCGCTGGGTCACTTCTCGCGTAATGCGTGTCACGCCTTGGGCATCAACTTGTTGCCATAACGGTGTCTCACCTAGCATGGCCACCAACTGCGCTTGCGATTGGCTATCAAGGCTAAAATACAAACGGTGGAGTTTGACGATAGTCGGGCGCCCCAATTCAGAGACACTGGGATAAGCTTGCAAAAGTGGCAAGGGCAGGGCAGCTGCCTTTAATGCACCACTGACTAATGCTTCACTACACTGACATGCGCTCGCCAGTGCCTTTTGATCACTGACGTCACCGCTGTCTAACATGGCTTGCATTTCTTTACCGCGTTCATACAAGGATAAAGGTTTGTGCGCATTCGCGACATCCGACAAAAACTTAGCATGACGCGTGCTGATCCCTTTTGCGACGTATACCAGAAAGTCCTGCTCTGCAATAATACAAGACATACGGCGCCTGCTGCCATCGAGGACCTCGATACGACCGTCATCAAGCCACCGCCCAACAGCCGGGTATTGTTGTCCGTGCTCTTTTAAGGTGGTCAGAATATCTGATAATGCCAATTCGTTAAGAAACGACTGCTCACGCGCATTTTTATCAAATACTGTTGTTTTATCTCGGATCGTTAACGCTGGGACTTTAACAAGTTCAAACTCGACGGTACGCTCACCCGCCACAGCTAACTCGATCACTGCCGCTCTCTCGCTCGCCGCGCTCTGCGCTTCTTGTGATGTTGTTGCTCGGCGTTTATCCGCCTTTGCAAACAAGCGCGCATTTAAATCAGAGGTTTTAATTGCCATTTTTCTTTTTTACTCCTGATTGAGCTGAGACCAGTAGCTATGCAGCACACGTTCGAGTTCGAGTCCGACTCGATGCACCGCATCTTGCGCCGTTGATAACGTTTTTTTACCGCCCTCAAAATCTTGTGACGTCAAATCAAATACCGTGCTGTACGTATCGGCACAGGTCTCAAAAGCGCGACTTCGAGGAATCGTCGCCATCATGACCTGCTCACCTAAAAGATAATTCATTTCAGTTAAGACAGAAATCTGTTTTTTATTATCATCTTCAAACATGGTTGGCATTAAACGCACAAATTCTAATCCGTGCCAGTCTTCCGGAAACATCTCATACACTTGGGGAAGATGTTGGAAAAAGTTCACCGTCGATGCCCAATCCAGTCGCTTCGCGGCGCAGGGGATCACTAAAGAGTTAGACGCATACATCGCATTCCAAACCAGTGGATCGATATGAGGTCCCGTATCAATCATAATGATGTCGAACTCATCACTGATTGGATCAATCACCTTCTCTTGCAATAACTCCACCACATTCAGCGACTGGCTGGTTGCTAACGCTTGCCATGCCTCCGCATTAAACATGGCGTCTTCAGGAAAGGCAGCCATGGTTTTCAAATTAGGATATTGTGTCGGCAGCAAGACATTACGCATCATGAAATCTTTGTCAGCAGCCTGGGGCGTATTGTCCAACATCACATCAACGGCAGAATAAATCCCTTCTTGTTCCGTCAAACTGATTTGTGGGTTAAGGAATAATCGCAGCGAGCCTTGCGGATCTAAGTCAATCAAGCAAATGCGATAACGTTTCTCAAGATTCAGCGCCATACAAGCCGCTAAGTGCACCGCACTCATAGACTTGCCGGTGCCCCCTTTTTGGTTTTGAATGTTCACAACCCAAGGTTTGTGCGTCTTGCCTTTACGTTCATGAAACGTCGGAACATTCGCGGCGTCCATAATTTGATGCGCTTCATCCAGGGTAATGGAGTAATGATTGGCATTATTTTTGGTAAATTGATGCCCGTCTTGCTCCATGCGAGAGATCGCTTCATCAAGCTTGCGCCGCGTAAGCCCTGAACGTGTTTCCATTAACGCTTTCGACATGGGCGGAAAGAGCTGATCGTGTCGCTCTTCCATGACAATCTCCACACGATCAGACTGCACTTGTTTTGTCTGCGCCGCGATATTGCGGAGGTTCTCAATCGTCTTTTCCCTATCCATATTCTTTTTCGCCATCACGAGAAATAATTGTCGATTGTACAGCATAATCCATCCAAGACAATAAAAAGGTGAACAAATGCCAATCAAATACAGATCCTGCTCACAATTGTAATTATAGGGTGGGGCTGAATATCACCACCATTGATGTCAAACTCAACCAATATTATCAGAGCCAATCATAGTAAGATTTAAAATGTCACAGTGTCACTTATTTACAATGTAAATGGCGAATAAATACGGAAGCTTGTATTTGGTTGGCTAATTTACGGTTGTCGATATTTCAACATTAAACTGACCATTTTTCATCGATATCATCAGTAGGATCGACCCTCTATTACACATTTTGGCGATGTGCGATGAACATTAATGCCATTTGATCCTATTTCCCGAAAGCATGATCAAGGAAAATAAAGCGATGGATTCAATAGCCTTGATCATGCTTTCGTTGATAACATGAGTAGATAGGAAGCATGATCAAGTACGTATTGCGATGAAATCACCAGCAAATTCAACCGCAATGTCTCAATAAGCCTGGGAACGATGATCAAGTTATATTTCTGATTGAATAGTGCCAGTATCTTAACCGGAACGATATATCCAAACCGCTAATTTACGGACAATGTCAGGCGTACCAAGGGATCCAGGACGATCCGTCGCGATTTTCTTTTCCGATCGTACGACTGATGAGAAATGGGCTGACTCTTGAACAACAAGATCATCATACATGATCATTGTTCCGCATCCGGACACATGCTGACTGATGGCGATTATACTGTTAATGTCATTTCAACTTGAGCAGGCGAGACACGACTTTCTCGCCACATTGCTCACAACATAGGCAGCATTCCGTCTGATTGAGCAAAATTCGCATCACTTGATCATTGTTCCATGATGAAAACACGGCTGTTTGGCTCTGATAACACCATCCAAACAAATAAAAGCATTCCGAGGTTGTGGATAACGTGTGGAATACACTTGATCATTGATGCAGTAACTGTTTGATCATTGATGCGATACGCTGATGATCATTGGTTCAGGCCTCACTTGATCATCGTTGGTGAAGTATGTTGATCATGCCTCCAATGCTTTGTTGATCATGCTTTCGAGAAGGTTTATTTTATAATCCCTATAAATCAGTCACCTATAGATTTTTCATCGCCCGGATCATAAGATCAGATCATCAAATTAGATCAGAATAATCATAAAGATCAGTTAAAAGATGCAATAAAAAAGATCTTTCTTTTTGGGTCTATTTTTATTAGGATTTCCCTGGAAGTGTGATCGATTTACGGCTTTCGTCACCTCAACATTAAAGAATAATGCGCTTTGAGTACGCCTGCTATGAAGGATCTTAACTGACATGAGTGCCAGTAAACCGGAAAAAATATTAATAAAAGCACCTCGTTCCCACAAAGACGGGCATCTCTTCGAAGTGCATGGACAACTGGTCGACTGGCTTGCGCAATATGAGCATTTTAAAGGGGTGACCAAAAGCATCTTAGAACTGCTCAATTTGATTTCAGTGCGCGGGTTTTCATCTCAAGATGGCTATGTCTCTACCACAGAACTTGTTGACGCCACCGACGGTCAATTAACACGTGCTGCCATTCAGCAACGATTACGTGCGGCGGTGCAATTAGGCCTTTTTCTTCAGCAGCCGGTTCGTTTTGAAGAAGGGCTGGCAGGTAAAACGATGCTCCACCGCTTTGTCAATCCAAGCCGTCTCATTTCATCACTTGGCAGTGCGGGATTGATGACAGAAAAAAGCCGAGATGAAGTCAAACAAAAACGCTCTAAAGCGCTGGCACAAACGCAAGTAAACCGCCAACTTCTGAGCGAGCACGGACTGGGAACGCCCCCAATGATGCCTGGCGAAAAAGATCAGATTTTGGTTTCTCCAACAAGCTGGGCGGGGATCATTGATCAAGCTTTGGCGCCGCCACGGACAAAAAAAGCCTATCAAAAATCAATGGTTGCGATCAGCGGGACCAAAGCCATTATTGAGACACGATCAGCCAAGTCGATCATGACGGTGGATGATCTGATGACGTTATTCGCATTATTTACGTTAACCGTGCAATACCATGATCACCACTTACCGAATTACGAGCTACAAACCCAATCGATTGGCAATAAAACCCCCATTTACATCACTGATATTTTGCAACTACGGGGTAAAAAAGACAGTGGACCGGCACGTGATGCAATCCGAGAAAGCATCGATAGAATCGAGTTTACGGATTTTCAACTCCACGAATTGACCGGCCGTTGGCTGAGTGAAAACATGCCTGAAGGGTTTAAAAGTGATCGCTTCCGCTTTTTAGCTCGGACCATTACCGCATCAGAGGAAGCACCAAAAGAAGGTGAAGATGGGGAAGTTAAAATTAAACCCAATCTGTATATCCTGGTGTGGGAGCCGTCGTTTTTTGAAGAATTGATGACGCGTGATTACTTCTTCTTGTTCCCGCCTGAAATTTTGCGTCAGCATACACTGGTATTCCAGCTCTATTCGCTCTTCAGAAGCCGTATGTCACGTCGTTTGGAAGATTCGATGCTACTGAGCGAGTTAAACCAAAAAATGGCGCGTAACATTGAATGGCGACGTTTTTCGAGTGATTTGATTAGAGAGCTTCGAAAACTGGCAGAAGGCAAAGTCACTGAATCGATTTTTGCGGTAAACCTCTGGGGATATCACCTAACGCTGACACGCGAAGACGATGAAAAAAAATATCCGGATTACCGGATGGATATTAAATGTAATGTCGATGAAGTGATCCGTTACTCCCGCGCTAAAATGTATAACGAAGGTAAACGCTCGCTAGCGCCAACCATGCCAAACCCATTGCGCAACGAGATCTTACCCAGCCAAGACCTTGATCAACTGTCCGGGATCATCGATGGCGAGTTTGAGCCTATCCAACGCAAAGAGAAAACCAGCGGCCGTTTGGGGCGCCGTGTTAAGCAACGCAAGCATCTGGTTGAGATCAATGCTGACGAGCTGACCATCGTTCTCTCTAAATATACCTCAGAAGAGGCGTTACAACGCAGTATCACCGCGCTCTCAGCAATGACAGGGCATCCGTCTTCAGTGATCACTGAAGAGTGTCAAGGTTATCTAGAAAAGCTTGATTGGTTACGCGTAGGTGATCAAGTGGTGCCTTATGAAACACTCAGCCGTACGATTGAATTTTTTAATCAGCAACAGCAGGAACGTCACCTATCTATTGAGAAATTAATCTCAGGGTTAGCGGTGCGCCGTAAAGTGTGTCAACGCGTGTTTGACGGCCACCTGGATGGGCAAGTGCTTAGAGCGTTAGATGACATTGCAATGAGTGGCTAACAACCCCGTTATTTTGCACAGGCTTGACGCATAACTGACATGCATTCACGGATTGGCGTTAATATAGCTCCCGATAGATACCTTTGTCCTATTTGATGTCTTCATGACATCGTTTGGCTAAATGCTTGCCGAGCGGGCCCTTGCCCGCTTTTTTTCCGATTGTTTTTTCGCGTAGTTGTACCTTGTATTGCTTGCACAACCCATTCGACATGGTCGCCTATCATAGTCCCCCCCCTAACTGTTTCTATCGACTTGGTTTCATTCTTCTATTTACACTGTAAACTGCCTGTTTTAATTACACGCGATTCGCGTTTCAATGAGGCAGTTATGCCGGTTCTGTTGCCATTTGCCGCGGTTTTTATTTGGTCGGTGAATACCATCGTAAACAAAATGTCAGTGGCGGTCATTGCACCTGGTGCGATGGCCTTTTACCGTTGGTTCTTTGCCATCTTGGTGCTCACTCCCTTTTGCCTACCTACCCTATGGCGTCAGCGGCGTGCGGTGATAACCTACGCGCCGCGGCTTGCCTTACTCGCCTTACTTGGCATGGTCACAAACCAGTCTGTCGCCTATTTTGCTGCGCAAACCACCACAGCGACGAATATGGCATTGATCATGTCTTTGGTCCCAATGCTCAGTCTCTTTATGAGCATTCAACTACTGTCTCAGCCACTTACAGTGCGAGCCATTGTCGGTGCAGGGTTATCTATCTCTGGGCTGATTTATATGCTGACAATGGGAAAACCACTAACGTTGTTGACCAGTGGGGCAACCATTGGCGATGGGCTCATGTTAATTTGTGCCTCGTCGTATGCACTGTATTGTGTGTTATTGAAACGATGGTCGATGGCGATTTCTAATTGGGTCTCCGTTTATGTGCAGGCCTTATTCGCGGTAATCATGCTGATCCCCGTGCTTTTGGCAGCACCCAGCCAAAACATTGCGACTGAAGCCTACCCATTAGTGGGATTTGCCGCCTTAGGCGCATCGGTGCTGGCACCGGCAATCTGGCTACAGGCGATCGCGCTCAATGGGGCCAGTCGCACCGCAATGTATATGAATCTATTACCGGTGATGACGGCAATAATCGCCGTCATCTGGCTAGGGGAAGTCTTAACGCCATATCATATTATCGGGGGAGGATTTGTCTTATTGGGCGTTGGGCTGTCTCAGCAATCGACGCGCCAAACTGTCCGTCAACGCTGATAAGCGTCTACACTTTCAAAAAGAAAGTGAGACGGAGGTAGCCAATGTGGTGGTTAATTGAGTTAAACTGGATGCCTTTATGGGTAACCCCCACCATGCGTCGCTCTGACGTGTCAGAGCCGTCGCCGATCGTATGGTAACAAGGAGCAGGAGAGCAATAAGCCTACATGGACGTCGACTTATCCCATCACGCTGCGGTGAGTATTCGCGCAGCACAGCGTCAAGAAGCGCGCTATTTTTGGCATAATATCTACCATTCCCGTGCGTGGAAGCAATACGACGCGCCTTACAGTCCTATTGAGCCGGTATCCTATTGGTCGTTTCGGTTTGGCCTTTTCCGGCGTTTTCTTGCAGGAGATACCGCTCAAGTTATCTGCGTTGATAACAAGCCCGTCGGTTACGTCACTTATTATTGGGAAGACAAGCGCACGCGATGGCTTGAAGTGGGGATCACCATCTTTGATCCCGCATGTTGGGGAAAAGGAACAGGGCGGCAAGCGCTGACACTATGGATAGACCAACTGTTTGCCCGCCACGCGGTGAATCGCATAGGCCTAACGACCTGGTCCGGGAATATTGGCATGATGCGGTGCGCCAGAGCGCTAGGCATGCGCGAAGAAGGGCGTTTACGTGCTGTCCGCTACTATCAAGGTGAATATTACGATTCACTGCGCTATGGCGTCTTACGTGAAGAATGGCTGCAAAGCCAGGTCTCCGTCGCGCAACAAAAAACGGCAGCCCAAACAGCCTCTCTCCAATCGGCCGCATCAGTTGCGTACCAGCCGAATACATGAATTTAGATTGGGCGAAATCCAAGTTTCAATTGCCTGGCGTTCAATAGGGCGGGATAACACATAGCCTTGGAGGTAGTCGCATTGATGCTCGCGTAGCCAACAGAGTTGCTGTTTGGTTTCTACTCCTTCTGCGACAACAGTCAGTCCCACCGCGTGAGCCATCGCAATCATTCCTCGACATAAAGGCGCCGCTTTTCCATGGGGTTGGTCAATGCCCATAATAAAACTGCGATCCATTTTGATGACATTAAACGGATATTGTCTTAGCAAAGAAAGTGATGAATAGCCGGTGCCGAAGTCATCGAGATATAACGAAATCCCAAGTGCATGAATACGTTTCAAATTACGCTGCACGTTGTCAGAATGTTCAAGCACTGCAGTCTCGGTCATCTCGAGCCCAAGGCAATGTGGATCAAAGCGATGGGCGGCAATTAACGCGGCAATATCGTCTGCAAAAGTCGGAGATTGACACTGTTTGGCCGAGACATTCACAGTAATCGATGGGCTTTGCCCGGGAGGTAAGCGCAAGTGCCAATTCTCTAACACCTCAGCGACTTGCTCCAATACCCATTGACCTAATTCATTGATATAACCCGTTTCTTCGGCTATTGGAATAAACTCCGCCGGTGATATTGTGCCCAGCGTGGGATGCTCCCATCGCAGTAGTGCTTCTGCATGACTCAATTGTTCGCTATGGCTATCAAAAATGGGTTGGTATACAAGATGAAATTGATGATGTTCGAGCCCTTTCTTTAAGTCTTGCTCCAAAATAAAGCGTTGTTGGACCTTTGCGAGCATCGCCGGTTGAAAAATAGCCACGCGTTCACGGGTTTGTTTTGCGTGATACATAGCAATATCGGCTTGTTGGATAATATCAGTCACCGATTTATTTGATTGGCCGACTGAAGCGATACCGATACTGGCAGATATATTTATCACATGATTTTCGATGTAATAGGGGGTACTTAGCGTTTGAACCAGTTGCTTAGCTTTGGTTTGCGCCAAGGCCAAGGAGCTATCAGCGTGGAGCAGTACAACAAACTCATCACCACCAAACCGATAAACACGATCGTCTGTTACTGCTTTCTGAAGCCGTTTCCCCAACTTTTTGAGTAAGGTGTCGCCAGTTACATGACCGAGTGAGTCGTTGACGACTTTAAAATTGTCCAGATCAATAAATAATAATGTGATGCTATCTGAAGGTTCCGCACTGATTGAATGTACGGCTCTCTTTAGTGCTTTATCCAGTGCAGTGCGATTAGCAAGTCCAGTCAAGCTATCATGATGGGCTTGATGGGTTAACTGTTGCGTTTGTTGACTCACTATCTGTTTTGCCAGTAAAAGGCGATTGGCATAGGACCAAAAACTAGCAAGAATCGATAGCCCGAGAGATAAAACAAGTACACCAACCACACCGGCATAAATCAGATCCGTGTGTAACTCCCTAATATCGGTAAAGGTGACGAGTAATCCCTCCTCACTACCGGCAATAGGAATCGATATTGCCGACGAATGGCTGTTGTACCATTGATTGAGCGTGCTTGATGAATGCGTACTAAAGACAGATTGATGACCAAATGCCTCCTGAGCGACCATGCCGACACTAGGCCCAGGCGTCTTGCTTTGCCACAACGCGGGTAAAAATCTATCAAAATATAGGGTGGTAGAAAGAAAACCGAGTAGCTTTCCATCCCGTTCAGTAATTGGTGCAAACCACCGTATGCCGTGGCCTTGCTCGTCATGAAAAAGCCGCGCCTCAGGGTGACGATTAAAATATGCCCGCTCCATGGTTTGGGTATTGTCACACTGAGAATCTGCTCGCCAGCCTAAATAGCCCTCTTCAGCGGCTTGTGGTGACACATACAAAGCGGGAAACGTATCGCTACGCATGACCCACCGACAGACCTGCTCGTTTAAAGGAGGGAAAGGATGATACTGATCTTGTTGGGCCGCAAATTGTGCTAACTCAGCGCGATTAACTCGAGGGAGCCACATGACGCTGTTGAGTCCAGATTGCTTTTGGGTGTGATTATCGATGAAAGCGTGGAATTTTTCGCGTGTTGGCCCATTTTCTTGCTGCAAATACAATTGTGCTGACAACTGAAGTTCATAGAGCTGTGAAAAAGATTGACCTAATGAATAACGGTATTTTTCAACCTCGGCTGAGAAACGACTCTGCTGGCGTTGATTTTCTAGTGTGTAAACTGACCAGCTAGCGACGCTTGCCACGGCTAACACAAGGAGATAGCGCCACAAAGGCTGCTTAGGCAGATATCGCATAAAAATACATCGACTGTCACTACTGAGTGCCACACGATACGGCGCGATTATGACAATCACGACGCAAACGTATGTCACTTTTGTGAAAGCCATCAGGTAATAATACACCACACCCTTAAATAAAAAGTCAAAAATATGACGGTTTTTTATACAGGTTTAACGTCGGTATCATCGCCAATCAAGATCTAAAAGTGTGACTTTGATCACCACGATGTTAGTGGCTTGATTCAACACTGAAGTTTGTACTTTACCGGTCATTTATCCATTTTCTTTTCCATGATCCCAAATATTATCCGTCGTATTTTGATAGGTCGACGCTAGCTTCTCTGCTAACGTTGAAACGTCATTGGATTCGATTTATGAACCAGTTCTATCTTTTTTAATTTTATTAAAATTATGAATAAAAAGGGGTTTTTATGGTTAAGTTAGAGAGCGTCTCTGCGGTATGCTTTGACTTAGACGGCACACTCGCAGACCCTTTTGACGATCTGTATGAGGCGGTTAGCGGTATGTTACGTGGCTTAAGCTTGCCTGATGAAGATCCTCATGCAATAAAAGATTGGATTGGTGATGGGGCGGATTTATTGATCCACCGCGTGTTAACTCGACACATCGACGGGCGCGTATCGACCCGCGTGCTAAACCAAGCGCGCGCGCTCTTTTTGTCCTCATACCTAGGCAGTAAACCGCCAAAAACTCGACTGTACCCGGGCGTGCTTGCGTGCCTTGAAACCTTATCGCAGCGCCACATCCCGATGGTGTGCACCACAGATATGCAAACGGCGCATGCTAACAGCTTACTGCGAGCACTTGGCGTTGGGCATTTTTTCACCCGGATATTGGGTGCCGATGCAATGTCTGTTGGCAAGCCGGATCCGGACGGTATTTACGAAGCGGCCGCCATACTTGGCGTTTCACCCTTGGAACTGCTGGTGGTGGGGGATTCGGTCAGCGATGTGCATGCGGCTCGCGCCGCTGGCTCGCCAGTGATTTGTGTTAACTATGGCTATAATTACGGTACAGGGATCCAAAAGGCCTGTCCGGACACTACCCTTGATACATTGGCCAGTTTGCCCAATATCATTGCAAGGCCCAATCGTTTGGGTGTACCGGGACAGGGTGTCACCGCCCCACCGGTATTAGCAGGCTCACTGCGTGGTCGTGCAATGCGACCTAAAGGGGGCGCACAATTTCGATAATATAGCCAGGAGGGAAGCGTGAAAAACGAACTCGATCCGACCCATCTGCTTCGCGCGTTTGAGATAGTCACGGAGTTTGGTGAGAAAATAGAAGATGGACACCGCTTAGATGGCATTGACGCTTTCTCAGATTATGACGGCTATACCATTTATTTAGCAGGAAATGGGGTACAGTTACGTGTGGGGTTTCACAATACGTATCATCTCGACTACGAGCATGAGAACCTTAAAGAGCAGTTCCTGAAAAAGGTCGATGCGCTAGTCAAAAACTATAAAAGATAGCGACGGATAGGCAATGCATGCCGGACCGTCACACGCCCCACAATGGGGCGTTTTTTATAGGTCAAAGGCAGGGAGCATGGACAGCGAACCAATCACCACAAACCGAACACGCGGGACTCAAGCCCATTATCAAGCGTTAGTCAACAGCGCGGCAGCCGCGATCTTGGTGATTGATGAACGCGGCATTATTTTAGATGCGAACCCGTTCACCCACCGATTATTGGGTTATCACCCGCAACAGCTAATCGGAAAGAATGTTGATTGTTTAATGCCGTCGGAGCACCAAGGGAAGCATGACCATTATTTACGGCAATATATAACAACAGGCCAGGCAGCCATTATCGGTACCGGCCGGCGGGTTGAGGCACGGCATCAAGCGGGGCATGTGGTCCCCATTCATCTTGCGGTCAGTGAAGTGTGGGTTGAAGACCGGCGAGAGTTTATTGGCATTATGTCTGATATGCGCGCGCTGACTCAGGCTCAGACGCGTATTAAACACGAACGCAATCAACTCAAAACCATTATTAATGCGATCGCCAATCCTGTTTTTGTCCGAGAGCTGGGCGGACGATATTCGCTTGCAAATTACGCCTGCCTACAAGCATTAAATGTCGAGCATGTTGAACAGCTTGCTGAAGCAATTCATGGTGCCTTGCCTGAGGGAATGCACGAAACCCTCAATGCGCTTGATCACCAACTGACGCTCGATGGTGAACCCGTTCATGTCGATGTGACATTAAGAGATGGTCGGACTTTTAAGCTCGCTAAAACGCTTATTCGCCACGTAGAGGGAGAGCCTTACGCCATCGTGACTGTTGGCTATGATGCCACACCATTGCTGCAAGCGAAGCACGAGGCAGAACGCGCCAATCAAGCCAAAAGTGATTTTCTCTCTGCCATGAGTCATGAGCTGCGCACGCCTTTAAACAGTGTGCTCGGTTATGCGCAACTACTACAACGATCCTCTTCTCCTCGCTTGACGGAGACGCAACGGCAATATGTCGATCAAATTCACCAAAGTGGTCGCCACTTACTCACCTTAATTAATGATGTGCTGGATCTTGCCAAACTTGAGGCAGGAAAAACGGTGGTCAATGTCACCTGGTATCCGGTTCGCGCCCTTGTCAGTGATGCCGTTCGAACACTACTCCCGCTCGCACAGCAACAGCACGTTGAGTTAGATGAGTGCCTACCGGCGGATCTGAGTGGCGATCTGTATGTGGATCCAACCCGTTTCAAACAAGTGTTGATCAATTTACTCAGCAACGCGATTAAATATAACCATCCTCAGGGGCGAGTATGGGTTGAAGCCAGTCATCCATCGTCAACCTTGACGATCTCTGTATCAGATACCGGGATCGGTATTGCTGAAAATCGGTTAAACCATCTTTTTGAGCCTTTTAACCGCTTGGCCGCCGAACAATCACAGATTGAAGGGGCAGGTGTGGGGTTAGCGGTGAGCCATCAATTGGTTGTGCAAATGCAAGGCGAGATGTCAGTAAAAAGCCAGCCAGGCAAGGGCAGTTGTTTTGCAGTAACGTTCCCTTACCGAGCGTCGACGCGACCTGACGATCAAGGTTGTACGTGTCTCCGCGTGAGCCAGCCGCATCGCGTGCTCTATATTGATAATAACAGTGCCCGCCAGCGCCTGATGACCGATTGCTTTGAAGATTGGCCAATGTTGACACTCTATCATGCGCATGGGTTGTCACTGGCTGAGGCTGTTGCGCTCGCGTCTCCGCCATCGTTAGTCATTATGGCGGCTGATAGCGTTGCGGCAACGCCCGAACAAATACAAGCACAATTTGGCGACAACCCACTCATTGTTCTGACTGACAACCCATGCGACGAACCACATAACAAACCGACATTACGACGTTTATCGCTGCCGCTCTCGTCAGCGGACTTGGCTGAGGCCATACAATTATTATTAGAGGAGAGGCTATGACAAAGGATCCGTCACAAGCACATATACTGATCATTGATGATCGACCGGAAAACATTCACTTACTGTCTACCATGCTCAAGCAAGCCGGTTATCAACAGCTGAATGGGCTCACCGATCCTCGCCTTGTTACCGATGCTCTCTCCCCCGTTCCCGACCTGATTTTACTCGATATGCGGATGCCGCAGCGCTCTGGCTTACTGGTGCTGGATGATCTTAATGACGCTTTAGATGAGCATTGCCCGCCCGTGATGGTACTCACCGCAGATAATGACCTGAATTTGCGTAACCAAGCGTTATGCCGTGGCGCGATTGATTACATCAGCAAACCCTTTGATCACGATGAGGTGTTGCAACGGATTCAAAACCTTTTGTATCTGCAATTGAAAACCCGTAAAGAGCGCGATCAAGCGGCACGGCTGCAAATGCTGGTTAACAAACAAACGGCGGCTTTACGCGCGCTTTCTTTGACCCATCCGTTAACCGGGCTACCAAATCGTCGCGCATTATTAGATGCCGCTGAGCGCCAGCTGAGCAAAGGGCCGGTGACTGTGATGATGATTGCCTTAGATGGCATGGAAGCGGTGACCAAACACCAAGGTCATTTAATGACAGAGGCACTATACAAACAAGTGGCCAATCTGCTAGCCAATAGTACAGTGGCGCGCCCACATCGCATTGGCGTTTGGGATAGCACACGACTGGTGATGCTGATTGAAGAACACGATAACCATGCCGTAGAAAAAGCCGCGCGCATCAATCGGTTGATCAGCGGACATCACACGCTCGATGGGCGTTTAATGTTTTTACGTTGCCACATTGGTATCAGCCGCACGGAGCTTGAGACACAAGATGTGGCGCAACTGTTTCGTCAAGCCATTTTAGCGATTCCGACGGATGACCAACTTATCGGCGAATATCAGCCTGAGCTTGACAGCCAAGCTCAGCGCGCGCATTTGATTCGCACCGAATTAGGGCCAGCACTGCAAAGCGGACAATTATCACTGGTGTATCAACCCAAATGGCGATTAGACGGCGGTTTGATGATAGGCGCGGAAGCGCTGTTGCGTTGGCAGCATCCGACCCTTGGGGCCATCAGTCCGGCGGAATTTATCCCCATCGCCGAACGCAGCGCAGACATGATCCAACTGGGCGACCACGTACTGGTGATGGCCTTAGCCGCGGTTGAATGTTGGCGAAAAAATAAACTGATCAACGATAGCTTTCACCTGTCAGTCAATGTTTCTGCCCAGCAGTTTCGCCCCGGCTTTGCTGACAGCGTCTTAGCTCGGTGCCAGGCAGTTGATGTCCCTTTGCATCTGATTCAATTAGAGGTGACAGAATCAGCACTGATCCAGCACATGTCGGTGGCACTGAAAGAGCTACAACAATTGCGAGATGCAGGCATGCATATTGCCCTCGATGACTTTGGCACCGGCTACAGCTCGCTCAGTTACCTTAAACAGTTACCGGTCGATTGGGTCAAACTTGATCGCAGCTTTATCCAAGACTTGGCTACCAACGCCAGTGATAAGCATTTGGTGGGTAGCGTGATTGATTTGGCCCATGGCTTTGGTCATGGTGTGGTCGCCGAGGGCGTCGAAAAAGAGGACCAGCAGTATGTGCTACAAACCATTGGCTGCGACCAAGTGCAGGGCTTTTTATACGCACGGCCCCTAATCCAAGAGGGATTTGAACAACTGCTTAAAACCGCCAACCAAGGCAACGCGACCATTAATAACAACGCGACGATCAATAGCAATGCGACGATCAATAGCAATGCAACCATTAATAGCAATGCAACCAGCAATAATAATGAGATAGCCTAAACGCGCAATTAGCACCCTCATACTTGCGCTTTATCACTAAGGTTTATATTCTGACCGTGTTAGTCGGGGAGCAAGCAATTGCTGAGACTGCGAAAGCAGGACCCGTAGAACCTGATCCAGTTAGCACTGGCGGAGGGAACTGACGTGCTCAGCACACAAGGTCGCGCCATCGTGCGTGGTTTTGTCTCCTTCCGCCCCTCATGATTAAGGGGCCAATATGAACCAATCACCACCTGTTATTCTCACCATCGCCGGCTCAGACAGCGGTGGGGGGGCTGGTATTCAAGCCGATATTAAAGCGATTTCAGCCACGGGCGGCTATGCCTGCTCGGCGATCACCGCCTTAACTGCACAAAATACCTGTGGCGTTGAGGCCGTCTCGCCGGTCGACCCAGCGTTTGTTCGCGCGCAACTGAACGCTGTGTTATACGACATGCCGGTACGTGCCGTGAAAATCGGCATGCTCGCCAACCAAGCGATTATTCGCGAAGTAGCCGCTGTGCTCGCGCGCTCCCCGCACTTACCGGTCGTGCTCGATCCGGTCATGATCGCCACCAGCGGCGATCCGTTATTAGATGATGACGCCATGGATGCACTGATCAATACGTTGATCCCGCGCGCGACCATTTTAACCCCCAACTTGCCAGAAGCCGCGCGTTTAACCGGGCGTCCTGTTCCGACAACCACCGAGGAGATGTACGCCTTAGTGCCGGCACTGCGCAAGCTCGGATGTCCGTATGTGATGCTAAAAGGTGGGCATTTGCATCATGCGCCAGAGAGTCTGGATGTGTGGATTAGCCGAGATACGTGTCAAACCCTGAGTGCACGCCGCATTGAAACGCCTAACACCCATGGCACAGGCTGTTCACTGTCCGCGGCGATTGCCTCGTTTTATGCGCAGGGACTGACACCCATTGACGCCGGGCGAGCGGCTAAGCGTTATCTCACTGACGCCTTAGCGCATAGCCAACAGTTAACCGTTGGAAGAGGGGCAGGGCCGGTACATCATTTTTTCGCCTACCCCGCTGATGAGAGTGTTTATTTATCCAAGCATGCGTTGGTTGAATCGCATGCTCTCGTTGAATAATGCACTTTGATTAAATAGCGTGCTTACGCGGCGGACCAATGCGGCAAGCGCTGGGCGGCGATATAAAAAAGACGGTCGCCCGGCAATACTTTTGTCCCCATTGGCGGGTTTAAGATAATACCTTGGCCTTGGTCGATCCCAATTAAGGTGGCGTCATATTCTTGCTTGAGCTGACCAAAGAGATCGCCGGTATCGATTTCTGTTGCGTTACTCGGATAACGAGCACAGTATTGCGTCATCCCTTGTGACGTGCTCAAAAGCTCATGATGCAACTGACTTGAACCGGGATCCACCGCCGCTTTTGCTAGCATTTCGACCGACACCGACGGCACACATTCCGCATGCGGGTAGTGCTGTTTGAGGATTTGGCTTATCGCATCATCTTGAAAATAAGCCAATAAATGCGCTGACGGATTTTTATGTGCGCAGAACAGAGCCGCTGACAAAGTAATATCATCTTCTGGGTTATCAATAATAATACTCGAGGCATGCTCGACCTTGGCGCGGGCAATGCCTTCAGCATCGGTAAAACTTGCCACGCGCACAAATTCCACCTCACCAGGCAGTGGGTTTTCGATTTCTGCGCGTGCACAAAGCACAATCGGGCGCTCACCGTGTACTCCGCTTTGCAATAAACGAATTAGCTGTATCGTACGTTGTCCGTTCCAGCCTAAGATAAGAAGATGATTTTTCACACTAATACTCCGTTTTCCTTGTAACCCGCGTCGCCAATAATCCACCAGTGATCCGGTGACATGCCCAATCACCACCGCAAACAACCCTAAGCCGCCGGGAATAATCCAAAAAGACGTGATCCATTGCCCCCACTCAGTAACGGGGGAATAATCGCCGTAGCCAACGGTCGAGGCCGTCACAATCAAGTAATACACATAGCGGCTCAGCGACTGGGTCATCGCGGTCTCGCCCGCCCCATATAAAAGTAGCCAGCCAATCACGCCATAGGCGAGTACCACCAAGCCGAGCATACGCCCGTTCAAATGGGCGAAGCGACTGATAATCCAACGTTTAAAAAGCAACCAAAAGGTCATAAATTTTCGCTCATTCACTTCAGTGATCGCAGTATGAAGTGATTTGCGTCAGGTTTACAGTGTAAATCAGGCGCTTGGCGTCAATGCGATCACACTTTGCTTGGATAATCCTACAAAGCCAATTTAAAGCGTTAAAATATTATAAAAAGCTTAATTACATCATTAGGAGTCAGCGTGTTTATATCTCGGCGTCAACTTGAACAAGAGCAGCAAATGCAGGTTGCTCTGCAGCAAAAAATTGAGCAAATTAATCATACCATCGACGCGCTGAATGCAGAGAAAGGCGCATTGCAGGCAGAGCTGGATACCGTCGCGAAAAAACGCCAAACCGGCAAAGCGATCGACGCCAACTTATGCCACTTTGGTGATTCGATCAACGCCACCCAATCCTCTCTGGCCACCTTGGCGGACACCATTAACGGTGAAAAAGAGCGTGTGACCGAAGTGAGCCATCAAGCGGCATCATGCGCCGAGCAAGTCAATGACCTTGCGCGTCATGTACAGTCGTTATCTTCGCAATGTCAGCAATCGTCGGAAGCGATTCGCTCGCTCGATCAACACGCCCAAGAGGTGAGTGGCATTGTCAATTTGATTCGTGATGTCGCCGATCAAACCAACCTGCTGGCGTTAAACGCAGCCATTGAAGCGGCACGCGCCGGTGAGCAGGGCCGAGGGTTTGCGGTGGTTGCCGATGAAGTACGCAACCTTGCCGAGCGCACGTCCACTGCCACCCAAGATATTACCCAGCTGGTGGAAAAAATTCGTGCGGGCAGCAGCCATGCGTGCACGCTCACCGATACCCTTGCCACTGAAGCCATTCAATACAGCGAACAAGGCCAACAGGTTGCCGATGCCATGGCCACCCAAAGTGAGCAAGCACAGCACAGCCGCACCACCATTAAAGCCTCTGCACTGCGCGCCTTTTGTGAACTGGCAAAACTTGACCATATCAGCTTTAAATTTGCGATATACCGCGTGGTATTGGGCGAAGACAGCATGATGGCGGACGATGTCACCGATCACACCCAATGCCGACTCGGCCAGTGGTATAACCATGGTGAAGGGCAGCAATATTTTGGGCAGTTGCAAACGTTTAAAGCCATTTCCGCGCCTCACGAGCAAGTGCACACCCATGCCAAGGCTGCGGTGGCGGCGTTTCATGCTCAACAACCGGATCAAATGGTCACCGCATTAAAAGAGATGGAAAACGCCAGCATGACGGTGATCGATAAGCTTGAACATCTCGCAATAGAAGGGAGTGAAGAGGTGGCGTAACAACGGGGTGTTAAATCGACGAGCTCATGGTAATCTCAAGTCAAACCAAGGAAAGATGGCCGAAGGAGGCTGAAGTAACCATGACGTCGATTGCACTACTCGATGGTGGCCTAGGGCAAGAAATTTATCAACGTGGCCCCGATGTGAGCTCTAAGCTTTGGTCGGTCGCGGTGATGTTAAAACATGCCAATATTGTCAAAGACGTGCACAAAGATTTTATCCGTGCCGGCGCGAAAACACATACCCTAAATACCTATCCTGCGACACCCACACGTCTGGCCAAAGCGGGGTTGAGCGATAAAATCAACACCATTTATCAAAAAGCCTTCGAAGCGCTACAGCAAGCCGTGGATGAGACAGGCGCCGATGTCGATATTGCCGGTTGTTTGCCACCGCTGGTGGGCAGCTACCTCGGCCAGCCGCAACGCAGCTTTAATGACATGAAAGCCGAGTTTTTGCATATTGCCCGCTTGCAGCCTCATGTAGATGTGTTTTTAATCGAAACCATGACCAACACCCTCGAAGCGCGCGCGGCCTGTGCTGCGGCCCAAGAGCAAGGCAAACCCTATGGCGTCGCGTTTCGGTTAGAGGCAGCAGGCACCTTGCGCTCGGGCGAGTCACTTGAACAAGCGATGCACGCCGTGGCCGAGTATGCCCCAACCGCGGTGATGCTAAACTGTTGCGATCCTGCCGTGCTGACCACCGCCATGCCGCAAATGGCGACCCAAGCTAACATTGTCGGTGGCTATGCCAACGCCTTTAAATCGGTAGAAGACATGGCCAAAGGCAGCAAAGCCGATGCCCTAGAAGCGCGTGAAGATCTTTCACCCTTAGTCCACACCGAACGTGTACAACAATGGATTGCCGACGGCGCCCTGGTGGTCGGCGGCTGCTGTGAAATCACCCCCGCCCATATCCAACACCTCGCGCAAACCCTTGAACAGTCCCACGAGATCATCAAGTTTTCGCAGTTGAGGGGTTAAGGCTTTAACGCGTTCCCACGCGCCGGCGTGGGAATGCATACTGTAGCCGGTGTACCACTCGTTCCCACGCTCCTGCGAGGGAATGCATACCGTAGCTAATGCACCACTCGTTCCCACGCTCCGGCGTGGGAATGCATACTGTAGCCAATTCACCACTCGTTCCCACGCTCCTGCGAGGGAATGCATACCGTAGCTAATGCACCACTCGTTCCCACGCTCCGGCGTGGGAATGCATACTGTAGCCAATTCACCACTCGTTCCCACGCTTCTGCCGCGTGCTCTAAGAGCTGGTTCAACTCAGATGGCTGGTGAGCAGGGTAGTTGTCTGCAGGGGTGAACAGGGGAGTGTGATTAGTTGAAAAAGCGAAAAAGCGAAGCGTGAGCCGTTTTAAAAAACCATACATCTTGCCTAATGATGCATGTTGAATTACGATACTCCAATATTATTGCATCATTGAGCATACTGCATGAGCGAGCAGCCCAAACAAAAACGCCCTCTGCGCAGCTTGGCGACTATCCAGCCTGGCTACCCGTTCCGGGGAAAGCTCCCCATCGATAGCAACGGGGACGCTTACGTGGTGCAGTTCCGGCACATTGTTCTCGGCGAGCGCTTGAGTGACAAAGACGGAAAAGCCCTCGACCGGGTCAAGCTGCCGGGCCGAAAGCCCCCCAATTATCTTTGCCCCAGCGACCTGATATTCATGGCTAAAGGCACTCGTAACCATGCGGCAGTGATAGCCGACGTTCCTAGCAATACAGTGTGCACGCCAAACTTTTATCACATACGCCTAAAACCGGAGGTGGCGCGGCTCTTGCCCGAGTTTCTGGCCTGGCAGCTCAACCATGTAGATGCCCAGCGGTACTTTGCCTCTTGCTCCCAAGGCTCGGCGGCACCCAGCATTACCAAATCACAACTGGGTGACTTACCCATCGTCATACCATCCATTGAACAACAGAAGCTGATGGTCAAGCTATCCGATGCTGCCACCAGTGAGCAAAAACTTTTGAGTCAGTTAATGGAAAACCGACGGCGCATGCTTGATGCTGTCGGACACCATATTCTTCATCCGGATCACTCCACAGGAAATTGATATGAGCAACGACGCAGTAAAGCAGGAACAGATCAACAAAGCGGTCTGGAACGCCTGTGACACCTTCCGGGGCACGGTAGACCCCAGCATTTACAAGGACTACGTGCTAACCATGTTGTTCGTGAAGTATCTATCGGACGTTTGGCAGGATCACTACGACAACTATGTGGCTGAATACGGCGATACGCCGGAGCTGATCGAAGAGCTGATGAAGAACGAGCGCTTCGTTCTGCCCCGGGGGTCGAGCTTCTACGACCTCCACGACAAGCGCCATGAGCCGGGCAACGGTGAGCGGATCGACAAGGCGTTGCACGCCATTGAAGAAGCCAACATCGTCAAGCTGGCAGATGTGTTCCAGGACATCTCTTTCAACTCGACGAAGCTGGGCGACGAAAAGCAAAAGAACGAGCTCCTGCGCTACATCCTCGAAGACTTCCTTCGGCCGGAACTGAACCTGCGTCCGAGTCGGATCGGGAAGCTAGATGTGATTGGTAACGCCTACGAATACCTGATCAAGAATTTCGCAGCCACCTCCGGCAAGAAAGCCGGCGAGTTCTATACCCCGCCGGAAGTGTCCGAGCTGATGGCCGAGATCGTTGATCCCCAGGCCGGCGACGAGATCTGCGATCCGGCGTGCGGCTCAGCCTCCCTGTTGCTCAAGTGCGCCAACCAGATTCGCAAGGAAGACGGCTCCAAGAAGTTTGCCCTGTTTGGTCAGGAGGCCATTGGCAGCACCTGGGCCCTGGCCAAAATGAATATGTTTCTACACGGTATCGACAACCATAAGCTCGAATGGGGCGACACCATTCGTAACCCGCTCCTACTGGACGAGAACGGCGGTCTAAAGCATTTTGAAGTGGTGGTGGCCAACCCCCCGTTCTCACTGGAGAAGTGGGGCTATGAAGGCGCTGACGGCGACCCGTATGCCCGCTTCCGTCGCGGTGTGCCGCCTAAGTCCAAGGGCGACTATGCGTTCATCCTGCACATGATCGAGACGCTGAAACCAAAGACCGGCCGCATGGCAGTTGTTGTGCCTCACGGCGTCCTGTTCCGAGGCTCAGCGGAAGGAAAGATCCGGAAGAAGCTGATCGAGGAGAACCTTCTGGATGCCGTGATCGGCCTGCCCGAGAAACTGTTCTACGGCACCGGCATCCCGGCGGCCGTACTGGTGTTCCGTAGGGACAAAACCGACAACAAGGTGCTGTTCATCGACGCCAGTCGCGAGTTCCAGGCCGGCAAGAACCAGAATCAGTTGTCCGATGAGAACATCGCCAAGGTGGTCGACACCTATAAACAGCGCGACACCCGAGACAAGTATTCCTACGTGGCCAGTCTGGAAGAAATCCAGGAGAACGACTTCAACCTTAACATCCCCCGCTACGTGGACACCTTCGAGGAAGAGGAAGAGATCGACCTGATGGCCGTGCAAGCGGAGCGGAAGGAGATTGAAGCTGAGATTGCGAAGTTGAACGAGCAGATGGACGGCTATCTGAAGGAGTTGGGTTATGGTGCCTGATGGGTGGAAAGCCAGACAAATTGGCGATGTTGCAACATTTTCTTCTGGGGGCACACCCAGCAAACAAACTATGGGTTACTGGGGCGGCTCTGAGCCATGGATTTCGGGTAAAGACCTTAAATCACATTACCTTCGAAAGAGCATCGATACGCTCACCACCGAAGGCTTTGCCGTTGCAAAAAAAGCTCCTCAGGGGTCATCGCTGATTCTCGTCCGAGGGATGACCCTGTTAAAGGATTTTCCAGTCGGCTACGCCAGTAGAGAGCTGGCATTCAATCAAGATATTAAGGCCCTAGTACCCAAAGACCATGTTGACGGCCTATTCCTTTCATTTCTGCTAGTTGCACAAAAACATCAAATTCGGCAGCTTGTCAGCACAGCCGGGCACGGAACAGGAAGACTCGATACTAGCTTGGTTAAAGCATATCCAATTAATCTCCCTCCTCTCCCCGAACAAAAAAAGATCGCCCAGATCCTCTCCACCTGGGATCAGGCCATCACCGCCACCGAGCGCCTGCTTGAGAACAGCCAACAGCGGAAAAAAGGCTTGATGCAGCAGTTGCTGACTGGGAAGAAGCGGTTGCCGGGGTTTGAAGGGGAGTGGAGCTACCAGGAGATTGGAAAATTCTTGATAGAGAGCCGTATCCAGTCAGACTCTAATGACCCAAGCAAACGACTGACGGTACGGCTCAATTTGAAAGGCATTGAACAACGAGAAGTCCGAGGAACCGAAGCCAAGGGTTCAACAGCTCATTATGTTCGATTTGCAGGCCAATTCATCTATGGGAAGCAAAACATTCATAAAGCTGCGTTCGGTCTTATTCCAGAGAAGTTTGATAAGTTCGAGACATCTCAAGATCTACCGGCTTTTGATTTCAACGAAGGAGTTGATAGTCACTGGTTCCTATATTTCTGCTCACAAGAGTGGTTTTACACTGATCTCGAAAAAAAGATGACAGGAACTGGCTCAAAGCGTCTCAACCCAAAAGCTTTTTTAAAAGTAAAGCTACCCACTCCATCTTTTGATGAACAAAGAGCTATTGCCGAGGTGCTAGATCTAGCATCTCGTGACATTGATGCGATCAAAACCAAGCTTGAACTGCTACAAAACGAAAAAAAAGCCCTGATGCAACAACTCCTCACCGGCAAACGTCGGGTGAACGTGGAAACGGAGGCCGCATGAACACCACCCCTCAAGGGAATGAGCAGTATTCCAGCCACATCCCGGCCTTGGCTACATTGATTAACCTTGGCTGGACGTTTTTGCCGGCCACCAAGTGTCAGGCCCTACGGGGCAGCCAGCGGGATGTGGTGTTGAAGCCAGTATTGGAGCAGGTGTTGCGCCAGCGTCGATTCGAGTTCAAAGGTGAATCGTACCCGTTATCTGAACAGGCCGTGGATCAGGTGATGCGTGAGATCACCACGCCGTCCATGGCGCAGGGTCTGATGGCGGCCAACCAGTCCGTTTACGACATGCTAACGCTCGGCATTACCGTGACCGAGTTTGTCGACGGCAAGAAGGCCACGCCCACGATCCATCTCATCGATTGGGAGAACCTAGACAACAACCAGTTCCATGTCACCGAGGAGATGGAAGTGTTGTCCGCCCAGGGCACCCACACCCGCCGGCCGGATGTGGTGACGTTTGTTAACGGCATTCCTCTGGCGGTGATCGAGGCCAAGAAGGCGGCCTCCGGCAACCCTAATAAGGACATGGTGGAAGAAGGGATCAGCCAGAACATCCGTAACCAGAAAAACGATGAGATCCCCTACCTGTACGCCTTCGCTCAGCTGTTGTTTGCGATTAGTCGCAACGATGGCCGGTATGGCACCACGCATACGCCGATGAAGTTCTGGTCGAAGTGGCAGGATGAGGAGTTCGACGACCGGTACGTTCAGAGCATCACGAATCAGCCGCTGTCTGCGTCGGACAAGGACGCCCTGTTTCAGGACAAACCCGGTAAGATCCGCGATTACTTTGAAGCCCTCTGGTCGAAGCCGATGATGCCCACCGAGCAGGATCGGCTGTTAGTGGGCCTGCTTGACCGGTACCGCTTTCTGGAGTTTCTGCGGCTGTTCATCCTGTTCGACCAGAAGATTGGCAAAATCGCGGCCCGGTACCCACAGGCTTTTGGTATCAAGGCCCTGCTGGAACGTATCTCTGACTTTAAGCCCTCGGGTGAGCGTAAAGGCGGTGTGCTTTGGCACACCACTGGTTCCGGCAAGTCCTTCACCATGGTCTATCTATGCCGCGCCTTGCTGCTCAGCGACGCATTGAAGAACTGCCGGATCGTCGTGGTCACCGACCGAGTGGATCTGGAGAAACAGCTGTCCAAGACTTTTCTGACCGGCGGGGCCTTTGGTGGCGATATCGCCGGCAAGAAGAGTGGCGATTCACTCGCCAAGACCCGCTCCGGTAAAGATCTGGCCAAGCGCATCGGCCAGGGCAACGACCGGATCATCTTCACCATCATCAACAAGTTCGCCTCAGCCGCTAAACAGCCGGAGTGCTACAACCCCTCCGAAAACATCATCGTCATCGTCGATGAGGGGCACCGGAGCCAGGGCGGTGAGAACCACCAGCGCATGCGCCTGGCCTTGCCCAATGCGTCGTTCATTGCCTTTACCGGCACCCCGCTTTTGGACAAGGAAAAAAGCGAAACTGCCGAAAAGTTCGGCGCCATTATCCACGCCTACACCATGAAGCGGGCCGTAGAAGATGGGACGATTACCCCGCTGTTGTATGAAGAGCGCAAGCCGCTGTTAAACGTGAACCAGGAAGCCGTTGATACCTGGTTCGAGAAAGTCACAGCGTCCTTGTCGGACAACCAGAAAGCCGACCTCAAACGCAAGTACGCCAAGCAGGGCCAGATCTATACTGCCGAAGACCGTATCAAGCTCAATGCCTTCGACATCAGCGTGCATTTCAGCGAGAACTTTAAAAAGGCCGGACTGGAGCTGAAGGGCCAACTGGCGACGGACAGCAAGCTCAGCGCGATCCGCTACAAGAAAGCGCTAGATGATCTGGGCCGGGTGACCAGTGCCATCGTGATTTCTGCCCCGGACACCCGGGAGGGCCACACTGAGGTCGATGAGACCAGCCTGCCGCTGGTGCAGGAATGGTGGAAGAAAAACGTCACGGGCGATCCTGAGGACTACGAGAGGACCATCATCGAGCATTTCGGTACCGATGGGCCACCGGACATCCTAATCGTGGTGGACAAGCTGCTGACCGGCTTCGACGAGCCCCGTAATGCGGTGCTCTATATTGATAAGCAGTTAAAGGGACACAATCTTATCCAGGCCATTGCCCGGGTGAACCGCCTGCATCCTCAAAAACGTTTTGGCTACCTGATTGATTACCGGGGCATCCTCAAAGAGCTGGATACCGCGATCCGCGACTACCAGGACTATGAGCACCAGACTCAGGGCGGCTTTGCCATCGAGGATATCGAGGGCCTGTACGCTAACGTAGATACCGAATATAAAAAGCTGCCAGCACTGCATGACCGACTCTGGCGCTTCTTCAGCCACATTGATAACCGGCTGGATCAAGAGTCCTACCGCCAAGTGTTCATGCCCAAGTACGAGACGGATGAGGACGGCGTGGAGATGGATAGCCGGCAAGCGTTGCGGGAAGACTTCTACGAAGCGTTGACCGAGTTTGGTATGTGCTTGAAGACCGCTCTCTCCACCCAGGGCTTCTTTGAGGATAAGGCGTTCTCTGAGGCGGATATTCGCCGATACAAAGCGGATCTGAAGTGGTTCGCCGAGCTGCGGAAAACCGTGCGTATGGATGCTCAGGAAACTGTCGATTACTCCGCTTACGAGGGCCAGATTCGGGATCTGATTGACCGGTACGTGACGGGCGTTGATGTTGATAGAAGCGAAGACGCAGTGGTGATTGAATCGATTAGCGAAACCCGCCCAGACTATTGGTCAGACGATAAGGCTCGAAACGAAACCGATAAAATCAAAACTCGTACCAAAAAAACCATCGAAGAAAAGCTTGGCGACGACCCCTATGCCAAAAAGGTGTTTTCAGCGCTGCTGAAAGAAGCCATCGAAAAAGCCGAATCCATGTTTGACTACAAGGCGCAGTTCAAATTGTTCCGTGATCTGGAAGCTATGGTGGAAGAGCGGGACGTACCCGATTTGCCCACTGACCGGTTCGAGGGTAACAAGCACGCTCAGGCCTACTATGGGGCCTTCAAGCTGGTAGTGGGCGAGGACTTCTCTGCACTGGAAGCCGAAAAGGGCGAACAGCTGATTCAAGAGGCTTTCGAGATCGATCAAGTGGTTAACCGCGCCGTGGCCGAGAACTCTCTGAATCCGGTCGGTATTGAGCAGGACGTTCGCAAAACGCTCTTGCCAAAGCTGTTCGGCCTCATCGGGCTGGATAAAGCCAAAGTGATGCTCGATGAGGTGGTGCAGATTCTGCGTAATGGAGTCGCCCGTTGATGGCCTCCGTAGAGTCACATCAGGACGAGCAGCCACTGGAGTACGTGTCCCGGTACGGTGACCGGGAGTTCCGGTACCGCCTGTGCTATGTGCCTGATCACAAGAAAGCCACCATAAGGGTGCATGTGCATCCGAATGGCATGGTGCAGGTGGACGCCCCTGAGTCGGTTCAGCTGCCGGAGATCAAGTCTGCCGTCCAGCGCCGGGCACGGTGGATACTCAAACACCTGGATGACATCGAGGAGCGCACCCGCTACGTTCAACCCCGACAATGGGTGAGCGGGGAGAGCATGCTGTACTTAGGCCGGCGATACGTGCTGAAGGTGATCAACGACCCCAATCAGCAGAAAGTGACCTGCAAGCTCTTAGGCGGGCAGTTGCGCGTGCAAGGAAAGAACGTCAGTCCAGAGCGGACGCAGAAAGTGGTAAGCCAGTGGTACCGAGACAAGGCCCGGGACGTGTTCGAGCGACGGCTTAAACTCATGGTCGACACTCTGCCCTGGACACAAACTCTGCCGCCCTGGCGCATCATGGAGATGCAGACTCAGTGGGGCAGTTGTTCACCCGAGGGCGCAGTGCTACTGAACCCGCACCTGGTCAAGGCCCCAATCCGGGCCATCGACTACGTGATTCTGCACGAGCTGTGTCATCTGGTGGAACACAACCACAGCCAGCGGTTTTACAACCTGCTGGATCGGTTTATGCCGGAGTGGCGGACAATAAAAGAAGCTCTGGATGGAAAAGCGGAGATTTTACTTTCGGAAACTGCGTTGCCTGAATTCAGATAATCATTGAACTCATCACGCTAGCGGCGAGCAGATCATCAAAGCCAAGTATAAAATCAGTAACTGGAAGCAATGCAATCAGGCATTAGTGAACCGTGGGTAGTGTTCAGAATTCTGTGTCATTTCGTTAGACTGTATCAAAAAGGAATGACACATGACCAAACCAACATTCGATATGGATACCGCCTTGCAAGCTTTGCGTGAAGGTAAAGACCTCACCGGCAAAGACGGTATCTTAACCTCCCTCATCAAGCAGCTCACTGAAGCAGCCATGCAAGCTGAGCTTGATGAACACCTCGCTGATGAAAAGCAGCCTAACCGTAAAAACGGCTCTACATCAAAGTCCGTTAAGAGCCCGGCTGGCGGCTTTGAACTCAGTACACCACGGACCGAGCAGGCTCGTTCGAGCCGCAATTAGTGAAAAAGCATCAAACGCATTTAACCGATGAGTTGGAGCGTAAAATCCTTGCGCTGTTTTCGCTGGGTACCAGTTACCAAGATATCCGCATGCATATCGAAGAGTTGTACGGTATTCATGTGTCCAACGGTACCATCAATGCCGTGACTGATAAGCTATTGCCTGAGCTTCAGGCTTGGCGTGAGCGGCAATTAGAAGCGGTCTATCCGATTGTCTGGCTCGATGTCATTCACTATAAAATCAAAGAGAACGGGCGCTTTATCACTAAAGCGGTGTACACCATTCTCGGCCTCAACGTTGAGGGTAAAAAAGAGCTGCTGGGCCTTTACCTGTCAGAGTCTGAAGGTGCCCATCACTGGCTCAGCGTGCTGACCGACCTGCACAACCGTGGTGTAAAAGATATCCTTATTGCGTGCGTTGATGGTCTTAAGGGCTTCCCTGAAGCGATTGAAAGTATCTATCCGAAGACGGAAGTACATCACTGCATTATTCATCAAATTCGCCACTCAATGAAATACGTGGCCAGTAAGCACCAAAAAGCCTTCATGGCCGATTTGAAGTGTGTGTACAAGGCAGTCACATTATCCGCCGCAGAGAGCGCGCTGGATGACTTAGAAGCTAAGTGGGGTGACAAATACCCCATCGTTATTAAGTCCTGGCGCAATAAATGGTTCACACTCTCTACTTACTTCAAATATCCGGAATACGTGCGTACCGCCATTTATACGACGAACGCCGTTGAGGCCGTGCACCGCCAGTTCCGCAAACTGACCAAAACCAAAGGCGGTTTTGCCAATGAGAACAGCTTGCTCAAGCTACTCTACGCAGGTATGTTAAAGGCGTCTGAGCGTTGGTCGCATCCGGTGCAGAACTGGAGCCTGACGCTATCGCAGCTGACCATTCACTTCGAAGGCCGACTGGATGATCACATAGACCTATGAAAATTGGCTGACACAGAATATTGAACACCCTCGCCAGACGCAGCGCCTACCTATCCGTATTCGAGCTATTTACTTAATAAAGCAACGGGCTTGTTCAACACCCAAATAAAGTTTCGGCTGCGCGACACTTATTCTTATTTGTTATATTCGTTACTCAGTGGTGAGTAATACATGCATACGCTTTACAATCATAACTATTGTCAATATCAGGTGGACTGATATAAAAACTACGATCGGCGTAAAAATGTACATGTTAATATCTAGCTTGGGCACACCAATACATGCTAAATCTAATAATTTCCCTCTAGTGATGGACTCTAGAAAGCACATAAGTATAAGTGCCAATGCCAATACAATAGAGTAACAAATATTATAATAAAGCTGGTCCAGTAATGACTTCTTGACCGTGTAGAAAGGAACTTTGTTTCTTTCATTTCTCTCAGACAACTTTGAACTTTGGTCATAAACCAAAACTAAGACACTTAAGAGCAGTGCCGTAAATATCGCACCAAAGTTAACCAATAGTGATATCAGGTTATCGTTAAGCTTAAAGCCTGATAAAAAAACCAAAATTCCAAACAAGAGTGGCACAATAAAGAAAGTGAATACATCAACAAGACTAACCTTACTTGATGATGCATCTTTTAATGTGTTTAAGTGACCAAAAATTATGTTGCAAACATTAATTTTCGAGCTCATATGGAACCTCTAAATTCATACCGGGGTACATTGTTTGAGCGTATTCTCTTGAGATTTGTCTAACCCACCAAGTCATAGACTCAAGTAGAGGAACGCCATTATCAAGAACCACTGTCTCATCTATTTCAATTTCACAAACTGTGTTGGTAGAGCGATTGCCGACACAAAATGTTCTCTTTTTTCCGTTTAGCTCTACCACTGTCTTTACTTGAGAACCAAACTCAGAAAGCACTTCCACTGCTTGTAACCTATCGTTACCTCGTGTCATGTAATCTCTAAGTTTTCCTAAGGTACCTTTGCGAGGAGGTTTAATAATTAACTCTTGTTCATTGTGACCTAGTTTTCGTATTTGGTCTGCTGCATCTTTTAAACCAACAAATCTCGTTAACTTGACCTCTTTCGCAGGTGCATCTAACCACGCATGAATCGCCTTATCATACGCAAGAGGATTCATTTGAAGAGTTAGATTGGTTATGTTTTTGAAGTAGGTAGAGAAAAGAACGTAGAAAAGAGTTTTAATGCCATTGCCTCTGTAAGAGTGCAAAAAAGCCATCGCCTCATTTACACCCACGGGGATGTAAAAATGCACGTAATGCTTGAATATCTCAGCATTATTTTGAGCTTTCTCGAAATCAACCTTACCGGTTTCAATATCAATGATATCTGTTTTAATACCATAGTAACCTACGTTGAACCAGCCGTAGATTTCCCGGGTATTCTCGTTAATGGTAAAATCACTAAATTGGTAAACTTGACGAGTATCATCTTTGATTTGGTATGAACCTGAGTTATTCCGAATAAATACCTTTAGGATCTCAAACAAGTCGTACTGCCCAATGCGATCTAAGGTTGAGTACCTTTGCTCTCTTTTACCCTCAAGATCTTTGTTATAACAGCGAAACGAATAAGGAGCAAGAGAATGCATTTCATGCTCGTAAGTCTTAACCATGGCAAAAAGTTCCAAATAACATCAATGCCCGCATTATATGCACACACTCTCATTATTGGTACACATATATGCTCATAGTGTGACTAGAATATAACGCTTTTGTTTAGCGACGCTCCGACAGGAGCGTCCGGTGGAGGCCGCAGGCCGGAACGTACTACAACAATTTGTTTCGCTCGTTCCCACGCTCCGGTGTGGGAGTGTATACGGAGTGTGAATAATGGGTAGAAGTCGTACCTCGTTCCCACGCTCCGGCGTGGTAATGCATATGGAGTGTGAATCATGGGGAGAAGCCGCTATAAAATCACCGAGCCTCACTTACCGCACTTCGTCACCTTGACCGTGCTGCACTGGATCCCGGTATTCACGCGCCCGGACACCGTCAATATCTTGCTCGACTCGTTGCGTTTTTTAAACAAGGACGGTCTAAAGGTATACGCTTGGGTGGTGTTAGAAAACCACTGTCATTTAGTGTTGCAAAGTAAGGCATTGGATCATGATATTGCTCGACTTAAATCATGGACAGCGAGAAATCTGATTCAATACCTTGCTGAGCGCAACGTTAAACAAATTCTGGATCAATTGGCGTTTTATAAAAAAGCCCACAAAGGTGACCGCGCTTATCAGTTTTGGCAGGAGGGTGTGCATCCTGAACTGATACAAAGCGACGCCATGATGTGGCAGAAAATCGACTACATTCATCAAAATCCGGTGAAGCGGGGCTATGTTGATGAAGCGGCTCACTGGCGTTATTCGAGTGCCAGAGATTACATGGGCACGACGGGGCTGCTGGCGGTTTGTCGTGAGTGGTAGCGAGGTAGGCATTCCCACGCGGGAGCGTGGGAACGAGAACACAAAACGTCCCTGTAAATGCCTCTGTAAACGCCCCTGTAAATAATATTGATGCGGAGGATATTCAAGGATTGAAAACGCCGGAGGCCATCATCGCCCTGCTAGCGGCCGATAAAACGCTCACGCGGCCGCAGCTGGCCGAGCGGATCGGCAAAGACATTCGCACCATTGGTCGCGCGTTGGCCAAGTTACAGCAAGCGCAAAGGATTAAACGGGTCGGCTCTGATAAAGCCGGCCATTGGGAGGTTCAATCGTGACACAATTGCTGCGTTTGTTGATAAATTTAAAGGCGTTGGGGGAAAATCTGATTGTTAGAGGATAACTTTGGTATGCATTCCCACGCAGGAGCGTGGGAACGAGTTAAAAGTGCGGGTAGAAAAGCAGGTAGAAACGCGGGTAAAAACTCCAGATCAAGTTTTGAGCTTGTTAGCCAATCAGCCAACCTTAACCTTAGCCGAGATTGCTGCCTACTTAGGCAAATCGCCAAGTACCATTGAACGCGCCGTGGCTAAGTTGAAACAACAAAAGCGACTCGCTTTCCATGGCCCCAAGAAGGGGGGGGTATTGGCAGGTGTTAGATAACAAACTAAAGGATACCTCGTTCCCACGCTCCGGCGTGGGAATGCATATAGAGTGTGAATCATGGGGAGAAGCCGCTACAAAATCACCGAGCCTCACTTACCGCACTTCGTCACCTTGACTGTGCTGCACTGGTTCTCGGTATTCACGCGCCCGGTCACTGTCAATATCTTGCTCGACTTAAATCATGGACGGCGAGAAATCTGATTCAATACCTTGCTGAGCGCAACGTTAAGCAAATTTTGGATCAATTGGCGTTTTATAAAAAAGCCCACAAAGGTGACCGCGCTTATCAGTTTTGGCAGGAGGGTGTGCATCCTGAACTGATACAAAGCGACGCCATGATGTGGCAGAAAATCGACTACATTCATCAAAATCCGGTGAAGCGGGGCTATGTCGATGAAGCAGCTCACTGGCGTTATTCGAGTGCCAGAGATTACATGGGAGCGTCGGGGTTACTGGCGGTTTGTCGTGAGTGGTAGCAAGGTAGGCATTCCCACGCAGGAGCGTGGGAACGAGAGAAAACACCTCGGGAAAAACAGCGTATTGATCACTCGTTCCTACTCTCTGGCGTGACAATGCATAAGGAGTTTGAATCATGGCAGCGAGTCATCACCTCAGTCTATGGACAATGATTTTTCGATATCACAGATGCGTGCCATGAGTACTAAAGGGTCAAACGTTGACTCTTTGAAGCCAAATTTTTTGTAGAACGTTTGCGCACTGGTATCAATGGCATGAACTAAAATGCCCGCGCCACCAACAGCGTTCATTGCTTGTATTGAGCGAATGATACAATCTTTTAAAAGACCGGCTGCAATGCCTTGACCTTGATAGGCGTTATCCACCCCAAGCCTTGCTAAAATCACCATAGGAATCGGGTCAGGGCTATTTCTCCGTAGTGAGCTAAATGCGTGCTCTCTCGATACTGAACCCATGGCAATGGCATAGTACCCAATCACTTGGTGGGCTGCTGTGTCATTGGCAACATACACTCTCGCGGTTCCGCGCTTTTGGCTCTTTAACGCCTGTTTTCTTAACCATGTATCGAGTGCTTCAATACCACATTGAAAGGCATTAATCTGGTGCTCATCAGTCAGTAGTGTGGGGGCACTTATTCCCAAGGCGCTTTCCTATTGAACAGATCCTTCACGCCTTCAAGCGCTCGCGGCTCTGCACGAAGTTCGTTGTCGAAAGCTTCAAACGCCTTTGCTTCAAGGACAAAATCCCGTTGTTCGGCCAGTATGCTCTGCGCTTCATTAAGCGCTGCTTGCTGAATGAATACGGTTCTATCGACTTTTTTCAAACTTGCCGCAGCATCGATAATGTCTCTTACCGATGGCTGTACCCGCATGTTGATTGGCGCTGTTTTTGTAGCCATAACACCATCCTGTGTATCTATTTAATATACACTCTAAATGGTTTTTGTATATAGTCAATAGATATACGTTGTCATTTACGGATAAGCCGCAATATTCTCCGAGCTCCTTTACTGCTAGGCTAGATCTTTTCCGCCAAACTCGGTACATTACACGCAAATAGAAACTATTCTCACTTTTGTTTGGGGCGAAAGCCCTGTCATTAAGCATGTTTGCAGATATCACCATGATAAAATCGTCTTCTTTTCGCCTTGCTTGGGGAGTGGCCGCTTGTTTGGCCCTGACGCCCGTTGCCAGTGCGGATCAGCTCGAACAGGCGCAAGCCATCGAGGGTAACACCACCCAAGAAGCGGCTCAGTCGCAATCTCGTATTAACCGCCGCGCGGACAGCAGTTTAGCCATGCGCCAAGAAATTGAACAAATCCAGGCGCAAATCAGTAACCTCGAAATCTACCGCGATCACTTACAAAACTTAGTCAGCAACCAACAGGCAGAAGCACAAAGCCTGCGCGATCAAATCACCGAGATCAAAGAGACGCGTCAAGGCATTGTGCCGTTGATGTATCGCATGCTCGGCGGGCTTGAGCAGTGGCTTGCTAACGACATTCCGCTCAAAGCCGATCAACGCCAAGCACGTGTTGAAAAACTGAAGGCGATGATGGGCCGCGCCGATGTGGCGGACTCAGAAAAATTCCGTCGTATTCTTGAGGCATATCAGATAGAGCGTGATTACGGCAGCAAACTCGATGCCTACCAAGATACCATTGTGCTTAACGGTCGCGAGCATCAAGTGGATGTCTTGCATCTGGGCCGTGTGTCGCTGGTGGCGCGTCGCCTCGATGGTCAGCAGCATTGGGTGTGGAGCACCCGTGATGAAACCTGGGTCGAGCTAGATGCTAGCGCCGGTGAAGCGGTGGATAAGGCCTTTGCGGTGGCACAAAAACAAGTGGCCCCGTCGTTGTTATCTTTGCCATTAAGTGCCAACCAAGGGGTGAAATCATGAGCTGGAAAACCCTGATTGCCGCCGCCTGTTTGGTCGCGGTTGCCCCTTTGACTCACGCTGATGATTTGGTCGGACAAACTGAGCAAGCTCAGCAGCAGGCACGTGAGCACAACCAAGCGCGTGAAGCACAATTTGCGATGACGGAACGTGAGCTGCGCCAAAAGCGTGATCAGCTCAAGGCAACCCGGAATGCGCTGGAGACGGAAACCGAAAAACTCAGTGATACTTTTAGTGACAACGAGCAGCAATTGGCGTCGTTGGAAGACAAACTTCGCTTAGAGTCGGGCAGTTTAGGTGAGCTATTTGGCGTGGTGCGCCAAGCGAGTAAAACTATTCAAACCGATGGCGTTTCTAGCTATGTGGCGATCACTCAGCCGGCATTTAATCAAACCGTCTCGGATATTGTCGCGGCCGATACATTGCCATCACTCAAGCAGCTCAATGCCCTATGGCAAGGGATGCTGACCCAAATGCAAACCAGCGGTGAGCTGCAAACCGTGTCGTTACCGGTGGTAAATGCGCAAGGTGTGGCATCGGAGCAAGCGGTGGTGCGTGTGGGCAACGTCGGCTTAGTGAATGATCAAGGTTACCTAAATTGGCAAACCGATCGCCAAGTCGCCGTGCCGTATCGCGCCCAACCGGACAATACGTTAACCACGTCAACCCTTGAGCAAGCGGTGTCTTCAGTGGGTGAGACGGTACTGATTGATCCGGCCCGTGGCACGTTGCTCGGCCAGCTAGAAAACGCGCCGAGCCTGGGCGATCGCTTCGCACAAGGCGGCTTTGTTGCCAAAGTGATTGCCACCTTGTTGGCCGTCGGCTTGCTCATTGCGCTATACCGCGGGGCAGTGTTGCTGTCGATTCATGCCAAAATGCATCGCCAATTGAAGCACCCAGACATCCCCGAAGATAACCCTCTTGGCCGTGTGCTTAAGGTTTATCACGATGCGCCCCACCGTGATGTCGAATCGCTCGAGTTACGCTTACTTGAAGCGGTGGTCGATGAGCAGCACGGCTGTGAAAAAGGCCTGTCGATGCTCAAACTCTTGGCGGCGCTTGCCCCTATGCTAGGCCTGTTGGGGACGGTGACAGGGATGATCGAAACCTTCCAGGTGATCACCCAGTTTGGTAATGGTGATCCGAAAGTCATGGCCGATGGGATCTCAATGGCCCTGGTGACCACGGTATTGGGTCTGATTGCGGCGATTCCCTTGCTGTTGGCGCATAATATTCTCAGCGGGCAGGCGGACCATATTCGCGGCATGCTCGAAAAACAAAGCATTAGTTTAGTCGCCGAGCAAGCGGAAACCACAGACAATCAGGCGGCAATCGGACCAACGGCATGATAGACGTCGAGTTATTCTCACAGCTGAATCAGCAAGACTTGGGGAACACCTTGCGCCACTTTATGGCGGAAGGTGGCCCGGTGTTGTGGTGGCTCGGGGCGGTCGTGTTTGTGTGTTGGTTGCTGGTGATTGAACGGCTGTTGTATTTGTTCTCTCGCTTTCCCGCACAGCGTGATGCATGGGTGCGTGCTTGGCAGGCGCGCGCCGATCAGCGCTCTTGGTATGCCCGAGCCATTCGTCAAGGGGTCTTGTTTCAAGCCCAGCAAGAGTTGGGGCGCTATTTAGGATTTATTAAAGCCTTGGTGGCGATTTGTCCGATGCTCGGATTGCTTGGCACGGTGACCGGTATGATCTCTGTGTTTGATGTGATGGCAAGTCAAGGCACTAGCGACCCACGTTTGATGGCATCAGGGATCTCCATGGCAACCTTACCCACCATGGCGGGAATGGTGGCGGCCTTAGCTGGGATGTTTGCCCATGCTCGTTTAGTTAAAGCCTGTCAGCGCCGCGAAATTGCGCTCGAGCAGGCGCTTCGGAGTCAGTAATGCGATTGATTCGAGCCCAAAAACAGCGCGAAGAAGCGCAAGTTGATTTAACCTCCATGTTGGACATTGTGTTCATCATGTTGATCTTTTTTATTGTCACCAGCTCATTTGTGCGCGAGTCAGGCGTTGAAGTGAACCGTCCAGAAGCGAGTCACGCCACCAGCCAGAAAGAGGCCGGTATATTTATTGCGGTGACGGCCTCTAACGAGATCTATATCGATAAACGTCTCGTGGATGTTGAGCGTGTTGAAGCCACGCTAGAGCACTTATTGCTGGATAAACCGGATGCGTCTTTGGTGATTCAGGCTGATGAACTGGCGTATAATGGCACGGTCGTCAAGGTGATGGATGCGGCAAAAGGGGCGGGTATTGGTAGTATTGCGTTGGCAACGGAGTCACCGCAATGAAGCGATGGTTGATTTCAATGCCGGTGGCGTTGGTGTTTACTTTAGGGCTTTTTATGTTGATGGCATTGATGGTAGGCCATAGCAGTCAACGTCCGCAGGAAACATCGTCGTCAACGCGCATCGATATTTTTATGCAAGAGCCGGATACCAAGGTGCAGCGTCGCCAGCGGACTGTGCCAGAGCGGCCTAAACCGCCCGAAGTGCCTGACACACCCACGCCGGTGACGCAATCGCAGTCTACCTCATCACCACAGCCTGATATGCCTAATTTGGATCTGCAAAGTGGGATCCAAGGGGTGATGGTACAAGCGCCTTCATTGGGTGAGCTAAATCTGAATACCGGCCCCAATAACCAACAAGCGATGCCATTGTTCCGGGTGGAGCCCAATTACCCGCCGCGTGCGATGCGCCGAAACTTAGAAGGCTATGTGGTGGTGCGTTTTACCATTGCTCCATCGGGTCGCCCGCAAGATTTAACAGTGGTTGATGCCAATCCACCGCGTGTGTTTGAACGTGAGGCATTACGTGCCCTACGGAAGTGGAAATACGAGCCGAGAGTGGTCGACGGTAATGCGGTGGCGCAACCCGGGCAACAGGTCAAATTGGAGTTTAATTTACGCTGATGTGGAAAAGACTATTTATTGGCGCGTTGCTATTGATGTCGGTGCCTGCTGCCGCGCAGCTTTCGCCATCGGTGGCACGCGCGATTGAAAAAGCACAAACCCTTGAGCAAGATGCAAAACTGGGTGAAGCCATTGCGCTGCTCGATAATTTGAGTGTCAGTCGGGCGTATGACAAAGCGTTTGTGGATCGCTCATTAGGGGTGTTTTATTGGCAATATGGCAATAATGACCAAGCCATTGTGCATATTCAGCGTGCGGTGGACAGTGAGCAGCTGCAAGATGCACAAGCGTGGCAAACCAAGCGCATGTTAGCCGATTTATTGCTGATCGATGGCCAGTATGCGTCGGCGCTGCAATATTACTACCCGTTGGCTCGCGCGATCCCCAAAGAAAAGGCGGATCAAAGTGAAGATGTGTGGCTGCGCATTATGCAGGCACATTATCAGCGTGAACAGTGGAGCCAGGTATTAAAGGCGTATCCCGATTATCAAGATGTGGTCACAAGCACTGCCAGTGTATCGGCCTTATCACTTAAATTAGGGGCTCAGCTTCAGCTTGAGCAATGGCGTGGTGCCACACCGACGCTGAAAGCGTTGATTAAGCGTGAGCCTGACAATAAGCAGTGGTGGCGGCAACTGGCCGGAAACTATGTGCGATTGCAACAGCCAAAAGAGGCAATTAGCACTTACTTACTGGCGCAGCGCCAAGGCATTACCCTTGAGCCAAGCGAACAGCGTACGGTTGCCCAGCTCTATGCCAATGAGGGCGTACCAGAGCGTGCGGCGCAATGGCTAAAACGTTTACCCGCCTCAGAGCAAGATGCGCAAACGCTGGCGCAACAGGCAAGCCTTTGGCAGCAGGCTCGGGAATGGCCACAAGCGATCGGGGCATGGAAACAGGCGGTGAAAAAAGATAGCCAATACCACTGGCAACTCGCGTTAATGCAGATCCAACAAGGCGAGTATCAGCAAGCACTTACTTCGCTTGAGCATGCTGATAAAGGCGCTTCGGACAAAGATATTGCGTTGGCAAAAGTCCAAGCTCACTACAAGCTGAAGCAGTATGATCAGGCACTGAAACAAGCGCGTCTTGCCAAACAGATTGCGCCGGATGATGCAGTAGAAAGCTGGCTGACCTTTTTGAAAAAGCGTCAACAAATGCAGAAGAGCTAAAAATGCAGCAAAGCTAAGCTGCCAAGCGTTCACGGGTGAAGCGATAATGATGCGAGGCGATTATAATACCAAGTGAAAAAACAACGCTAACTAACAAAAAGCCCCAGCCAGGCAGTATGCCAAATGGCTGGGGCTTTTTGGTTTTGTGTCGATATACGGGCTATTCCCGAATCATAGACACAAAAAAAGGACGCCTAGGCGCCCTTTATCAATCAGACTCGGTTTCTTATGCTACAGAAACGTCAGACGCCTGTGGGCCTTTTTGGCCTTGCTCAACGGTGAAGTTCACACGTTGGCCTTCAGTTAGGGTTTTGAAACCGTCACCAACGATAGCACGGAAGTGTACAAACACGTCCTTTTCACCGTTGTCACGAGTAATGAAACCGAAACCTTTCTCTTCGTTAAACCACTTTACGATACCAGTTGCTTGATTAGACATAATCATTCTCTCTTAAATTACTAAAAATAGGATAGCTTTGAACGGAGTCGATGACATGTCTAGAAGCGAAAGTAGGTAACGTTAGAAACTCTATAATATTGATAATAGCGCAGCTTATGTTGACTTTTACTTGATGAATCATTGACGCTCCGTGTTCCAGAGCTGACACCACAATACAGCAATCCACCCACATGTAAAGCCTTTATGATATTTAATTTTCAGGTGCTCTATGTTTGCGGGGAAAACAAAGCAATTTTTGCTTGTGATTCGGTAGGATAGCCAAATTGAGATGAAAAAAAGGACGCCTAAGCGCCCCTTATCAATCAGGTCTGATTTCTTATGCGACAGAAACTTCAGAGGCCTGTGGGCCTTTTTGGCCTTGTTCAACGGTGAAGTTAACTTGTTGACCTTCAGTCAGGGTTTTAAAACCGTCACCAACGATAGCGCGGAAGTGGACAAACACGTCCTTTTCGCCATTTTCGCGGGTGATAAAACCAAACCCTTTTTCTTCGTTAAACCATTTGACGATACCAGTTGCTTGATTAGACATAATCATTCTCTCTTAAATTACAAAAATTAGGATAGCTTTGAACGGAGTCGATGACATGTCTAGAAGCGAAAGCGGGTAACGTTAGAAACTCTATAATACAGATAATAGTGCAGCTTATGTTGCCTTTTACTTGATGAATCATTGACGCTCCGTGTTCCAGAGCTGTGACCACCGTACAGCAATCTGTTCACTTGTAAAGCGATGATGTTCATTTGGACAAAAAAAGGCCAGTCATCGTTGACTGGCCTTAGCAGGGTTAACGTGCAATCAGTGTGCTGTTAAGACAGCAGCTCTTCTGCAGTGTTAACCACGTTTTCAACCGTGAAGCCGAACATTTTGAACAGCTCGTCAGCGGGCGCGGATTCACCGAAGGTGGTCATCCCGACGACGCGACCGTCTAGGCCAACGTACTTGTACCAGTAGTCAGCAATACCCGCTTCAATGGCAATACGAGCGGTGACGTCTGATGGCAATACCGACTCGCGATAAGCGGCATCTTGCTTATCGAATAAGTCAGTGCTTGGCATAGAGACCACACGGACTTGTTTGCCTGCTTCGCCTAGCTGAGCAGCTGATTCAACAGCCAGCTCTACTTCAGAGCCAGTCGCAATAAAGATCAGGTCAGGTTTGCCTGCACAGTCTTTGAGGATATAACCGCCTTTGGCAACGTTCGCCAGTTGGGTCTCGTCGCGCTCTTGCTGAGCCAGGCCTTGACGCGAGAAGATCAGCGCACTTGGGCCGTCTTTACGCTCTACCGCGGCTTTCCACGCTACTGCCGATTCGACTTGGTCACAAGGGCGCCAGGTGCTCATGTTCGGCGTTTGGCGCAGGTTAGCCATTTGCTCGACCGGCTGGTGAGTTGGGCCATCTTCACCCAAGCCAATTGAGTCGTGGGTGTAAACCTGAATGTTCTGCGTTTTCATCAGTGCCGCCATGCGCATGGCATTACGTGCATACTCCATGAAAATCAGGAAGGTCGCCCCGTAAGGAACAAACCCGCCGTGCAGGGCAATACCGTTGATGATGGCGGTCATCCCGAACTCGCGCACACCATAGTGCAGGTAGTTGCCGCTCGCGTCGTCTGCGGTGATCGCTTTCGAGCCTGACCACATGGTCAAGTTAGACGGTGCCAAGTCGGCTGAGCCACCGAGCAGTTCTGGTAGCAGTTTGCCGAACGCTTCTAAGACGTTTTGCGACGCTTTACGTGATGCGATCTTAGCTGGATTGGCTTGCAGATCCGCAATCAGTTTTTGAGTTTCGCTGTCCCAGTTGCTTGGCAGTTCACCGTTCATACGACGGGTAAACTCGGCGGCAAGCTCAGGGTATTGTGCTTGATATGCGGCAAACTGCTCGTTCCAAGCTGCTTCTTTAGCTGCGCCGGCTTCTTTGGCGTCCCACTGTGCATAGATGTCTTGTGGGATCTCGAAAGGCGCGTGTTCCCAACCTAGGAATTCACGTGCGGCTTGTACTTCGTCATCACCCAGCGGCGCGCCGTGACAATCGTGGCTGCCTGATTTATTTGGCGAGCCATAACCGATGGTGGTTTTGGTGCAGATCAGCGTCGGTTTGCCGGTTTCGGCTTTCGCAGCGCTCAATGCAGCTTGAATCGCATCCGCATCGTGGCCATCGACAGCGGGGATCACATGCCAACCGTAAGATTCAAAACGCTTAGCGGTGTCGTCAGAGAACCAACCCTCAACGTGACCGTCGATTGAGATGCCGTTGTCATCCCAGAATGCGATCAATTTACCGAGACCTAGCGTGCCCGCCAGTGAGCACGATTCGTGAGAGATGCCTTCCATCAAGCAGCCATCACCCAAGAATGCGTAGGTGTGGTGATCGACGATGTTGTGACCGTCACGGTTAAATTGTGCTGCCAGTGCTTTTTCAGCAACGGCCATACCGACGGCGTTGGTAATCCCTTGGCCGAGTGGGCCAGTGGTGGTTTCAATACCCGGTGCATAGCCATATTCAGGGTGGCCTGGGGTATTCGAGTGCAATTGACGGAACTGCTTCAGATCGTCGATAGCAAGATCGTAGCCAGTCAGGTGCAACAATGAATAGATCAACATTGAGCCGTGGCCGTTTGAGAGCACAAAGCGATCACGGTTAGCCCAATCTGGGTTTTGCGGGTTATGATTCATGTGGTCACGCCACAATACTTCGGCGATATCGGCCATGCCCATTGGGGCGCCTGGGTGACCAGATTTGGCTTTTTGAACACCGTCCATCGCAAGGGCGCGGATGGCGTTGGCTAACATTTTGCGTTCCATGTGTTTACCTACAGGTTGAACAGGTGAAATAAGAGAAAACGATATCATAAAAGCGGCCTAAACCGCTTTTATTGTGTTAAATCACGCTTTGGGTTGGATCACAGTTGTTCGCGAATCATGTCTTCAAGTTTACCTTGATCGACCGCGAAGTTTCGGATGCCTTCAGCAAGTTTTTCGATGGCCATCGGATCTTGGTTGTGTTCCCACAAGAATTCCGCATGGGTCATTGCTGCTGGGCGTTGCTCGGTGGCGCCTGTGTCTTTTAGCTTCACAGGAATATCGCCTTCAGCATCGCTTAGCTCTTGCAACAATTGTGGGCTGATCGTGAGGCGGTCACAGCCGGCTAATTCTAGGATCTCACCGGCATTGCGGAAGCTTGCGCCCATCACAACGGTGTCGTAGCCGTGTGCTTTGTAGTAGTTATAAATGGTGGTAACGGACTTCACGCCTGGGTCTTCTGCAGGCTCAAAATCACGGCCTTCTTTGGCTTTGTACCAATCCATAATACGGCCAACAAACGGTGAAATCAGGTAAGCGCCGGCTTCTGCGCAGGCACGTGCTTGTGCGAACGAGAATAATAGCGTCAGGTTACAATTGATCCCTTCTTTTTCCAGGATTTCAGCGGCACGAATGCCTTCCCAGGTTGAAGCCAGTTTGATCAGGATACGATCGTTGCTGATCCCCGCTTCGTTGTACATGCTGATCAGCTTACGTGCTTTAGCAACGCTTGCGTCGGTGTCATAGGATAAACGGGCATCGACTTCTGTGGAGATGCGACCAGGAATGACATTAAGAATTTCTTTACCGATGTTCACTGCGAGGCGGTCACAGGTATCGGCGATTTGTTGGTCGGCATCACTGCTGTGTGATTTCGCATACGCAATCGCTTCATCAATCAATGGCGCATACTCTTTGATTTGCGCGGCTTTCAGGATCAGCGAAGGGTTGGTGGTTGCGTCTTGCGGTTGGTACTTTTTAATCGCTTCGATATCGCCTGTGTCTGCGACAACGGTGGTTAGGGCTCGGAGTTGGTCCAGTTTGTTGCTCATCTTCACTCACCTTCTTTACGTGGTAGGCCCAGACGCCGAGTTACGTGCTAACGCTTGATCTGAATATGAACAGATGCAACGCGTCTGAGCAAATGATGTGACGATCTTTGAGTTTTTTACGCCACTTGTCAATTGTATTGCGATATAAAGAGAGTTACGTCTCACTCTTTTGTCACGAATTTACTCATCCTGTTGAAATGTGAACACGCTTTCATCAGGTGCAGGCTCCGACATATTCAGCAGGGCCATTGCGCAGCTTGCACTGGTCGCGAGTACATCGATAACGCCCGTTCTCAGCGCACCGAGTATCGATAAGGCTTTGCGGCTCTCGCTCGCCATGGCAATAACACTCGGAATACGTGCCAAATCTGGCATCGCCAGTCCAACCACACGACCACGCATCAGGTTATCCGTGGGTTGTCCGTCAAGTCGGAAGAAATCAAAACCGCCGATGTCTCCGACAATACCATGATTCACCCGTGCTTCAACAAACTCGCGTGCGGTAAAGCAACCCAATTTGACCATATGACTATTCTCATCCATATCGCCAATGCCGACCAGTGCAAACTCTGCTTTTCTGGCCTGGTTCAAGGTTTCACTGATATTCGGATGGGACACGAACACCTGTTGAATCGACTCATTATCCACATACGCTGGGGCGTATAGGGTTTCACTGCTCCCCCCAAACTTTTTGGCTAATCGTCGACAGATATGATCGGCATTAAACGCGTCACCGCTGCGGTGTGTGCCGCCTATTGCGCAAACAAACCGGGCTTGACGATGCGAGACAACACCCGGGTGATCGGCGACCGCTGCGACATTTTGACCTTGGCCCACCGCAACCACCATGCCATCGTTAAGGTTACCGTCAAGATAAGAGGATACCAAGGTCGCGACTTGTGTACGTTGTTCTTCGGCGCTCGGTTGGTCGAGTGAAATTAAGGCGCGTTTAAGGTTAAACCTGGCCATCAATCGCTGTTCGAGCTGGGCACTGTGTACGGGATGGAATTTGACCGTGATTTCTACAATACCTTCTTCACGCGCTTTACGTAAAAGACGGCTTACTTTGGGGCGACTGATTTTATATTTGCGAGCAATTTCTTCCTGAGTCGCGCTTTGTTGATAGTACAAAATGGCGATTTCAGTTAATAAGTCGGTGTCTTCGTGATAGTGATCAGGGGGCGTTGATATGCTCATGCTCGATGGTCTCGCGACTGAACGGTACCTTAGGTTGCGTTTAAAGGCACGATGAATGCAATGCTTACCAGTATACGCCTGTTATACAAAACGAACAAATGTTCTGTCGCGATACCAATGTTCATAAGCTGTTACGGTGCTCGGTTATCGATTGACGAGAATATCGTTGAAATCGCGAGCAAACGAGAATGCGTGGTGTGCTCTGTTTGAAAAAGTAGCCATTGCTATCTAAGTTTATTAGTGCTCGTTCAAACAAAACTACTAGCGGCTGTGTAGAAGAGACTCGCGGCTACGTAGAAAAATAGCATGATGACGAGCTTGTCTTTGGCTAAGGGAGTGTGGCTTGATGCACGCACTACAATCACGACAACCCCTGATCTGGGGGGCGACATTGCTCGCATTACTCGCCTTGAGTACGTTCGGGGTGTGGATTGCTGATCTCAGTGAGGGTACGACCGAAGAGCAGCCTCTTCTTGACGTAAACTATAGTTACTTTGTTGACGAGACGAACGAGCTATCACTAGATTATGTGATGGCACATGCCCCTTTCACGTCGGTATCAGAGCCAACCCACATTCCATGGAAATTAGCTTACCAAACGTACTGGATCAACATCGGCTTTGATTATACGGGCCTCACTGAGCGGCCGATACATGTGATCACTGATAACCCTTCAATTGATTATCTTGACGCTTATCACGTCCTCGATGGTGAACAGATTCGCTCGCGTGTAAAAGCTGGCGATATTACACCAGAAAGACTGAACCGCTTGCCCTTACCGTCCTCAGTGCCCGTGACCTTGCTCCCTGAGCATGCTAATCAGCTTTTGATCAAAGTAACGTCACGAGACATGGCAACCATGCCACTATGGGTGATGGATCATGGGCGCTATGACCATTTCGCCAAATCACTGCATTTGGTATGGGGCGGATTTATGAGTTTTGCCATGCTGATGGCACTCTATAGCGCCGGTGTCTATGTATACAGTCGGCAGCGCGTGTACTTAATTTATGTGTTTGCAACTGTGTTGAGTGCGTTAGTGGTGAGTGTGAATCATGGCTTTAGTCGTTACTTTGTCCCTGATTTTGTCCAGATATTTATCAGTAATCACTTGGTGGCACTCACTGTTTGTTTATTAACGGTCGGGTTATGGTTTACCTATTTTTTCTTAGATTTTACGCGTAGTCCTATTCATCAACGCGCGCGATCTCTATTTTTAATCACGACGGGTGGGCTGCTCGGTCTCGCATTACTGAGCTTTATTACGCCGGCTTATATGTCTGCCTCTTTTGTTCTCATTGCGCAAATCCCAGTCTACGGAGTGATTATTTATTACTTGTGGCAGCAATGGCAGCCGAGTAAATACTGGTTGTTTCTATTTATTTTGTGTTGGCTACCCGCAATGGCTGGCGGACTGACATTCTACGCACTGATGCTGAATTACATTGAGTACACTCTGTTGTCAAGTTATGTCTTGATGCTAGCGCTTGCGCTAACCATGATTCTATTTTCTCTGGCGGTTGCCGAGCGGTTTCGTTTTCAAAGGATGCAGGAAATGCGAGCGCTGACTCATGATACCTTGAGTTGCCTTCCTAATAACAACGTATTGCACATGGTGATCAGCGACCTCATTAGCCGCAACAACAATTTCAATTTGTGCTGTTTATCGATTGATAACTATAACAATTTATTGCCTTATCTAGATGAAAGTGCACGCGATGAATATATCAATGCGATTGCTGCACGTATGAATGACACCTTAGCGGTTCAGCCGGTACAAGCGATCAAAACGGACAGTGATATGCCCAGCCACCGCCTGGGCTGCCTAAAAGAAGGGGTGTTTGCTTTTTTAATTGAGGATGTGGATCGCAAGACGTGTGACCAGGTGCTAACTGCTGTAGTTGATAGCTTAAATGGTGATTTATGCGTGGGATCCTTTGTTACGCAAGTCAATGTGCGTATCGGTGTTTGTCACTATCCAACCGATGGTGAGCATCCAGGATTACTCATTAGCCGAGCGTTAAATGCCATTGACCAGCACCGTCCTTTTGTTGGCAGCTATGCGCACTTTAATTCTCATGAGCAGCGACACCATCAGCTACATGTCTCGCTCGTCACGGATTTAAAAGATGCGATTGAGAATGATGGGTTGGAGCTCTATCACCAACCGCAAATTGATTTACGCACAGGCTCTATCCATGGCTCAGAGGTGCTGGCACGTTGGACGCACCCAGAGTATGGCCAGATATCGCCTGAGGTGTTTGTACGAATGGCCGAGGATGTCGGGATTATTAATAGTCTTACCCTTTGGGTGATTAAGCGTGCTTTTCAGCAGCAAGCGCAGCTTATTAACCGTGGCCACTGTCGTCGGCTTTCGGTCAACATTAGTGCGTCTGATATCTATATCCCTGATTTGGCCAATCGTGTGGTTAAACTGGCTCGAGAGTGCCATATACCCACGAATTTAATTTCACTCGAACTGACCGAATCGATCATGGTGGAAGATTACAATTGGCTCAAGCAGTTGATTGCAGATCTATCGGCAAACGGTATTGAAGTCTCTATCGATGATTACGGGACAGGGTATTCGTCTTTGTACTTTCTATCTCAATTGCCTTTCACTGAGCTTAAGATTGATCGCAGCTTCGTGCGAGATCTTCCCAAAAGTAGCCGCCACCAAAGTATTGTTCGTGCAACCACCGATATGGCGCGATCGTTAGGGGTGATGGTGGTTGCCGAAGGGGTTGAGAGTGAAGAGGCCGAGAGCTTGCTTCGGCGTTATGGTGTGGACGTTTCGCAGGGCTACTACTATTCACGCCCCTTACCGTTTAGCCAATACCAAGCGTACGTGGAACGAATGGACAGTGCGCAGCCGAGTACAGTGATACGTGAACGAAATCGGCGCTCTTCATCTGGGTAGGTGGATCTCAAAAAGCGTAAACCGTTCGCAAGAGCGACGGATATTATGAGGTTCAGTTTTGTAGCGTCATCGCGAGTGCATCGCGTAAATGTCCGTTGGCTTGCTCAAGATGCTTTCTTGCTAAATGCGGGTCCTGCCCGGTTAACACCATAAAAATGGCTACCTTAACCTCACCGTCGGCATGGGACAGAGCCTGAACCGCGGTCGCTTCATCACAACCTGTCGCTTCCATCACGATCAGGGTTGAGCGTGTCACCAGTTTTTGATTGGTGGCTTTTACATCGACCATTAAGTTTTGATAACACTTACCGATTTTGACCATGGCGGCAGTGGTTAATAGGTTTAGTACTAACTTTTGCGCGGTGCCAGACTTCATACGGGTTGAGCCGGTGAGCGCTTCTGGGCCGACCTCGGGCGTTATCGCGATATCAGCATGCGCATTGATCGCGGCGTTGGGGTTACATGATAAGGCGATGGTGACAGCACCTTGTTGCTTAGCAAATTCAAGCGCGCCGACCACATACGGCGTTCGGCCACTGGCGGCAATACCGACGACAACATCTTTCGAACTGAGGTGTTGGGCGTCTAGATCCGCGACACCTGCCTTTGGATCATCTTCCGCTCCCTCTTGGGCGATAAACATCGCTTTTTCGCCTCCGGCAATAAGGCCAATTACCTGTTCATGTCCGACCCCGAATGTAGGCGGGCACTCAACGGCATCTAATACACCCAGGCGTCCACTGGTGCCCGCGCCAATATAGATAAGCCGGCCTCCCGCGTTAAACCCGGCTACGATGTGGTCGACAGCGTCAGCGATAGCGGGAAGTTGTGATTGGACTGCAAGTGCGACGCCTTGGTCTTCGGCATTAATCATGGTCACCAAGCCAAGTGTATCTTGCTGATCGAGTCCGTAAGTGTGGGGATTACGCGTTTCGGATAATAAATGCTTGAGTTGCTCGACGCTGGGGGCTGTCATTGATGTTCCTTAATAGGGTAGATAGATGGCACCTAAGCAACACGCTTGGCTGGCGCCGGTCACGGCAGGGACGTTGCCAGGCTGGTGGTTGAGTGTTTGTTTAGCAAGCCATGCAAAGGCAATGGCTTCCATATCGTCACAACGGATCCCGACTTCATCGGTTTGAGCGATTGCCCAGTTGGGCATGGCTTGTTGCAGCGCGAGCATTAACGTTTGATTATGTGCTCCCCCACCACAAACAAAGATGCGTCCGCGCTTTAGCGGTCGTATGGCCATGGCGATACTCTCAACGGTGAGTGCCAAAAGTGTTGCTTGTACCTGATCGGGGGAGAGCGAAAACGCGAGCAACTGACGGTCGAGCCAGTCGAGGTTAAAATATTCTCGACCTGTGCTTTTGGGCGCAGGGCGAGAAAAGTAAGCATCCGACAGTAGCCGTTGGAGCAGGGGCTGATAAGGCGCACAGCTTGCCGCCCATTCACCATCTCGATCATAGGCTTGATGGCGATGTCGTTGTGTCCACGCATCCATTAGCATGTTGCCGGGTCCGGTGTCGTAGCCATATAACGGGCGATCAGGGCATATCATTGAGACATTAGCGATGCCGCCGATATTGACCACCGCAGTCGGTTGTTCGCTATCGGAAAAGTAATCGTTATGAAATGCGGGCACCAGTGGTGCACCTTGGCCACCATACGCCATATCTTTGCGACGAAAATCGGCAACAGTGGTAATACCGGTTCGAGCGGCAATCACATTAGCGTCGCCAAGTTGCATGGTAAACGGGTAATCCCCACTTGGCTGGTGATACACCGTTTGTCCATGACAGCCTATCGCGGCGACATGCTTAGGCAATAAGGCGGCGTGTTCGAGCAAGGTATTAATCGCCGCGGCATAACATTCGCCTAAGCGACGATCGAGCTCACCGAGCGTTGTCACTGACACAGGGTGATCTCGGCTTAACGTAATCACCGTGGCTTTAATGTCTTGCGGTATCGGATCACTGTATCGCGCAATTGACTCGACCTGACCGGCTTGGGTAAACCTGACAGCGACGGCATCGATATTATCTAAACTGGTTCCTGACATGACACCAATATAGATATCGGCTCCAGAGTATGACATGTGGCTGTTCCTTGCATAATGACGACGGTACGATAGCAGTAATGCGCAATGGGTATACACAAACAGCGAGTATAAACAGATTGCGATATCTCGCAAAGTGCTTGATTATTCGTCTGTGATAAACGCAGGATGAAGGAGACATAATGGGACCCGTTTGGCTCGATGTGCACGCAGAGCAAATCGATAATGAAGAGAAAGAAATTCTCGCGCATCCGAGCGTCGGTGGCGTGATTTTGTTTGCCCGCAACTATTACGATTCCGCGCAGCTTCGCGCACTGACACAGTCTATTCGTGCGGCGGCAGGCCGAGATATCTTGATTGGTGTGGATCAAGAAGGTGGACGCGTTCAACGCTTTCGAGAAGCGTTTACGCCGATCCCGGCCGCACAGTCTTATCATGCACTTGGTGCAGCCACAGAGATGGCTGAGCAAGCCGGATGGTTGATGGCCGCCGAGTTAATTGCGCATGGGATTGATTTGAGCTTTGCACCTGTGCTTGATCGCGGCTTTGCGTGTGCCGCCATTAAAGATCGCGCGTTCGGTGAAGAACAACAGGTGGTGACACAATACGCCAGCGCCTTTTCAATGGGTATGCGCCGTGCCGGCATGGCAACTACCGGGAAGCATTTTCCGGGGCATGGTGCTGTGTTAGAAGACTCTCATTTAGTCACCCCTGAAGATCCGCGTGATATTCTGCAGTCGTCTGATTTCGCTATTTTTAAAGCGTTTATTGAACAAGGCTTATTGGATGCGGTTATGCCTGCGCATGTGGTCTATCCGCAGCATGATACACAGCCTGCCAGTGGCTCACGCTATTGGCTAACTCATATTTTGCGTCAGCAACTCGGATTTAAAGGGATTATCTTCTCGGATGACTTAAGCATGGGTGGGGCGCATGTGTTTGGTGATGCCCCTTCTCGTGCTAAGGCAGCACTGGATGCAGGGTGTGATATGACGCTGATCTGCAATGATCGCGCAAGTGCGGTGTCGGTTTTAGATGCATTACCGATTCAATCCGTGCCAATGGCAGATGCACTCCGGGTACGGACGCCGATTGATTGGCAGACACTTAAGCAAAATCCATTGTGGCAAACGACGCATGCCGTATTAACGGCGTTCGATACCCATTGGCGAACGATGCAAGCCTAACACCGTCTCGGTGATAAGTGGCAACAAAAAGGCAACGCCGACGCATTGCCTTTTTTAATTTTGACGACAAACGTATCAACGCAGTTAGCGGTCATCACCGAAGTAGCTGTCCTCTTGCTGAGGTCGGTGCGCGCGTTTGCTTTGACGTTTTTTGCCTTTTTTGCCGTGTGACATATCGTCATCAAAATCGTCGTGGTGGCGAGATTTAAACTTCTCTTTTTGTTGAGAGCCGTGTTTTAACCATTGATCCCACTGTGCCATGGTGGTGCTTTCCTAACGCTTGTTGATTTTTAAGGCTACGTGTAGCCGGATGATTAGGCAGTATGTTGTTGCCTAACAATTTTAAGATAGCCGAAAAATGCCCCACCGACTAGTGAAATTCGCCGCAAACGACCGTTTTTTTAACCGGCGTAAAGCTGACCGTTTGATTCTATTAACTGACTGATTAAATTGCTTTTATCGTTGTTCGTCAGCCAGATAAGGTGAAGAGGATGGGTAAGCGCTTGTACTTTATCAACTAAATGAAGTCGTTTGCTGTCTAGGTACTGTTGAATCGCCAAGGAAGGCAGAAATGCGATGCCGCCATGTGTGAGCAAATAGTTTAACGCCAGGTGGCACGACTGGGTGTGTAACACCGGTGGGCGCTGTAACTGCGCTATTTGGCTTTGTGCACTCGCAAATTGTGTGCCCCAGTCAAGATAGATAAGCGGTAGCTCATCACTCTTATCCAGGTGAAGATGAGCGACGTGGCTGACCAGCTGTAATTGATAATTGCCAAGGTGATGAGACTGCAGCCCTTCAAGTTTTGGTAACTCTGACGTTAGGCCCGCGTCGATGCGCTTCTCAATTAAATGGCGAGCGAGTAATTGCCTTGGCGTTGATTCAGCACGGAGTAGCCAGTCGGTATGGTCTGCACCTATCTGATTTATCCATGCGCTTACGCCATCAAGCTCCCATAACATCGGTGACGCCCCAAATGTTAATTGGCTACTGGCGGCTTGTATGGCACTGACATCGTGTTGCGCACGTTGCCAAGTTTGCAGCATAGTTTCTGCATAGGGAAATAAACGCTCACCTGCTTCTGTGAGGCGAACATTATTGCGCTGACGAATAAACAGTGCGGTGCCTAACTGGGTTTCGAGTTGGCGAATACGAAAGCTGACTGCGGATTGGGTCAGATAAAGATTATCCGCCGCATGACCGAAATGGCGGGTCTTGCTGACTTCAATAAATGTACGCAGCAGTTGAATATCCAATACTTATATCCTCGTGACTGGATTTTTAGTATCGAGATAAATAACGCGAAACAGCGATATCGTCAAGGGAGACGACGCGGGCGTTAGGTTGAACTATCGATAACAATCGGGCGGTGAGACGTTAAAGCATGAGGTCCGCGAGTGTGAGCGGGCGATCGGTTAATCCAAGACGCTGAGCAGGCGTGACGTGGGCGTGATCTTGCCAACACAAATTGTGCCAGGCACGGTAAATATCAAGTAACGGCAGTAACCCTCCAGGGCGTAATCGGCGTCGTGGCTCATTAACCAACAGTGCAAATTGCTGATGGAAGTGTTGTTGATATTTCTTCATCGCATCACAGCTTGCATGGGTTAACCAATAGGCTTCTCTGCCCTTATTTTGCCCATGATCGCAAATGGCTTTGCTCCCTGCACCGCTACGCGTAAACGCCCAGCGATCGCGCCACCAACTGAGTAACACAATATCAATTTTTTCTGGCTCTGAGCCGGGTTGCCAATAAGGATCTTGCTCGACGTAAACATGGCTTACCCGTTTGTCACGAATATCGGCTTCAAAAACGGATAAACAAGCCGAGCGCAATAAGGGCTCCTGCGGAGAAAACACCACAATGTGTTGCCAATGATCAATAAAAGGCTTGAGGTTTAAATAATGGGCATAGGTGGTGTACTGAGGACGAATCAGGGTACCACGATTAGGGTAAATAAAGTGCAACGGCTGGGTGTAAGGGTCTTCCACATTTGAGCGTGAAAACACCTCTCGGTATTTTGCGTCAACGCGACCCAGTAAGCCGTCAGGGCGCGGTGTTGGCTCCGAGCGCTGGCCTGCATTGGTGGTCGCCATAAAGCGGCAAGCGTCTTGATACGGGTCATGATGCTCGGTGAGATGGTCATGATCATACGAATGATAGTTGACATCTTGAAGCAAAATATAGCCGCTATGCGCCTCTCCGGTCGCTAGCCATTGTACGCCATTTTCGCTGTTAGGTTGCAGCGGTGCATGAACACTCGCGAGGTGGCCTGTTGAGGTATCAGATAAAAAGCGTGTGTCGTACGCGGCAAGTTTTTGTCGACAACGCGCAGCTATTTGATTCAGGTGATCATAAAAGGTCTTTGGATTGAGAGAAAGCCGACGACAGATCTCTCGCACGGTATGGCCCGTGAAAAGGAAGGCCAGCAACTTTTGTTGCAGCTCACTCTTTTTGTTAATCCCAGACCAACGGTCGACAAAGGTACTTTGACAGCCTTTACACCGATAACGTTGTCTATCGCCGCTGTAGCCAAAGGCATGGTAACAGTGACGGTAGGTTAAGACTGGCTTACCTAAGTGCTCACAGGCGGGGTTGGTACAGGCACATAGTCCATCTGCATGGAGTTGACGTTGGGCTATCAACTCGGCATGAACTTGCTGGTTGTTGAGCAGAGGAGGAAACGCCCCGCATTCTCGGCATACTAGCGTTGGGCGTGCCGGATTAGAGCGCTGAACCAAATAATCTTGCTCATCCATTGACCCAAAGTTAGGACAGGTCAAGGTTTTACAAAAATTCAGCTGCAATTGACCGGCAGCGGGTGGCAGTTTACCGCTTGGCACGTTTCCTCCAACCCACATTTACAGGTTGATCGCGGTCTCGAGCGAGACAGTCATCATTTCATTAAACGACTTTTGACGCTCATCTGAGCTCAGTGCTTCACCACGAATAATGTGGTCAGACACGGTCAGAATGGTGAGAGCACGCGCGTTTAGCTCTGCAGCAACACCGTAGATACCCGCTGCTTCCATATCAACGGCAAGAATGCCAAGTTTGTCCATTTTGTTGAACAGATCGGCTTCTGGGCTGTAAAAGAGATCCGCAGAGAATACGTTACCAACGCGCACAGAGACGTTTTGTTTACGCGCTTCACCAACGGCAGTTTCCATAAGATGGAAATCACAAATAGCGGCGAAGTCATGATCGGCAAAACGGGTGCGGTTTACTTTTGAGTCGGTGGAAGCGCCTTGTGCAACGATCACGTCCATCAGTTTGACATCATCTTTTACTGCGCCACAGCTGCCGACGCGAATGACGTTTTTAACACCGTAATCTTTGATCAGCTCATGGACGTAGATGGAGCACGATGGGATACCCATACCGTGACCCATTACCGATACTTTTTTGCCTTTGTAAGTGCCGGTGTAACCGAACATATTACGGACATCAGTGACCAGTTCCGCGTTTTCTAGAAAGTTTTCGGCAATGTACTGCGCGCGCAGTGGATCACCTGGCATCAGGACTGTTTCAGCAAATGCGCCGTCTGCAGCGTTAATATGTGGGGTAGCCATAGTGTGCTCCAATTATCTAAAGTTAAGAGAAAAAGCGTTCGATCACGGCTTGATAAGCCATGCCGCCAAGGTAGATACCAACGATGCCCATGATCCCAGAAATCACCGGGGGAGCAGGCAATGGTAACTTGATCGCGCTGAAGAAAAAGCCAACAATGGCGCCAGCGACGACCGCAAGTAAAATTTCGTTCATTATAACCCTCAAACAACTCGTTAGATGCAGTTCAGCTCAATCCGGTACCGAATTTGCGACAGTCTTAGCTGTCTTTAATTATCGTTTCAGTCATACCGCTCGAGATGAGTCTAGTGTATGTAACCAGCGCATATATCCGCGCGATCTTGATCACAACTATATCCATGTTAACCCGTAAACCGGCCAATGATTACTAAATATGTTGATAGTGTCGGTGCAATCGCTTGCGTTGTAACCAAATAGGTCCGATTCGATGGTTTATTCGCGGATAAAAACGGGAAATAGACACAACACTGGCTGATATCTGTCTTTATTTTGCGCAAGATCAAAACAGTTTTAGTAACTGACGCCCTTATCGTGATGGTGTGTTGATCCGGCTTTATCAATAGAGTTATGAATATGAATAATTCTCACTTCTATTCGTGACTTGGCGTTTTAACTGCGTTAGCATGCTGCCATCAATTTTTGCGAGGAAAGGGCTATGCAAGCTTTTCGTTCATTTTTCCAATTCATTCTTTTAACCGTTTCTTTGGTATTAAGTGGTCACGCTGCTGCAAAAACCATCCACCATGCCATGGGCACCGTTGAGATTGACGGTGTGCCGCAGCGTGTGGTTGTGCTTGGGCAAGGCAGCCTCGATGTGCTTGACCGCCTGGGGGTTGAACCTGTAGGTGTGGTGAAATCATTGATGCCAGATTACTTAGCAAAAACTTACCAAGATGATAAGTATGTAGCGGTAGGGACCGTTAAAGAGCCTGATTATGAGGCAATCTTTACGGCGAAACCGGATTTGATCATCGCAGAGGCGCGTATGGCGTCGCTGATGAGTGAATTAGAAGAAATTGCGCCAACCATTATGTTCCAAGCCGATTATGACCATTATTGGCAGAGTGTTCAGCAAAACTGGCGCATGCTGGGTAATGTCTTCGACAAACAAGAAAAAGTGGAAGCCATTATCGACCAGGTAAATACCAAAATTGCACAAACACATGAAAAAGCGGTGGCAGATAACTTCAACGCGCTTATGGTGATGAGCAACGGCAGTAAAGTGGCGATGTTTGGTGAGAAAAGCCGCTTTGGTCTGGTTTTTGACGAGCTGGGACTAAAACCTGCGAAAAGTGATGACGTAGAAGTGGCTGGCTCTCACGGCAACCTGATTTCTTTTGAATACATTGCCGATGCCAATCCAGATGTGTTGCTGGTGCTTGATCGTGAGCAAGCGATTGGTGAGGGACAGGGAAAAGCCAAAGCGCGTTTCGATAACCCATTGGTAAATAAGACACCGGCGCACCAAAATCAACGTATCAGCTACTTAGATCCAACCGCTTGGTATATCACCATGGCTGGGATGACGGCGATGGATAAAATGATCGACGATGTCAATCGCGTACTTTAATCGTTTTTGATGACGCATCGCTTTCTTTATAGATCGCTTTTTTACAGATAAAAGTTGACCCGGGCTTCTCCCGGGTCTTTGTGGTTTCAGACCCAACGGTAGTCGTGTTGTGAAGTATCTTTCTATTCCTATCCTTATGGTGCTGGCGCTATTGTCGATATCTATCGGTGTCGCCCACGTTTCTTTGGATAGTTTGTGGGCCGGTGATTCAGAAGCCTGGACCATTTTTACCACCAGTCGTATTCCGCGCCTGCTGGCTATTTGTCTTGCCGGGGCTGGGCTGAGTGTGGCCGGCCTGATTATGCAGCAGATTTGTCAAAACCGCTTTGCCTCCCCAGATACCACGGGCACTATTGATTGTGCGCTGCTTGGCTATGTGGTTACGCTCGTGGTTTTTAGTGGTGCAAACCAATGGCTTGACCTGACCGTGATTGTCGGTACGGCGATGGCAGGTACTTGGCTATTTGTCCGTTTCTTACAGCGCCTCAAATTTAAAAATACCGTGCTTGTTCCTTTGATCGGGATTATGTACGGCAACGTGGTTTCGTCTCTTACTCAGTTCCTGGCTTACAAATACGATTTGATTCAAACCTTACAAGCGTGGACGGTGGCCAATTTTTCATCGGTGTTGGCGGGGAATTATGAAATCTTGTTTGTTGCCATGCCTGTATGTGCCGTGGCCTATGCCTATGCGAGCCAATTTAGCGCCGCCAGTATTGGAGAAAGCTTCGCCAAGAATATTGGTTTGGATTATCAAAAAGTGGTGCTGTTTGGTGTCATGGTGGTTGCCTTGTTGTCGTCGGCCGTGGTGATGATCGTCGGTGTGATCCCTTTTCTTGGCCTGATTGTGCCGAATGTTGTCTCATTGTTCATGGGCGATAACATTAAGCGTAATTTGCCTTGGACCGCCTTTTGGGGGGTGGTACTGGTCTTAAGTTGCGATATTTTAGGCCGCGTAATTATCTTCCCTTATGAAGTCCCTATTGCCATGATCATTTCGATTTTGGGTGGTGTGGTCTTTATCTACTTAGTGATGAGGGATAAAGCCAATGCGTGATGGACTCAAACTTTCTCTTGTTGCGGTGGGCGTTTTACTGGTCGCCGGTTATTTCTTAGGGCATGGCCTTACCGCGGATAATTATGCTTACTTTCTTTCTAGGCGTACGCCGAAGGTGCTTTCGATTGCGCTGGCAGCGATCGCAATATCGGCCTCTTCATTAGTGTTTCAAACCATCACCAATAATCGAATATTGACGCCCTCAATTCTTGGTTTTGATAGTTTGTACGTCTTATTGCAAACCCTGTTACTGGTGATCTTTGGTTCAACCAGTCTGTTTTTGGTGAATGCCTATTTAAACTTTGCGGTGAGTGTGGCATTGATGACGGTGACGGCGAGCGTGCTATTTACGCTGTATTTTCGTCGGCATCGCGCTAACGTCTATACCTTGCTGTTAATTGGTATCGTACTCGGGAGTGTGTTTGGCAGTGTTAGCCAGTTTTTCACCTTATTAGTTGACCCCAGTGAATTTGCGGTACTTCAAGATGCCATGTTTGCCAGTTTCAACAATGCGAATCGCGATCTGGTGTATATCAGTGTGCCGGTGTTAGGGCTGTGTTTGTTGGCGCTTTACCGCTATGCCAATCAGCTGGATGTTTGCTTACTTGGTGAAGATAATGCCACCAGTTTAGGCGTCGATATGCGCGGACTGACACTGAAGGTGATGGTGATCATCGCCATCATGATTGCGGTATCGACGGCTTTGGTCGGGCCTGTATTGTTCTTTGGTTTGATTGTGGTCAGCCTTGCTCGGCAAATGTTTGTGAGCTATCAGCATCGTTTTTTGATTCTTGCGACCAGTGTATTGGCAGTTTTTTTGTTGTTAACCGGTCAGTATGTTGTTGAGCAGTGGTTCGGGTTTGAAACCACTGTCAGTGTGATTATTAACTTTGTTGGTGGAAGCTATTTCTTGTACCTGCTAACGAAAAACAAGTTTTAACCATTATGATTGAATTAATTGGATTGTCGAAAGCCTACGGGCAAACCCAGGTGGTAAATCAGGCCAGTGCGTTGTTCCCACCGGGTAAAGTGACCGCGATAATTGGTCCAAATGGTGCGGGGAAAAGTACGCTGCTCTCTATGGCGAGTCGACTCACTGACAGTGATGCAGGTGAAGTCTTGATTGGCGATAAACCGCTCAGTGAATGGAGCAATGAGGCATTAGCAAAAAGGCTGGCGGTGTTGCGGCAGGCGAATAATGTCAATATGCGCTTTCGTGTTCGTGAGCTCGTGGCATTTGGTCGTTTTCCCCACTCTAAAGGGCGACTGACTGCAGATGATGATACGGTGATTGATGAAGCGTTAGCTCAATTAGGATTAACGGAGTTACAAGACCGCTTTATTGATCAATTAAGTGGGGGCCAACGGCAGATGGCATTCATCGCGATGGTGGTGGCACAAAACACCGATTATATCTTTCTTGATGAACCGCTTAATAATCTCGATATTCGTCACTCGGTGGCGATCATGAAGACGGTCAGAGACCTGGCACATCGATATAACAAGGCCGTGGTGGTCGTGATGCACGATATTAACTTTAGCGCTTGTTATGCGGACAATATGGTCGCGATGAAAGATGGTGAAGTGGTATCGAGCGGTCCCGTTGATGAGGTGGTGACCAAGCCAGTGATGGAGCGTATTTACGAGATTGAGTTTGAGGTTGAACAAATCAATGGTCAGCGTATTTGCCTCTATTATGGCGCGGCAACACCGGCGTTAGCTTTGGCACAGTAAACTGTATCCAGCCGCAAGAGCGGCTGGATACATCGTCACTAGTGTGATTTAGCGGTACTCGAGGTCTTGTTGCTGGTGGTCGGCGCTCGCGTCAGCCACCAGCTTGCCAATGAGCCGAGTGTCACCATCGCCACGCCTTGCCAGAAGGAGAGCGTCAGCTCGGTCGACAAGAGAATCGCTGATAAAAACGTTGATAGGATCGGGATAAAATAAGATAAGGTTGCTAAGAACACCAAATTGCCCTTAAGAATACCAAGGTTCCACAGCCCGTAACCTCCTCCCATTGCCGCACCGGCCACGAGCACATAAACTGCCTCCGACCAAGAACCGGAAAGCGCAGGCGCATCAGAGAGTGCAAAACCGACCCAGAGTGTGATGGCCGTTGCTATAAAGAACCACGTGATGCCGTTTTTTCCCTGCGCACTCATGCGGGTCAGATTACAATATATGGCCCAAATGATGGCGCCACTGAAAGCCAGGATATAGCTCAATGGGTTTGAGTGAATATTGGCGACTAAATGATGCCAAGAAACCCCCTGTTTGCCGCCTACTGTCCAGATAACGCCTAAAAACGCGATCATTAAGGCAGGATAAAGCCAAAGGCTGACTTTTTGGCGAGTAATAAGCACGGAAAAGAAGACGGTTAAGCACGGCCACAAATAGTTAATGACGCCCATTTCGATCGCTTGTGTGCGCGTATTAGCCCATGCTAGGGATAACGACAAGCATAATTCGTAGACCACGAATAACACGCCGCCGACAATCAAGTAGCGACGTGGAAAATCGCTGAGTTTGGGCGTACCGACAAAAACCACTAAGCAGAGCGCCGCGATAGTATAAATGGCGGCAGCGCCACCTACAGGGCCAAGTAATTCGGTCACGTGGCGGATCAATGCGACATTGCTGCTCCACAGTAGGATTGCACCACACCCTGCAAGCGTGTATTGATTCATAACAGGCAGTCCAAGCAAAAAAGCTTAAATTGCCTATCTTTTCGGCGTCTCGCAACCCTATTCAGCACCTTTTTGTTTGTTCGATACTTTGTTGGCAAGCAAGGTATCAAGTGGCGTGGGATAGTCGATTAAAAACCCTTGCACATAATGAATGCCGATCTCTTGTACGCGCGCGAGTTTTTCTTCATCAGACACCCACTCCGCGACAGTTTTATACCCCATGGTGTCACAGATACTGACGATAGATTCGAGGATCACTCGGTCAATGTCGTTTTCGTTATCGGTGAGGTTGGCAACGAACTGGCCATCCACTTTCACGACATCAACGTTAAAGAGTTTCAAGTAATGGAAAGAACATAGGCCGGCGCCAAAATCATCTAGTGCGATGTGAGCCCCATAGGCGCGTAACTCATCGATAAATGAAACGGCGGTATTTAAGTGGCTAATTAAGGCTGACTCTGTGATCTCGAAGCACAAGCGCTCAGCGGGAAAGACGGATGAGGCTAACAGGGCTTTCAAATGTGTTTGGAACTTGGGATCGCTGATTGAGTGCGCGGAGAGGTTGAGATTAAATTTAAGGCCAGAGTCGGCCAATTCTTGGGCGCGAGTATTGAGCACATAGTTGGCCACCCACGCATCAATGTCACGAATGTAACCAAAGGTCTCTGCGGCGGGGATAAATTGCCCCGGATTCATGATATTGCCATCCGTGTCAATCATCCGCACTAATAGTTCATACCAGTGTTCAATGGTTGGTCCTTTCGCGGGAGCGACTTGTTGACCATACAGGGTAAATCGATCCTCAGCCAATGCGCGGGTAATTTTTCCGACCATTTGCATATCGTTGTGGCGGCCTTGGGCGAAGCCTGATATATCGTTATAGTCGACGATTTGTCCACGGCCCGCTGACTTCGCTTCATACATGGCAACGTCAGCGCGGCTCATTAAGTCGGACAGAGTTAAGGCGTCATCACCGATATTGACTAAGCCGACGCTGGCACTGATGGCGAAAATCCGCTCTTCATAAGAAAAAGATAGATTCTCGAGCCGACTGATTAAATCGGCAATTGTCTGTTTGGCATCCCGCATATTGCAGTGTGTGAGGAGGACTGCAAATTCGTCGCCGCCGAGTCGTGCAACGGTGTCATCACTGCGAATGTTATCAGCCAATGCTTGAGACACTTGGCAGAGAACATCGTCGCCCGCATGGTGGCCGACAGAATCGTTGATGATTTTGAACAGGTCGAGATCGACAAAGGCAAGTACCGACGGGGTATCGTCATGGTGTTGTGTAAGGTGCCTTTCCATGATGGTTTCAAAGGCCCGGCGGTTCGGTAAATGTGTCAGTGGATCGTGGTTAGCGTTGTAGTCGAGTTGCGCCATTAACGCATGTTCTTCAGACACATCACGTAAAATATACACATAGCCTTGATGACTGGTTAACGGCGATACTGCCACGGAGACATAGACGCGCTCCTCATTGGCTAACACAAGCTGGTAGGCATCTTTTATCTGTGTTTCAAAAAAGGTCGCGGTTTGATTGTTATGTAAACTCGAAAGCAACACGCGCTGTTGTTGACGATACAGTTGGAAAATGTCGTCGATGGTTTGTCCAAGGGGTCGAGCCTCACCATTGAGAGTCAGTCGCTGCGCCGTATGGTTGAGATAGGCCAAATGACCCTGGTCGTCGGTGGTGATTACGGCATCGTTGATGGAATTCATCACTACGTTTAATTGTTCGCGCTCTTGGGCAAGGGTTTGGTTGAGTTCATTGATTTCAGTATTGTCCCAGTTGGCGCCAATCAATCGTATGGTATTGCCGCTATCATCGATTTGTACACTGGCAAGGGCACGCAGGTAACGCGCTCGACCGTGAGTATCGAGAATCCGGAATTGGGTATCGATACGTTGTTGATATTTGAGGGCTTTGCCGAGTATACGCTTGACCCTATCGGCATCATCTGGATGGAGGCGATGTTGCCAAGTGGCCAATGTTTCTTTACCGTCAGAGACGGGTATATCGTAGAGCGCATACATCTGCGCATCCCATTCGAGCGTGTCGTCTGCGACGTTGTACTCCCAAATACCAATGTTAGCCGCTTTGGTCGCGGCTTCAAGGCGGCGGCGTAAGGTATCGGTTTGTTGGTTGGCTAGGTGCTGTTCGGTGACATCGATTACCGTACTTAGCACGGTTTCTGTCTCTTCACCGGTTTGTCGCGCCGACGCTTGCCGTAGATATCGGTAATCTCCCTGATCATTTTGAAAGCGAAATACTTCGATCATACGATCAGTACGCCCTTCAACCAGCAGGCGCATGGCTTGCTCCCAGCCGTGTAAATCGTCTGGATGGATTCGGGCGGTCCAGGCTTGGTAGGTTTGGATGCTTTTTGCACTGATCCCCAATAGTGGCGCCGACCAACCTGAAAACAAAATAACGCCAGTATGAACATTCAGTTCAAATACGGCGAGTTTGTTGATATCTAAAGCAAAACGCCAACGTTCTAGCCAGCGTTTTTGCTCTCTCTGTGCCGCTTTCAGTGCATTAATGTCTTCGACTTGACTGATGAGATGCGTCACATGGCCGGCATGTTTGTCACGGACCGCAGTGACAGAGAGCCTTCCCCATACTTGCTCCCCATCCGCGCGCAGGAAGCGCTTCTCCAGCCGTTTATTATCGGTATGACCCATGATCAGTTCATTAAAATAGTCTTTTAATGCCGCTTGATCTTGCTCGCGGGTAAAAATAGAAACATGGGAGCCAAGCAATACACGCGGTTCACAGGCAAAAAACTGCGCAAGGCTCGCGTTAGCGTCTTGAACGATGCCGCGAGGGTCGAGTATGGCCATACCAATAAGGGAGTTATGCATCGCTTGGGTTAATAACGCATGTTGCTCCAGATGATGCTTTTGATGACGTCGATAGCTATATGCGAATTGTGTCATTATCACCCCGACCATCATGGCGGCACCAGCCATCGCCATGCGAGACAGTGAGGCTTTTTGATCCGCTTCTACTTGAAATGTCAGTGCACCGAGGGCGGATAAAATGTCAAAGCTTAGTAATGTTAACGCGATACAGCCTAAACCAATCAGACGACTTTGCAGTGTTGCCGCCAACAAAAACAGCGCTGTGAGCGCCAAAAACGGGTGAGGTGAAAGATATAACAACAGGCTGATTGTACTGATCGCGGCCAAGCACAGGGCTATCAAGGCGATCCAAAACGTGCTCGATTTCGCAAGTCGATCATTAGGTCGTTCGCTGAGGTTCTCTTTGACGACTAACAAGAGAGGAAATAGGGCGACAAAACCGACAAATTCGCTAATAAACCACCGAAGTACTAAGTAATCGAACGGTTGATGGGTTCCTATTGACTGAACACTGGCACCGAGTGTCGCACCAAATAGAGGGCTGATGATAAGTGTGGGCGCTAAACCTCGAATAAAGGGCCACATACTCTCGAACGGGTTACCGTAACGTTTGTACGTTAATCGGTAAATGGTGCAACCTAATCCGGCGGTTGCAGTGTTGACAGCCGCCATGCTGGCACTGAGTGAAGCGGGAATCCCCATCATGGTATCGGCATAAAAGACGCCGGTGAAAAAGCCTGCGGCTGCGACAAGCCTCACGTAGCCTGAAAAGCAGCTAAACCCGAATGCGCCGGCAGCCGATACGTACCAAATCACGGCGAATTGTTCGCTTTCTGGCAGCACCGCTAATGAGAACCATACCAGCGAAAAGCTCATCGTGACTAAAATAAAAAAGGCCTGAATCGATTGGCGAATTCGTCGATGGGGGATCATGGTTCTCTCATTAATAACAATAATCTAGGGAGAGCTTAGCGCATTTTGCGTGGGATTTAATCACGTTTGTGGTAATTATCATACAAAGACACTCTCGATGTTTATGAGTCGCATTTATTTTTGTATCGCAACTGCGTCGCAACAGTTAATCCCCAAGATGTTAGACATACGGCTTTAGTCTAAATTTGATCGTGTTCACCGCGATGACCCAAAAAATATGGCATCTGTAATGGACCAAGGCTGAAAGTCTCTCGGTATTAGCAGGTGTCTGTAACCGTTAGGTTTTTAGCGTACTGAGTGTGCTAATCCGTTCCAAAGATAAGGATTATAGGTGGAAAATGACAAGGATCGTAGTGGATAACAAAATGGGATTTTGGGTCGCATTTGGCGTCGTTTGTGCGCTGTCTATATTTGGAGGATGGGTTGTAGTATCGGCGCAATTTACATGGGTTGTGTTGATATTGGCCTGTCAAGCTGTGGGCATAGGTCTTGCCGTAAAGCTCTATCTGTTCCCGCGACACGAGCAAGAATCTGCAGTTGAAAACGCTACACTAGACATTCCTACTGAAACCGTTGGACGATTAGCAACGCGTGCCACAATGAACGCGATGACGGCCGCAGAAGTCTCGCATCGCTCTGACATTTTAACGGCTCGTTTGACAGAGCAGTTTTCTGCGGTGGTAGAGATTACCGATAAAGCGCAACATATTGAGCAAACTCTTTCGCGTGCTTGCCAAGTCGAGACTGAATCGGTTGAGCAAGTGACTCGTATGCGGGATCTTAGTCAGCAGGGTGTAAATGAACTGACCGCATCCATTGCTGAGATGCGAGATATTAACCAAAAAACCGCCGAAACGGTTGCGCGAATTGAAGCTCTGGACGCCAACGTCAATAAAGTCAGTGCCGTCGCACAAGTTATTGATGATATCGCCGAACAAACAAACTTGCTGGCATTAAATGCCGCAATAGAAGCCGCTCGAGCTGGTGAGCAGGGGCGTGGTTTTGCGGTGGTGGCTGATGAAGTACGACAGCTTGCGCAGCGGACTTCACAGAGCACAAGTGAAGTCGCGACAATCATAAAACACATTATGGCAGAGTCGAGTAATGTGATGGCACATATTCAAGCCTTGTCATCCGATGTCGAGTCAGGCACTGAAAATGTTGAGCGTGTCGGGCACATTTTAACCGAGCTTTCTTCGGGAGCCGATCAGGTTGAAGAAGCGGTAAAAGAGATAGCCCATGGGTCATCACAGAATAGCGCCAGTTTAGAGCAAATTGCATCCGCGCTGGTACAGGTCCGATCTGGACTTGAAATCAGTGATGAGCAAGTCACGGTCTTGAGTAAAGAAGCCGAGGGATTAATGGATACCGCAGAAAAAACCAATGCGGTTTTTGCTGAGCTCTCCGATGCTAGCCCTCATCAGCGTTTTTTCAAAGCGGCGAGTGTATGTCGAGATCGGATTGAAGCGGCTTTTGAACAGGCCCTTGCGAAGGGCGAGATTAGTCCTTCCGATTTGTTTGACCGCCACTATCAACCCATTGCCAATACGCATCCACAAAAATACACCACCCGTTTCGATACGTTTTGTGATCGATTATTACCGCCGATTCAAGAGCCTATTTTGGACATCGATGACAATATTGTTTACGTGATAGCCAATGACACGAACGGTTATGTTCCTACGCATAATCAACGTTTTTGTCAGCCATTAACCGGTGATTATGCGCAAGATATCACCGGTAACCGGACTAAACGCTTATTTGATGACCGTACAGGTAGGCGTTGTGGGCAACATACTGATACCATGCTGCTGCAAACCTATAAGCGCGATACCGGTGAAGTCATGCATGACCTTTCTGTCCCGCTCTTTGTTGCAGGTAAACATTGGGGCGCAGTGAGAATGGGATACTACCCACCGGTATCAGCAGAATGAGCGAAAAGGAGTAGCAATGAATCCAGTTGCGATTGTAACCGGGGCAAGTGGCGGCATTGGCCGCGAGACGGCGAAGTTATTGGCACAGCGTGGTTATGCCATTTGCATCAACTATTTGAGCAACAGTGAATCTGCTTTTGCGCTTGTTGATGAACTTCAAGCGATTGGAGTAAACGCGATCGCCGTTCAGGCCGATGTGTCGAGTGAAGAAGGTGTCAAGCGGTTGTTCAGTGAAGCGGATAACCGCTTAGGGAATATCACCGCATTGGTGAATAATGCCGGTATCATGTTGCCGCAATCGTCTGTCAGCGGTATGGATGCGGAGCGGATCAACGCGATGTTTCAAGCCAATGTTACCAGTGCCTTTTTGTGCTGCCGAGAGGCGGTGCATCGCATGGCGCAATCTCGTGGTGGTAACGGCGGCGCTATCGTTAATGTTTCCTCCGCCGCGGTTAAAACCGGATCACCCAATGAATACGTTGATTATGCCGCGACCAAAGCCGCATTAGACACACTGACTATGGGGCTAGCGAAAGAAGTGGGCCGTGAAGGGATTCGTGTCAACGCAGTGCGCCCAGGTCCAATTGATACCAATATGCATGCGGCAGGAGGAGAACCTGATCGTGTCGCGCGTGTGGCTGATAATATCCCGCTTGGTCGTGGGGGGTCGACGCTGGAAGTAGCAGAAATGATTGCTTGGCTGCTGTCAGATAATGCATCTTATTCGACGGGTAGTTTATTTGATGTTGCTGGTGGCATGTAGTCTGCCGTATTTCGATGATATCACCGCGCGTTATGTCGCGCGGTGGTAATCTATATCGTAACGACCGTTGTTTGGCACCCTGCTATGAGCGGTTAAAAGCCGATACTGGTACCGACACTCACGGAGCTCGTTTCGGCATCGCCGCGATCGGCATAGGTGAGCTCAAAGTTCATTTTAGGACCGACAGTCGGTTGTAACTCAAAGCCAACCGTTCCGCTGGCGCCCCAACCGATGTCTTTATCCGTCCCAAATTCGGTTTGATAGTAGTTTCCCCCACCACGCAGGTAGACACTGCCGATCGTCATAGGGAAGTTAACTTGTACGCCAACGGGAATATAGGTGGACGTCAACGTTGTTTCTGTACCATTGGCGTTATCAAAGTCGGCACTGGTTTCACCATACCCTGAATACAGGCTGGTATAATCGGTCAGCCGCCACGTGCCATTCACTTCCCAGGTGTGACCTGTCTCTGTTTGAGATCCGTATTTAACATCGGTAACACTGGCGCTAGCGCCGATACTGAGTGGCGATGTTTGGGCCTGTGCTGCTGTGGCGAGTAACATGCCCGCACAAAGCGTAGCAAGCGATAAGCGTTTGGTCATAATAACAATCCTTTTGGCCGAGATTCGCCTGACGTGTTTTCTCATTATAAAACGGTAACGGCGAGTAGACACCAAGCTTGAGTAATATTTGCGCTGTAGCGCTAGGTCATATTAAAGAATCTGCGCAATCGATTTTAACTCCCCGCCAGCAGTGCTATTGTATTGCCCCTTGTGTACCAGCATGACGCCATGCGTGTTTGTTTCTCAAAGGGCTTTAAACATGAAATTTGCAGTTCTCGATCAAGCGATTTACGACCACCTTTACCGTGATATTGAAGCCTTTCGAATCACGTTTGATTTGCCTTGTAACGATCCAACCTCATTAGATGACAAAGCAGATGATCTTCATACGGCATTGGCGGTTGAGGAGATGACCGAACTGGCTGAGGCTGACTCACTGGTTGAACAAGTTGATGCTATCGTCGACAGTGTTTATGTCCTCATGGGACGCGCCGTACAGATGGGGTCGCGCGGGTATCGTGATCAACTTGAAGTCAGTTATATGATTGATATTTTATTGCAAATTGCTAATCGACTCGGGATCGATTTCATAACCTGTTGGGATGAAGTGCATAGCAGTAATATGAGTAAAGTTTGCCGCGATGCGCAGGCGTTCGCGGATACCCAAGCCTACTATGAGAAAAAAGGCATTGAGGTTGTGGCAAGCCCGAAAGATGACGGGATTATTGCCAAATGCGCAACAGATGTGACGGTTGACGGTAAATTGATTCGTCAAGGCAAGGTCATGAAGTCCGTGTACTATCGCCCGGCTGATCTTGCAAAATGTGTAATGGCCGAATTGGCTTAAATTCACGCGATATACGCTAGCGTAACGCCGCTTTTTCTATAAAAAGCGGCGTTTTTTCGTCATGGGCTCAGAGCTCATTTATCACACGCCTACGTAAATTGAGTAAAAGCTCTCCATTGAGCCTATTGTGCAGGCTTGTCATTAAAGTTTTGCAAAAGTGTCTTGTTTTCTTACAAAGATTGCTTCTCATTTCATTTATAATTTTGCCTTTAGTCCTGATTTGGGTCTAAGTTAAAAGCTTGTGAGTCCTCTAAAGTAGGCAGCACATTTTTTAGTGTAACTGCTCTATGTGTTGAACGCCTCACGTGGAGCGGCTCACGCTTTCGTTATAAATCTAGGGAGAACATCGTGGAACATCCTTTCTCACTTGAAGGTAAAGTCGGCATTGTGGCGGGCCTGGCGAATGAAAATAGCATTGCCTTTGGCTGCGCCCAAGCGTTACACCAAGCAGGCGCAGACGTACTGGTGACGTATGGGTCACCTAAGGCAGAGCGCTTTGTCACCCCCCTGAAGCCGTCAATGGGGGATCCTGAAATGATGTTGTGTGATGTGCAAGATGACCACCAATTGGATGCGCTATTTGCGCGTGCCAAAGAAAAATGGGGGCGGATTGATTTTGTTGTTCACTCGATCGCGTTTGCGCCGTTAGATGATTTACACGGTCGGGTGGTGGATTGCTCTCGAGAAGGCTTTTCGCTCGCGATGGATATTTCCTGCCACTCGTTCATTCGCATGGCTAAGCGGGCAGAGCCTCTGATGTCAGCTGGGGGCTCATTATTTAACATGTCGTACTATGGCGCAGAAAAAGCCGTGGATAATTACAACTTGATGGGACCGGTTAAAGCCGCGCTCGAATCGACCACGCGCTATCTCGCCGCTGAACTTGGGCCGCAAGGTATCCGTGTTCATGCCATTTCTCCAGGCCCAATTCGTACGCGTGCCGCCTCTGGATTAAAAGAATTTGAAGCGTTGGCGGTAGACGGTGAAACGCGATCGCCGTTACGTCGACTGGCAACGGTACAGGATGTGGGGAATGCGGTTGTTTATCTTACCGCTGATGCAGGGCGTGTACTGACAGGGCTAACGCACTACGTCGACGCCGGTCATCATCTTCGTTTTTAAATCAGCGTATTTTTCGACGTTATAGACGATTAAGGAGCTTACTATGACAGGGACACATAACGAGGAGGTCATCGAGAATAAGACGTACGATGAAATTTCAATCGGTGATGAGGCGTTTTTAGAAAAACGTTTAACCATGGAGGACATTAAGCTTTTTGCGATAATGTCCGGTGATGTCAATCCTGCTCATGTGGATGATGACTTTGCCAAAAGCAGCCGTTTCCAAGAGATTATTGCCCATGGCATGTGGGGCGGCGCATTGATATCAACGGTGCTCGGTACCAAGTTACCCGGGCCTGGGACGGTTTATTTAGGCCAAACGTTGGCCTTTAAAGCACCGGTCATGCTTGGCGACGTACTTCGAGTAATCGTACGCGTCGACCAAATGGACGATAAACGCCATCATATTGTGTTTGCCTGTCGCTGCGAAAATCAACGCGGCGATACGGTCATCGAAGGCGAAGCACGCGTATTAGCCCCCACTAAAAAAGTAAGCCGTCAACGGACAGTTATGCCAGAAGTGCGCTTGTCTGAGCGTGGGCAGTTACACGCGATTCTTACCGCAGCGGATCATCCTGATCCCATGCATACGGCGGTCGTCCACCCCGTTGATGACAGTTCTATTCGTGGCGCGGTTGCGTCGGCAAAACAGCAACTAATCATTCCAACGCTGGTGGGGCCAAGAGATAAAATTCTCGCCGCTGCAGACACCGCCGAAGTGGATATTCAGGACTTCGAAATTGTCGATACTCCGCATAGTCACGCGGCTGCAGAGCGCGCCGTGCAAATGGCACGAGCGGGTCAAATTGAAGCATTAATGAAAGGCGCGTTGCATACTGACGAACTGTTGCACGAGGTTGTCAAACGTGAGGGAGGATTGCGTACTGAACGTTGTTTAAGCCATGTAATGGCATTCGATGTTCCGACCTATCCAAGACCGTTATTTATTACCGATGCTGCGATCAATATTTACCCAGGGCTCGCGCAAAAGCGCGATATCATTCAAAACGCGATTGAGCTGGCGCATGCGATCGGGAACGCCCATCCGCGAGTGGCCATATTGTCAGCCGTTGAAACGATTAATCCGAAGTTGAATGCGACGATTGATGCTGCCGCGCTGTGCAAAATGGCTGAACGTGGTCAGATCACGGGTGGGGTCCTTGATGGCCCACTGGCCTTTGATAGTGCCGTTTCTGAGGACTCGCGTGCAACAAAAGGTATTGAGTCGCCAGTGGCAGGGCGTGCTGATATCTTGATGGCTCCCGACCTAGAAGCGGCCAATATGCTGATGAAACAACTCAGCTATCTTGCCGATGCCAAAGGCGCTGGTGTCGTGGTGGGCGCAAGAGTGCCCATTATGTTAACCAGTCGAGCCGATGACGCTTTAACGCGAATAGCGTCAAGCGCGCTAGCGTTATTACTGGCGGACTATCAACGAAAATCGCTCGATAAGTCGCGTGTCTAGTGGATGATGAAAAATATACTCGTAATCAATAGTGGTTCGTCGAGCCTAAAGTTTGCGTTGTTCGACGCTGGCGAAATGTCTAATTCTGACAACACGGATCAGCAAGTCTGTGTATTTCGGGGGCAGTTCTCTGGACTAGGGACAGAACGAACCGCGGTGATCATGCATGCCGGGAATCATACCTATGCCACTGCTCCGGCTGAGGCCAACGATCATCAGGCGGCTATTATGTCGTTACTCGATTGGTTAGGGCAGCATAATGTGCTCAAACGCCTCATTGCGGTCGGACATCGTGTGGTTCATGGGGGGATGTACTATGATTGTGCCACCCGCCTGGATCCGGATAAAGTGACGCTACTGGGCGCATTGACGTCTTTGGCGCCATTGCATCAACCTTATAGCCTCGCACCCATTCGAGCGCTAGACGAGCGATTGCCAGGTACGCCTCAAATTGCCTGCTTCGATACCGCCTTTCATGCGAAGCAGCCTTTAGAGGCTCGCCAATTTGCGTTGCCTTATGCGATGTACGATCGCGGCTTTCAACGGTACGGTTTTCATGGGCTTTCCTATGATTATATTTGCCGTTGCTTACCTTCCATGATTCCTAATTATGATCCCCAAGCACGTGTGATTGTGGCCCACTTGGGTAACGGTGCCAGCTTATGTGCGATCCAAGCAGGACAGAGTATTGCATCGACCATGGGGTTTACAGCGCTAGAAGGGTTACCCATGGGGACGCGCTGTGGCGCAATTGATGCCGGATTGGTTTTACATCTCATCGGTGAAGAAGGAATGACGGTCGCTGAGGTGAGCAAACTCCTTTACAAGGAGTCTGGCCTGTTAGGCTTGTCTGGGATCAGCAGTGATATGCAAACATTATTACGTAGTGATAAACCCAGAGCCCAGCAGGCGATCGACCATTATTGTTATCGTATCGCCCGAGAGATCGGGAGTTTGACTGCCGCCTTGGGAGGACTCGATCATTTGGTGTTTACGGCGGGTGTTGGCGAGCATGCAGCACCCGTACGAGACAGTGTCGTGCGCCAATGTGGTTGGCTTGGCATCAGGTTAGATGCATCGGCGAATCAACTGAACCAAATCTGTATCTCAGCCGCTGACAGTGAGGTGGGCGTTTGGGTGATCCCGACCGATGAAGAACGCGTGATCGCGATGGATTGCCTTGATTTATTGCGTTGACACTAGGCTATTCAGAGGCAAGAAAACGATTTTCTCAATCTTGTTCTTCTGACGCGTGATGCTGCAGTCGAAAAGGGAATGCTCGAAAAAGCTAAAAATGTGATATTCCATACAAAGTTATCTCTTTCAGTCCACGACTGGGCGTGAAATGCGTATCCTTAGCGCCGACAAAGGATGTAAGGATAACACTATGATGCGCGGGTTTTGGGTGGGGTTATTGATACTCAGCCTAACAGGATGTGCACAAAAGCTGGGACGGCCGTTTGATATAAAAAATCTTGCGAAATCAGATATGGATTTGATTACCGATATTCATATCGCCGAAATTCGTCAGATCACCGAACGACTATTGATCAAGCTCTATAAACGTAATCCCAGAGAGCTAAAAAAAGTGCCCGGAATGACTATCGACCAACGCGTTCACCAGCTAATGGCGGAGCAGCGTCCCCAGAATGGATTCCGTGAGCTGGGTGGAATGGACGGCATTGCATTGTTGCCGCTGGCATTTTCTACTGAGTTCGAGGGTGATCGTGTATTCGCACTGATGGCCGGTGTCACTGGGATGATAAGCGCTAGCTATAATCACCAGACTGAGTTCTTCTTACTCGATGATATTGATCAGCAAAAGCTTTATAACTGTGCACGTAACCTTGAAAAAATTGCGTGGCTGTTAAATAACCGTCGTGATGATCAAGATCATTTGCTGCTGCTCAGTAACGGCATGAATGCAAATGGTGTCCCCAATTATAGTTATGAGCGCTTACTGAGTCAGATGATCTTGATCCAAGATATGATGGCACTGATGGTGGCGGACAGTACCAATCGTAATATCAATCAAGTGGTACACAGTATGGCCTCTATGACCTTTTTCCCGATTTGAACGCCACCGCTACAGGCCTACCACGCAATGGTGTTTCCTTGATAATCTAAAAAGTGTCCGCTTTGGCTGTCGGTGAGTGTATCGAGAACTTGCTTGAGCCCTTGCGCCGAGATGTCGGCGGTAATCAGCGCATTAGGACCGCCCATTTGGGTTTGTACCCAGCCAGGGTGTAGGGCGACGGTGCGAATCCCTTTTGGTCGTAAATCAATTGATAAGCTTTTGACGACTGCGTTTAGAGCGGCTTTGGAGCTTCTGTAGATATAACCCCCTCCTGATTGATTATCGCTCATACTCCCCACCTTTGATGAGATGAAGGCGAAAATAGGAGTATGTCCGCTATTGTTGGCAAGCGTGAGATGTAGGATAAACGACTCAGCCATGACTAGTGGCGCAATGGTATTGACCGCTAACACCTCTCGCCACGCCTCTGTGTCCGTTTCTCCTAGCTGATAGCCTTTGGGACCATATTGACCGGCATTATTGATCAGTAAGTGAATGGGCGTGTCACTGAGGTTTGATGCAAGTTGTTGCACTGCGGCGTGGTCTGTCACGTCCAACGCCTGTGTTGTCAGTGAGGCATAGTGATTTTTTAGCGTCATTAAATGCGGCGCGGAACCCGGAAAGCGGCAACAAGCAATAACACGCCAGCCATGTTCAAGATACCGCTCGGTAAGGGCTAAGCCGATTCCGCGATTCGCGCCAGTGATAAGAAGTGTCGGGGTCATAAAACGCTCAATGTTGTAGATGGATATCACGTCATTATATGACTAATCCACCATCAACTTTAAGTGTTTGACCTGTGATAAAGCTCGCGTTGTCGCTGGCAAGAAAACTGATCGCATTCGCGATGTCTTGTGCGGTACCCATTCGCCCGAGTGGTGTCTTCCCTTTCATCATGTCGATGACTTTATCTGGTAAGTTGGCGGTCATAGGCGTTTCGATAAATCCAGGTGCGACACAGTTGGCGCGAATTTGTGCGCCATGACGAGCGAGCTCTTTTGACCAGGTTTTTGTCATTGCGATGACACCTCCTTTTGATGCGGCATAGTTGGTTTGGCCAATATTGCCATCGGTACCGACCACTGACGATAAACTGACAATCGCGCCATGCTCTTGAGCGAGCATCAGCGGTGTTATCGCCTGTGTCATGGTAAATACCCCTTTAAGATTCACATCAATGACAGCATCCCAATCCTCTTCGCTCATTTTGGTTAGCAAATTATCACGCGTGATCCCTGCGTTGTTAACGAGCACATCGATGACTGCGTTGTGTTGGTGCAGCGTCTGCACCCAGCTGGCGACAGCGTCTCTGTGGCAGACATCGAGCGCCACGGGTTTTATTACGGCATGGTTTTGCCAGTCTTGCATGTTATCTACAGTCCGGTCTAGCGCGTAAACGGTGTGTGCTCCCTGTTCGACAAATGTCTCGACGATGGAACGGCCAATACCTTGAGCGGCTCCCGTAATGACACAGTGTTTACCGGTCAGCATAGTTTTTCTCCTTGTTGTATTGATCAATAGGTTCTTGGGCGGTTGGTCATCTAAGCCTTTGCTTCTTCTCGCAACGTTGCGCCACTGAAAGATCAACGTGCAACAACTGGGCCAAAGGCAAGCGTCTTAAGCATACATTGTGATATCAATCTGAGGAGAAATAGGCTAAAATTTAATCAAGATGTCACCTTGTTTAAGAGAGGACCTATGCCGACGTCAATCAACTCGCAACCTTTGTCGCAGCAATATATGCAGCGTCAACGTGACCGTCAGGATGATCAGGTCAACGGCGGTCTCAATAACTCGATGAGTGTGCAAGAACGCGCTGAAGTCATCCGTAAAGAGCGGGAGGAGCAAAAAGAGACTGCCGCATCGAGTGAGCAGCGCGAGGATAAACGCGACTATCAAGCTTTAATTGATCGTGTTGCTGAGCAAGAGGCGCAAAAGACAAAAGCGGACGCGTACAATCAGCAGCAACAGGCATTGATGGACCAAGTTCAAAAAACGGTTACCCCCAACGCACAGCAAACCAGCTATAGCTTGAAGGTTTAAAGCTTGAAGATTTAGAGCTTGAAGGTTTAAACCTTGATGGCAGACGATGTTCAACAGGATCCCACCTGTAGACAGCGGGTTTCCCGACATTCTGCTCATCGGAAGCCATTATCAATCGGTCACGCCTCTCTTACCTACTTGGTTGGCCGTCGCTCTTCGTAGCGTCGGTGCGTTTATCTGAAATGCCCCGCCCTTTCTCCTGTTTTTGTTTCTTTTATGTAAACAAAGTGTATAGAGATTATTGAGTCTCTTTACATGCCATTTTGTTTTATCGCATTGATAAAAAACAACTTTTTGAGGCTTTCCCTTTCCTGTTCAGTAAGTATTACAGTATTGGTTAACAGTATTGTAACGACCTGAGCGTGCTGGATCACTAGTGCTTACTTTGGCGTCATGCTATTCCTACTGGCATCAACAAGGAGGAACCATTATGACATCCACACTGCAAAAACCGGTAAAAACCATTAACCCATTAGGGACAGATGGGTTTGAATTTGTGGAATATACCGCCCCCGATCAAGCTGGTATTGATGCGTTGAAAAGTCTATTTTCATTGATGGGTTTTGCTGAAATTGCCAAGCACAAACACAAGCATGTTTGGCTGTATCGCCAAGGCGATACCAACTTTATTGTTAATGGCGAACCCGAGTCTCAGGCACAAAGCTTTGCAGAGCATCATGGCGCGAGCGTGAATGCGATGGCATTCCGTGTGCAAGATGCTGTTCATGCAATTGCTTACGCGGCAAAACAAGGTGCCAAAGTGGTTGAGCCCAATATCGGTCCGATGGAGCTTAGCATCCCGGCGGTATATGGCATTGGCGACTCGTTACTCTACTTTGTTGATCGTTACGGTGATCAGAGTATTTACGAGGTTGATTTCGACTTCTATCCTGATTGGCAAGCGCGCCTTAAAGAAGCCGATGCAGGATTGAAGGTTATCGATCACCTGACGCACAATGTCGATATTGGCAACATGGATGTATGGGCTGATTTCTATGATCGTATCGCTAATTTCAAAGAGATCCGCTTTTTCGACATTGAAGGCAAAAAAACAGGGCTAAAATCTCGTGCATTGACTGCTCCGTGCGGAAAAATCCGTATCCCGATTAACGAATCCAGTGATGATAAGTCACAAATTGCCGAGTACCTAAAAGCGTACAATGGTGAGGGTATTCAGCACATTGCAATGACGACAGAGAATATATATCAAACAGTACGCACGCTGCGAGATCGGGGAATGGCGTTTATGGATACGCCAGAGACCTATTATGAGCAAGTGAATCAGCGTGTTAGCGGTCACGAAGAAAATATTGATGAGCTCCGTGATACTCGTGTTCTGATTGATGGTGACGCGGATACTGGCATCTTGCTACAGATTTTTACCAATACAGTTATTGGTCCTGTTTTCTTTGAAATTATCCAGCGTAAAGGCAATCAAGGCTTTGGTGAGGGTAACTTTAAGGCTCTGTTCGAATCGATTGAGCTTGATCAAATACGTCGCGGCGTGTTGGATTGATCGCTCAGAAAATAAAACCCTTCGCGCTCTTTAACCGGAGCGCCTTTTTGTCTACCTTTCCTTGTATCTAGCCGGATATTTTTCGCCCCAACGACGAACGGGCTCTATGCTTATAGGGCAAGCTCTTCGATTAAATAGGTGATTATGAAAGCAGGCAAAGCCATTTTACGCCATTCCTTATCAGTATCGTTGATGACGAAGCTGGCGCTATGCTGGGTAATACTCATCGCCTTATTCGCATCACTATTACTTTTTGCCGATTATCAATCCCATAAATCACAGGTCCAGCGCGTGTTACAAGATGTTGGCAGCCGTGATGTCCGCACCATGACTGATCACCTATGGCGAGTAGAAACACAAGCATTTGAACAACAAATTGAACAACTTATTGCACAACCAGAAATCGATTACATACACGTTTATGATGCTGACAGCACACAAATTGAACGTGGTGTAGAGCCAACTCAACAATCGATCCAGATGAGTTGGCCATTAATTGCCAAAAAAGAAGGCAATGAATATGTACTTGGCCAGCTTGATGTGGCCTCGAACTATACCGCATTACGTGCTTATCTAGGAGAGAGTGCGAAGTGGGCGTTTCTAGGTTGGTTGGGGGTTTCAGGGCTGGGCGTGATAGCGTCAATGTGGATAGTGCAACGGTATCTCACCGCACCATTATCGGCTCTGCACCAACAGGTGAATCAATGGGACAACGGCTTACCAAATCAAATCAGTGTCCCACCAGAATGTCGCGGTTGGTGGGGGTTTGAGGCGCGCTACAATGCTATGGTCACTCAATTTCGCCAAACGCTATCGCGGGTTGAGAACGAGAAGCTGGATGCCGAAAAGGCCAGCCACAAAAAAAGCGAGTTTCTGGCCAACATGAGCCATGAAATCCGTACGCCAATGAACGGCATTATCGGGATGGCATCGCTGCTGAAAAGTACGCGTTTGAATGATGAACAACAAGAGTTCGTTGAAATGCTAGAAACCTCCTCGATGTCGTTACTGGATGTGATTAACGATATCTTGGACTTCTCTAAAATAGAGGCAGGTAAGTTAGAGTTAGAACCATTAGAGCTCAATGTATTTGAGTTGGGTAAAGATCTGGAAAACTTGTTCACGTTGAGAGCTAAAGAGAAACACTTACAGTTTGGCTGTGAGATTGACCCAGAGATATCGCCCTTGCTGGTTGGTGACACACCGCGATTACGCCAAGTGATGATCAACCTAGTCGGGAATGCGATTAAATTCACTGAACAAGGCGAAGTCGCCGTTTCGATTACCAAAGTTCTTGATGAGGGAAACGCTTGTGTACTTCGTTTTCAAGTGAAAGATACTGGACCTGGTGTTCCGATTGAAGCGCAAAATCGTATCTTTGGTAAGTTTGAGCAAGGCGACGCTTCAGCAGCAACCGCAGGTGGTACTGGGTTAGGCCTCGCGATTTCTCAGCAAATTGTCAACCTGATGGGGGGGCGAATCACCCTAGAAAGTGAAGTGGATGTGGGTAGCCTATTCTCGTTCTCGGCGCGCTTTGAATGTGCAGATGTGCCGCTTGCGACGCCCGTAGAGGCGTATTTATTCGCGGGCGCGCCAATGCTACTGGTTGATGACAGTCGTCTTAATATGCGGATTACAACCGCGCAACTGAGTAATCTCGGCTGTCAAGTGACCTGTTGTATGCATCCCGATGATGCGTTGCCGCTTATTAAAGAACGGCTTGATAGCCAATCTCCATTTAAAGTCGTTTTGCTTGATAAGATCATGCCCAAAATGGATGGCTTTAGTCTCGCCGAGCAAATTGTCACTGAATTGGGTGAGAGAAGCCCAGCCATTATCATGCTGACGGCTGCGCCTGATGTGATTGATAGACCGCGCATCGAGCGATCAGGCATTGAAGGTTATCTTGGACGCCCTTATCAATTTAATGATTTAAAAGCTAATTTAGTTCGGATCCTTCAACAAAGACAGCCCACGCTGGGTATTGTGCGTTCAACAGGAAAGGGGACATCACTGGCAGGGCTACATGTTCTCGTGGTTGAGGATTCCAAAGTTAATCAACGCGTTACAGAAGCTATGCTGACGCAGTTAGGCATCAATGTGCGATCAGCGGATAACGGCGAGCAAGCGTTAGCCCTTTGGAGCAGTCAGCCTTTTGACGCCATTTTCATGGACTGCCAAATGCCGGTCATGGACGGCTATGAGGCGGCAGCACTGATCAGGCGTAAAGCGTCTCGCACGGACCGAATCCCCATTATTGCATTAACTGCCAACGCAACAGCAGAAGATAAAGAAGCATGCTTAGCGGCTGGCATGGATGATTATATTGCTAAGCCTGTTCGACAACACGAACTAGCAACCATGCTAAGAAAGCATACGTTTACCACAGACACACAACTATTGACCAAAGAGTAAGCGAAATAGTCAGCGCTGTTACGCAAGTGTGATCTTAGTTACAAACATATCATAAAATACGAAGGATTCTTGGTGTGGTCTAACCTCTTTTCGTTAGGGTTCTAATCTTTGAGTGGGCTTGGCCCCAAACATAATTAGAAAGCAAAACGCAAAGAGGAAATATGAACAGAAAAAAACTGTTTTCAGGGGTAGCGGCTTTATTGCTAAGTGTCGGCGCTCATGCTGGCGAACTTAACGTGATGGCTTATAACATCATGCAATTGAGCAACCTACAAGATTGGGATCAAGCAGAACGAGCGGCTCGTTTACCGACTGCGATTGCCGACATGGATACCCAGCCCGACATCATTTTGGTTAGCGAAGCCTTCAACGCTGAAGCAGAGCAAGCAATGAACCAACTTGCCAACCTATATCCTTACCAAACGCCCAATGTGGGGCAAGATTGCAGTGGTGAGGGTTGGGATGCATTAACAGGAGATTGCTCTAACTCTCCTTTCGTCGTCCGGGGTGGCGTCACCATTATTTCCAAGTATCCGATTTTGACCCAGCAAGCGCACATTTATAATAACAGTTTACGGGGCAGCTGGGACTATCAAGCAAATAAGGGGTTTGCGTACGCTAAGATCGATAAAAATGGCGAGATCTTCCATTTGATAGGTACGCACTTACAAGCCACGCATGATGGCATGTCTGATGAAGAACACGAGGTTCGTTTAGGGCAACTTGGCGAGATCAAACAATTTATTAGCAACAAAGACATACCGACTGACGAACCCGTGATTGTCGGCGGAGATATGAATGTGGAATGGAGCCGTCAAGATGAAATTAAGGATATGAAAGCGGCACTTAATGGTGCACTGCGCTTCTCTGAGCCTGAAGTGACCTCTTTCTCCGCTGAACATAACTGGTTTACTAAAGCAAACGCGTATCACTTTGAGTATGATCTGAATTACAACACGACGTTAGATTATATTTTATGGAGTCGTGATCATGGCAAGCCTGTTAACCAGCCGCAAATGCAGGTTGTGCGCTTAAAAGCGAAGGATAGCTGGTACTGGGATTACTTAGAAGGTGAGTGGCCACAAGAAGCAGGACAAACCTATCATGATGGTTACTACAATGAGCTTTCTGATCACTATCCGGTAATGATTCAGTTTAAATATCAATAGTGTGATTGAGTGATCTCATTCAGTTTTTGCCGGAAAACGGCAAAAACTCGCTGGAAAAAACGGTGAGCCTTAGTTGGTTCACTGTTTATATGCTGCATTTAATATGCCCAGTAGCACCATGGTTGCAAGGCTGACGCAAGTGATGATGGGAAGAGGTGGATAATTAAGTGTTAATGTCGCTAATAGTGACGCGAATCCATATCCGAGCGTATGCGCCATAGCGATATAACCACTGACTTTCCCCGGTTCATTGTCGAGCCTTTGCATCGCTTGGCTAGTATAGGCAGGGATCAGCAACGCACAGGCCCCTGATATTACGAGCATAGCAACGATTAATGCGCCCAGGGTAGGGAGTAAAAGTAAGCTATAACCTGCAACTAAGCTGATTGCGCCGATGCCCAGCATGTGGTCGATGCTTAGACGCTGTTTTTTTACCACCAACACTTGTACGGTGAGCGTTGCAATGCCGCTTAAGGTAAGCAAATAGCTCATCATCTGGCTAACTTTACTGGCAGACCATTCGGTGATGGTATGGAGTATCGGCGTGAGGTTGTATTGCAATAGGGCAATTGCTGCACACACGGCGAGTCCATATCCCATATAGGGCCAAATAGCTTTTGGCGCCAGCCACTGACTGACAGGCGAGCTTGATGTATCTTTCTGGCCCTCACGGTGAGGCATGAGGCTGATAACCAATGTGGCGATTAATGGCAGTAATAACATCAGCACAAGTGAGGCATACGGGCTGACGATCAAAACCGCCGAGGCGATTAATGGGCCGGCCAAGCGACCGAGACTTAAACCAATACTGATTGAGGTGATCGCCTGCATGCGGCGTGCCTCGCCAGCGAGTAACACGGCCCAATGCTGATTGGCGGGAACCATGCCCGCCACGGTTAAGCCATACACGACTCTTGCCATCAGCGCTAATGCTAACCAAGGCCATTGGTTGAGGCTGTTTTGCGCGCCCAGCGTGGCGATCAGTAACAGGACAAAGCTAATAGCCATGCCGATTAAGGCTTGAAGAACCACAAATTTGGGGCCGTACTGATCGCTTATACGTCCCCAAAAAGGCGCAGCAGGGAGAAAGAGTACACTACCCACCGCTATGATCACCGCCCAGGTTGACAATGAAAATCCGCCTTGTGCCACTAACAGTGGCAGCGAGACCAACAGCCCGTTTTGTCCAATGCCCATCAGAGCAGCAATAGACGTTAAGGTGATAGACTGCCATTTAGCGGTCTGTGTCGCGGGCTTTGTTTGTGTGTACGCCATTACCAGCCTGCTACCTTTTGCATCTGAGCTGACTGTGTGGAGGACTCAGTCAGCGTCCAGTCGAGTAAGCCGTGATGATGCGTAATGTCGTATAGGGGCGTGTCGCTAATCGCATTAATAATGGTTGCTGCCCGCCAGGCCGCGAGACTCAATTGTGGCTCAATAATACCGTGACAATGGGTGCCGACATTCATCATATATAAAGCGAGTGAACTGCCTTCACGCATTTTTACTCGGTAGTGAGCATTCACATTCGGTCGTCCCTCGTCATCAAGGTCGAGGTGGTCGCTTAAAGTATCGAGGCACTGAGGGAGTGCGCGAGAAAAACCAGTACACAAGATCACCACCTCTGCATCGAGTGCTGTGGTTACTCCGGTCAAGGTAGCTGTGGTCGCTAACTGGTAACCTGCTTGGTGTGATTGCATCCCAGTAAGCGTTTGTCCTGGAAGCAGTCGCCACCATTGCGGTGACCGGCGCACATATTTATCGTGATACAGGCGTTGATACAGTCCTTGCAAGCAGTCGTCGGTAATCCCATCACTGGCAAGCTTTTGTTGCGCAAGCTGAGTGTGTTTGATCTTGGGGTCGAGGCTATGAAACTGCTCTGCGTAATCAGGGATAAAATACTGATCAGTAAAAGGGTTCTCATCTAATCCTTGCAGGTTAGGACGGCGAGAAATCCAATCAATATGCGCTACTTTACCAAATTCACCATCAAAGAGATGCTGGAAGACATCGGCACCGGTTTGACCACCACCAACAATGGCAACTTTTTTACCCCTTAAGTCCGGTTGTCGGAGGGCAAGTTCACTGGCATGAAAGACCCGCTCACCCACAAATGGCGCAGCACAGTCAGGCATAAACGGTTGGGTACCGGTGCCAACGATCAAATGATCGCAGCTCAATTGTCCGTGTGGCGTACTCACCGCGAAGCCTGAGCCGTGAGGCATGATATTCAGTACTGGCGTATCGAATTGGGTGTTGGGAAGCTGATGAGCCACCCAAGCCATATAATCAGAAAACTCTAACCGCGATACCGTCTGTTCGCCCCGCGCGGTAAAGGGATAAAATTTTTTGGTCTTAACCAGGTAATTAATAAAGGTGTAAGGGCTCGTTGGGTCGACGGCCGTCACCATGTCTTTTAGGTATGAGGTTTGCATTTTCGCATCATCCAGCAATAAGCCGGGATGCCACGCAAACCGTGGCTTTTGCTCAACAAACAAATTCGAAATGGACTGACTGTAGGGAGCCAGCAGCGCCGCCGCACTGAGATTAAAGGGGCCAAGCCCTACACCTAAAATAGAATAATGCCTTGTCATAACTGCATCCTTATTGCGCATAACGTGCGAAAAAGTCGTTACGCTCACATTGCATCAGTGCAGCGCGCTTATGGGGAAAATCGAATTCTTTTTGTTTTTTCATGCCCACACCGCGAGCAATTCGGGCTACGCGCCAATTTGTTGCATTAGGCTCACCCATTACGTTTCGGGTACGAGGCTCGGCTAAGAAACAGTAATGGATAATAGATTGCGCCCAGGTATTAAAGTATTGGCGACCCAAAAAGTCGGAATTACCAACTAACATATGCATACCACGATCGAAAGCATCGACATCGTAGTAAGGTCCAAGCCGGTCTTCCGCGACCCAATAAATTTCAAAGTAGCCGAAAGGCTTTCCATCAAACTCGCCAATCACGGGGAGCAAGTGCGCATCGTGATGGGCCTTTTGCAGATATTGGCGATGAAACTTGAGCGAGCCCTCTAACTCCCAAATCGGGGCAATATCCGGATGGTTGTGCCAGGCGTGAAAGCAAGCAAGATCGCGTTTCGTTTCTGCTGGACGTAGCGTTAGTGTGCGCTTGAGGTGATAAAAGTAGCGACGATAGAACACGCCTTGTGGTTTCTCAGGTCGCGTTGGGTGGGTTAAACCGTTCTCTGCGGTTTGGTATACCTCATTGGAGGGTGACTGAGCTTGGTGCCAAATCGGGCAGTGTTGTTTAAACTGCGACAGTGTCAGTGGTGTGCAGGGGGCGACGACGGATTGCAGAGCGTGAGGATAATCACTGGCATACAGTGCTTGGCACTGATGCTGATAAAAGGCGTGCTCAACCGCCGCCCACCAGAGTGATTGATCATTGCAATAGCGCGTGGTTAGCGTTGCGGTGTCATTGTCCGGTTTGTGCAGCACGAAGGTCGCTTTGGCTTGACCATGTTCCATCACGTCGATGAGGTGATAAGACGCGTCGAGCGAGTGGCTGCGAAGCCCCACGGTGCGATCAAGATTGACCGGTTTAAATACGCATGAGCCCAGTGCGTTATCACCATAAAATGGGTTATCGATATCCGTGTAAATTTGGCTGGGATCGGCCAGTGTCGCTTCATTGTGATCGGCGAGGAAAGTGTGGAAGTTCCGTTTCCAGTGCAGAGTCGGCGAGTCGAGAAGATAGTCATACAGGCGGCTATCCACAGGATGGCTCGCTCGCCAAGTTGCGAAAGCTTGACGGCATACCTGCCACAAACGCTGCTCGGTGACACCGGTGGCTTCGCTGATCGCGGAAAGTGTATTGATTAGTGTATTACCAATCAGGTAGTAGCTCAGATACGGATCAACCTTGTCGGCTGGCACGTAACAGCTTGGTAACCCTTCACTGAATGCATCGGGGAACAGCGCAGGGGCAGGGTCGGTGACCCAAATACCTTGGCAGTCTCTGTACATCATGGCGCTAGGCAAACCGTGCGCGGTACGCAGCAAGATATTTTGCTGATGGGCCAGTAACAAGATGCCATAATCGCTGCGTGCCAAACACAGGGGATACAGAATATGGTCCAAGAAGGCGGCTAACCAATGATGTGCGGCGTCGTGCTGTGTCCATTGATGATGTTGTGCGGCTTGCGCGATCAGCGCGCCAATTTGGCTGCCTTGCCCATGTGGCTGGTTGATACTGGCGAGCAGGTGGACATCTTGATCGGCTTGGTGGGCGAAAATATTGTCGCGCAAGCTCACCAGAGGCAGTGATAAAGGCTCACCTTGCGCGGACAAAATAGTGCACCAGACCGGCTCTTCGATAAAGGTCGTCGTGGCGGCTCGCTGCTGCAGCGTTTGTCCGGGGGCTGCGTTGAGCATTTTACTCAGTAAGGCACCACGCTTGGCTTCAGTGGCGGTTAATAGCCGTACCGAGTTAGTGAGCTTGACAGGCAGAGAGACTTTTAACATCCACTGATGGTCGGGATGATAGATGGCGCGTGACGATGAGGTCGCCAGCCAGCCGCTACTGGTCAAGGCTAAATCAATCACGCTGTTTTTGAGTGCACGTGCGTCATCACTGTCACGCCATGCTTGCGCTTGTAAAGGATGCATGGGCAAGGGAAGCCAGCCTTGCGGCAAATTGGCCGCATGGGTTAAGCCCACGCTATCGACAAACAAGGATTGCAAGGTGTCGAGTACATCATGGTTGACCCCTTCACCTGTCCATTGCCCCGGCGCAACCGCAAACCATTCAATCGCAAATGACTGCGCAAATTCGGGTAGATACGTCTCTTGCTGTTCGGGCGTCAGTGGTTCATTGCTCTTGGGGGCAGGGTGCATGCTATGACCGCCGGTCAGAGACTGCTCCGATTCGATAAAACGCTGTGGCCAGCGGTCGGCGAACCTGTGTTGCCAATGTGCCTCTGCCCGCTGCACATAGGCGTCAGACTGACTAACACGTGATGCAAAGCGATCGATACGCTCGCCACTCAACTCGGGTACCAACTCGGCGATACGGCATACTGCATCGGCAAAGGTAGTAGGGGCAGCTTCACCTTCGCCACCGCGCCACAGTATGTCCCCTTGATAGCGATGACGACCGGCTGCTGAGGTGTAGGTGAGCGGCAACAATAATTCGCCCTGCTCGCACGGAAAACAGGCGTGGTCAGGCTGACCTTTTATCACACGCGTGTGTGGGTGCTCGACAAACAACGCATTGAAAAACGCATTCAAACTCAGGGGATGTGTCATGACAACTCCTTACAGACACGGGCTTATTGGGCAATGTTGTGGTGCAACTATGGTTGAAACACATTGGGAGAAAAGGCGCCCAGCGAGGACTGGGCGCGAAAAGGAACATAATTAGAACGTGGCGCTGTAGCTCAAGCTAAAGGTACGGCCCACACCGGCGTAGTTGAATAAATTGCCAAGTCCGTAGTCACTATAGACTTTTTGCGCTTTTTGGCTCCAAATAGTCTGATAGTTTTTATCGAACAGGTTTTGGATGCCGAAGTTAAGTTGGCCGATTGGCAAAGTGTAGTAACCATTTAGGCCGACAAGCTCGTAACCTTCGATGCGATCATTATCTTGATCAGATAGATCGCCAACGTGTTGGAGGTTGAGCTCTGTGCCCCAATCGAAGTTCTCATAGCCGACTGCCGCCATCGCGGTAGAAGGGCTCGCGTCGTAGATGCTTAGTTCATCCCAGTTGCCATCCTCTTTTACCTCGCTTTGTACGAGGTGCCCTTGGGCGCGGCTGTACCACGTATCGGTAAGATAATATTTGAGCTGCCCTTCAAGTCCGTAAATACGCTGTTTGTCGTTATCTAACTCGACATCCAAGTTTCCGTTGTACTTGTACGACTTATCCGAAATCGAATAGTACGCTGCGACTTGTGCATTATAGTCTTGTTGCTGAGTTCGCCAGCCTAGCTCAACGGAGTTGGTTTTTACCCCATCCAATTCCGTATTTTTAACACTCACGCTATCTATTAAAGTGGCGTCTGTGCCACCTGAATATTTGCCTTTTCCGTAGAATTTGCCTGGGTCTGGCATATTAAAGCCTTGGCTAAAGTTGGCCCAAACTTGTTGGTTGTCGGTCAGTTCATACTTGAGTCCTGCATTCGCGAGCCAAATATCTTTATCCGTCGTGCCACCGAGGATAGTACCCGCGCTATTTAGTTTTCCAACGAGTATTTTGGCTTGCTCTGCAAAACCGATAAAGTCATCGCCTTTATACTTGGTGTACTGGTAGCGTAATCCGGCAAAGGCATTTAGTTTATCGTTAACGGACCAATCTGCTTGAGCAAATACGCCTACATTATGGGTAGTAAAATCAGGATAACGACCTACATCCCCGAGGTGCTTAAACTCTAGTCCATTACTGGTCAGGCTCGTTCCTTGATCATAGATACGCTGAAATGCATCGAATTTCTCTTGGCTAAAGTCTGTTCCGTAGTTGAGTGTTAGATTATCGAATTCTTTCTCGAACAAGACTTTTGCGCCGATAACCTGGTTGCTTTGCTCTGAAGCCCCAAGATATTTCATTTGTAGTGCACTAACGGGGAACGGAAAGAATCCAAATGTTTCTTCACGATAATAAGCTTGGGCCAGTAAGGAATGGTTAAAGACGTTAGCATTACTGTATTGAGCGTTGAGCATCATGCGTTCAGTGAAGGGTTGCTCATCCAGCTTTAGCCCATCGGAGCGTTTAATCAGCGAATCGTCTTTAAGACCCGCAAACATAGGCCCATAATCAATCCCATAATCCGTATCCTGCTGACTATCATAGTATTGAGCAGTCAGAGAGAGGTGCTGTTCGTCATCTGGGCGGTAATCGAGGCTGCCCATCACATCAATGCTGTCATTAAATTGGGTATCGGTTTGGGTCACATCGGGCAGAATAGGATCGCCATTGCCGTCGTAGGCCGCGCCTTTGCCTTCATACGCTACTGACAAGCGCCCTTGCAAGGTATCACTGCCGCCGGATACCGCGACCGCGGCTTTTTTGGTCAGGTCGTCGCTGTTGTTAAACCCAGTGGTGACGCCGGTGTGAACCTCGAGCTGGGCATCGCCCGCTTCACCGCGTTTGGTGATGATATTGATAATACCGCCGGTTGCGCCCGCGCCATAAATGGAGGTCGCGCCTGACAGTACCTCAACACGAGCAACATTAAAGGGGTCGATACTATCCAGTTGGCGGCTGATAGTGCGCGCGGCATTCAATGCGACGCCATCAATCATGATTTGCGCGCTGCGACCACGCAAATTCTGTGAGGCATTGGTGCGTGCGTTGGTGCTGCCAAAGTCAAAGCTTGGGATCAGCTTCCCGAGCGCGCCTTTTAATGACTCACCGCCTTGAATTTCACGGGTTAATTCTTCATTGGTGATTACCCAGTTGGTGCTGGCGGAATCGGCGATGGTCGTTTGAATCTTACTACCGGTCACAATGATGGTTTCGGTATTGGCCGCAGAAGGGGCGGCATGGGCGAGATGGGCGCTGATCACTAACGCCAGCGGCGAGAGTGAAAAGCCGACTGCTTTTATGGTGTTCATAATTATCCTTATTCGTCACAACACTGCAGGGTTGGTGAGGCTGCATCCCTGCAGTACTACTGAATCACTACCTTTTTCCCATCATCAAATGATAATGGATATCATTATGATTATTGATCTTTGTTCCTTATGTCAATACATTGATAACCGAATTGCCACATTTCACTTAAATTGGTGAAAAATAACGCATAAAGGACATAGGAAATGCAGGGGAATTATTTGCAAGCAGCCAATCAGAAGTTGCTCGCAAAAACCATCAGAGAGCTTCATTTTGAAAACGCGATTACCGTCTCTCATACCGAAGGGCGCGACTATCAACTCACTCTCCCTAATGCGAACTGGTCGTTTTCAGCCACCATGAGCCTATGGGGCATGGTGATTGTGGATATCGGCAGTGTGTCACGTGGGGATAATCATCAGCCCGAGCTCATCGCGCTAATAATAGATTTACAGCCAGAGATTAAGATGACGCCACTCCACCTCGGTGGGCTGATTGAAGAGTTACAAGAAACCCTCAGCGCCGAACAGCAACATCTTGCAATGTTAGATGTTATGCCAGCCGATGAACTGGTCGCGTTATCTGAATCGGCTCGCCAGGCCTATTTGGATGCACACCCTAAGTTTCTTGCCAACAAAGGCCGGTTAGGCTGGGGACAGCAAGAGAGCCAGCAGTATGCACCTGAATACGGTAACGTTTTTGCCTTGCATTATATCGCTGTACATCGAGACTGCGCACAACATGGTTTTTGTGAGGGGCTGGATCAGGCAAGTTTGCTCATCGATACACTATCGCCAGCTGCTTATGACGCGCTTATGTCGCGCTTGCCGGCGGATAAGCATGATTACCTTATCATGATGGTTCATCCTTGGCAGATGCAGCGTTATATCTACAGCCAATACGCTTCTTCAATTGCTTCTGGAAAGATAATTGATTTAGGTACGCGTCCTGAGCAGTGGCTAGCGCAACAGTCTATTCGTACCTTGAGTCGTGCGGATAACCAAGGAAAATACGATGTTAAAACCGCGCTGACGATCCTTAATACGTCTTGCTATCGCGGCGTGCCCGGCAGCTTTATTGCGCACGGCCCCGTGCTGTCAAAATGGCTCTCAGAGTGTGTGAGTCAGGACGATCTACTGTCCCGTCTTGGCATGCACGTGCAACAAGAAGTGGCAGGGATATATTGCCCACAGCCTTATCAGGCGCAGATAGACAGTTGCTACAAATACCATGAGATGTTGGGATGTGTTTGGCGTGAACGTGCGGAAAGCTTGCTGCTATCGAATCAGCGACCTATGAGTTTGGCGACGTTGATGCAAGCCGGAGGCGATGGGATAAGTTGTGTGGAAGCGCTGATTACGCGCACCGCGTTAACGCCTAACGAATGGTTGCAGCGTTTGTTTGATCACGTTGTTGTGCCCCTTTATCACTTGCTGTGTCAATACGGGATTGGTCTCGTCGCCCATGGGCAAAACATAACGGTAGTGCTTGAGGGTGACGTCCCTGTAGGTTGTATGATCAAAGATTTTCATGGTGACCTACGCTTTGTCGATCAGCCATTTCCGGAGCTAAATAGCTTGGATAAAGATGTACGAGGTAATATTAAACACTTGCCACCACACTATCTAGTTCACGACCTGTATACCGGACATTTCGTGACGACGTTACGCTTTATCTCGCCATGGTTTGTCTCACTTGGCGTTAGTGAAACTCAGTTTTATCGCCAGTTAGGTGATACGCTTCGGGCTTATCAACACGCGCATCCGGCGCTTAGCGCCCGTTTTGCGCTGTTTGATGTGTTGAGTGAGACCAAAGAGAAAGTGTGTATCAATCGGGTCAGATTCAACATTGGTTACGATGATAGCAATGAACGGCCGTTGCCCATGTTTGGTGAGCCTATCGCTAACCCTCTCGCCATTTAAAAAAACCCGCCTTTTGGCGGGTTTCTTTTAGTCGGTTAAGCAACGGGATTACTTCCCACTCTTGCTTTGCTTGGTGAGCTCTTTGATGGTGCGGCTGATTTCACGGCGTTGCTTAGAAATCTCCGCGTTTTTGATGATGTGGTCATCGACGCGGTCTTCATAATCACCTTTCATGTTCTTGATGATTTCGACGATATCTTCGTACGACATTTCTGGTTGGATGTAATCCAACAAGTTTTCGAGTAAGACAACACGTTTTTGGTTGTCTCGGATTTTTTTGTCGTTGTCTTGGATTTCGCGTTTTAGCTTGTTCTTTTGTCGTGAGTGCTTAACGATCTCGTATACGCTGGTCATCATAGTCGCCTTCTATTTTTTGAAGTATGAAAAAATTAAACCACAAGCGCGGCAGCAAACCCAGCCTTTTTCCGCTTGAGGTGGGGAGTTTTTGGTCACTTGAGTCGCCGAGAGGGCGATAGAAGAGTCAGTATGAGCCTTGATACTGAGATACCCTGAGGCGAACACCTTTTCGACCATCCTACATCTCGATGAACTTGTTTGATGGTGGCAAAGATAACAGGCTGACATTGACAGTGTTATGACACATATCAATCCCAGCCATGGCCCGTCCGATGACCGTCAATAGTCGGTTGGGCTACCTTCTAACTTGACCGATGAACCCGATGTTTTCATCATGGCGCCGCGCAACATCGCTTGTACCAGCTCGGTGGCGTCAAACTTTGTGAGTGCTTCATGGGCGCCCACTTGTTTAGCACGATCAACGCTAATGTCACTGGACAATGAGGTATGCAGGATTAAGTATGCTTCTGCCAATTTATCATCATTACGGATTTCAAACGCCAGCTCGTAGCCATCGATGCCTGGCATTTCAATATCACTGACAATGATGTCAAATGGCTTGCCGGCTGATGCGGCGTTTTTCATCATTTGCAGCGCTTCTAGGCCGTTATTCGTCACAAAATAGGGGATGTTAATACTATCCAATGCCTCAGAAAGCTGTCTTCTGGCGGTTAAGGAGTCATCGACTAGCAGGATATTCATCGGCTTGAGTTTTTCACGATCCACATCGGCTAAGATAGGATGGAGCTTGTCGGGATCGGATGGGAAAATATGCTCCATGATGTATTCCACATCAAGGAGCTGCACGAGTTTATCGTCGATGTGCATAACACCGGTTAAGAACGCGCGCGTTCCTAAGGTTTCGGGCGGCTCAGAAATAGAGCGCCAATCACATTCGCTGATTTTATCGATTCCACGTACCAAAAAACCCATCACGCGGCGTTGGCAATCCGTGACGATGATATAACAAGACGCCCACTCGGACTTGGCAACAGGCTTGTAGCCAATAGCTTTCGCCATATCAATCACGGGGGTGGCGATGCCACGGAAACTGGTGGTCCCTATCACCGTTGGATGGGAGCCGGGCAAATCCGTGAGCGGCTGAAAAGGAATGATCTCCCGCACTTTTAGCGTACCAATCGCGAAAGATTGGGTGGCGGTGAGGCGGAACATCAACATGCCTTGTGCTTGATTAGCTTTGCTCTTCATAGCATCACTCTGCGTGTAATCGTCAATCGTTTAGTTATGGTAACAGCCTTAGCATTGTTCACCTATTCTTATACAAGGATAGGGTCTGATTCGGGAAAAGATACCTAATCCATCCGTATTGTCTCATATTTGAAACTTATTGATAGTCTCATTTAAACGTGGTGTCAGCCACGCTTTTTCCTCGCACCTTTTGTTAAAATGTGGGACTAAAACGGGTAAGCTGTAAGGCGAAAGGTATGCCTAATATGAGCAAATAGGTTGCCTGTCGCCATATCTTACCTAAAATAAGACTAGACTTTTTTTTGTCTCGGTGCCCAGAGCACAATAGAAAAGTCGTGAACAGCGGCACGTCGATAAGCAAATATACGTGTCCGGATACATGCGAATGAGCAGTAACACGACGGTTGAGTGAACTATGACCAATATTTTAGATTCGGTAGATTCGCGGACACGGCTGGTGGGTGAGAACCGCCTTGAGCTGTTAATGTTTTATCTAGGTTCTAGCCAACCTTTTGCCATCAACGTTTTTAAAGTCCGCGAAGTTATCAAGGTGCCTAAGCTCAACCAAATGCCGGGCTCGCATCCTAATATTCGTGGCGTGGCGATGATCCGAGGTAAATCGATCCCAGTGATTGACTTACGCCAGTCGATTGGTATGGGAACCATCGGGATGTCTGATGAGTGCAACGTCATCGTGACGGAATACAATCGCACTATTCAAGCCTTCTTGGTGGGTCAAGTGATTAATATCAAGAATATGGGCTGGGATGAAATCATGGAGCCGCCGGCAAGCTCAGGCCGTAATAACTACCTGACCGCGATTACTCGCCAAGACTTTGATGGACAAACTCGTTTGGTTGAGATTGTCGATGTAGAAAAAGTCTTGGCAGAAATTGTCGCCTATGAAGTTGGTGTGTCGGAAGATGTGCTTGATCCGCAAATTACGCCTTACATGGCTGGACAGCGTGTATTGGTCGTGGATGACTCATCGACGGCACGAGCGCAGGTTAGTGAAACACTGTCGCAGTTTGGCGTCGAGTGCATCATCAAGAAAAACGGTGCTGAAGCATTGAATTTGCTGAAGAGCTGGTGCGATGAAGGCAAAAATGTCAGTGACGAAATTTTGCTGATGATCACCGATGCAGAAATGCCAGAAATGGATGGCTACAAACTGACGCACGAAGTGCGTTCTGATAGCCGAATGAGTGACTTGTACATTGCACTAAATACCTCGTTGAGTGGCAGTTTTAACGAAGCAATGGTTGAGAAGGTAGGGTGTAATCGGTTTATCTCCAAATTCCAACCTGATCTTCTAGTGAATGTGGTACAGGAGCGCTTACGTCAGGTTGTGGCAAGTTAAATAGCCTTGGCGTCTGAGAATACATAAGCGGGCAGTGGCTCGCTTTTTTTGTATGACATTGTGAGGATCTGGCCACGACCATTATTCGTGGGTCGCTAAAACGCATACTAGATATGGTGTTGGTTGAACTACATTTAGCGTTCGGGGCATAAAGTTATCTACCGTATCTGTGGATAACCTCGTTAATTTCTTTGTAAGTAATGGTAACACGTCAGGTAAGAGCGGGAAGGAAACCTAATTTATACGGTTTGGCTAAAATTTAACCATATTGTTTTGAGCGGTGATAACGTTTCTAAACAGGATCTGCGTTTTTAAACAGAGCCTAAGTTTTTAAATAGAGCCTAAGTTTTCAAACAGAATCTTAGCAAATATGCGATACTCGCGAGGCGAAGCGCCTGTTTCGTTGAAAGATCTTGCTTGGTTGAAACATAGCGCGGTCGCGTAACAGGGTTGGCGCGGCATAAACAGGGTGGCGTTCACAGGAGAGTAGTCGTGATCACGGTAGACAAACATGAAGGGCTGTCAGTCAGGATAGCGGTGCTTAATGAAGAAGTGAGTGCGCAAGAGGTGGCATTCTACCTTTTCGTGCCTGGCGAACTGAAGTTTGGTAAACATGTGCTGTCTGAAGACGATTTTTACTACCGCGTGCTTGCTAATAGTCGTACTTATTTCACGTCCCGCTATCACTTACCGCTCGTTCATGCCCGTCTAGCCAGTCGCGATAAACTTCCTACTGAGCAATATCGCGTCAGCTTGAGTCTTTATGCCTATCAATACGCCTTGTCACTGGAAAAAGCGACGCATGACTTTTTTGAGTCCGTATCAGGGCTTGATGACGCTGATGCTCTTGAGCAGTTAGAAGATACCATTGAAATGGCGGTTGAAATTTTGCGTCGTTTACGCCGCTATAAACCGCAAGATACCAAACTGCTCAAGTACTATCATAACATTGATAATTACTTGTCATGGTTGACGGAACAGCGTTTCCTCTCGCTACTTGCGCATATGCCACGTGGGAACGTGTATAAAACGGTCCGTCAACAATTGATTGAGCTATGTCAGGCTGAAGAGGCGCATCGACTGGTTAATCGCTATAACTCGGATAAAGCGGTGCGCGATCCAACGCGTATGGTCAATAAGATGCGTTTAGCACGCCGATTGATTGAATTTCCTGTCACGATTCGACAAATTCCACAGGCTTTGGGCAAAAATCTGAATAAGCTTGCTAAGGCTTCAGCGACCGCGTTTGTGATGCTCTTTGTGACCACGGTGATTATTCATGCTCGTCAGTATCTGGGAGAAATCACGTTGTCTTTTGTGCTTGCAATGGCAGGGATCTATGCATTACGTGAGATCTTTAAAGATGATTTGCGTGAAGCGCTTTGGCGGTGGATCCGTAGAGGTCGCCCCAAATGGCGTAAGCGCTTTATTGATCCGACGTCGAATAGGCAAATTGGACGACAGCTTGAATGGCTTGATTACCTTGACTATAACACCTTACCTGATGAGGTGAAAAAGCTACGCCGTGGTAAATTGCGTCAGCGAGAAGAAGCGGTTGTACGACTTAAGGTAAAAACACAACTAGAAACGACCCGTTTTTTATCGGGATACGACACCACCAGAGATGTATGGAAATTTGACTTTCGCTCTTTTTCTCGGTTAATGGACCGCGGTAGCCAACGCTTGTATCGCCTTAATGAAGGACAAGTGCTAAAAGATTCGGTGGAAAAACGGCATCAATTTAATCTGATCAGCTGCCAACGGATTAAAGGTCAGTCAACCGTTTATCAGCGCTGGAAAATCACAGTAAATAGGTCAAAAGTTGTTGATATTGAAGAGGTTTTTGATTGATTACTTGGAAAGTAATACGTTCTTCTGGTTCAGGTAGTCAATACAAAATGCATAAAAGTCTATTGCTGATAGGGGTTTGGCGAAAAAATAACCCTGAAACTCATCGACCCCCATTTGCTGAAGGCTGGTTAACTGCTCCCTAGTTTCAACTCCCTCGGCGACCACATGGATACCAAGTTGGTGGGCCATGTGGCAAATGGTATCAACGAGCACTTGCTGTCGTGTTATATCTGCCATGCCAGTGACAAATGAGCGATCGACTTTGACTTTGTCGAAGCTTAAATGATTGAGCACTGCCATGGACGACCAGCCGGTTCCAAAGTCGTCAAGCGCGATACGGATCCCGACATCACGAAGCTGGTTCATCAAAAGACTGAATCGACCGATATCATCAATGGTCATTGTTTCTGTGACTTCAAAAATGAGTTGTTTGCGTTGTTCTGGGTGTTTGGCGAAAATCGTTATTACATCAGCAATTAAAGACTCATTGAAAAATGAATCGGAAAGGTTAACGGCGATATCAATATGCGTATTGATACTTTGCCATTCTGTATTGAGCGCGAGATGAACTTGTTGCAGTATCCACGTACCTAAGCGCTGCCCGAGCCCTGACTCTTCGGCGACATTTACGATAAGTTCCGGGTTAATTGGCCCGTACTCAGGATGATGCCAGCGAACTAAAGCCTCGCAACCTAATCGATTTGGATCCGCCGATACAATAGGCTGAAAAGCGACATAAAGTGCATCTTGGTATGGGTCTATCAAGTGGGCCTTTAATTCATCGCGGAGCCTACGACGTTGTTGCGCTTCTTGTTCATACTCCGTTTTAAAGGTGTCAATACTGTCTTTCGTGACAGGCGCTTGTTTGGCTCTCATTAAGGCAAGGTCAGCGTTATTAAGCAACTCATTGGCAAACTGCCAGTGACTGTTTCCTGAGTGGGTATCAACATCAAGACTTTTTGCGATACCTATTGCCAAGGACAATCGATGGCCTGGATAAATACTGTCAATAGCACGACGTAGTGAGTCACATAATGGTTGGGTGAAAAAGCTGAGATGACGACCATCCGAGTAAGCAAGCACTGCAAACTCATTGCTACTGACACGCGCACATGGATACCCATAAGGCAAACAAATGCTGTTTAACTGACTGGCAAGTTTTGTTAATGCCTTATCCCCTTGCTCATACCCCATCAAATCGTTGATGTCTTTAAAACGACGGATATCTATCAACAGTAAGGTATGTATACGGTTTTGCTGGACCGCTTTATACAGGCAGTCCAGAAGATAGTTTCGGTTGGGTAAGCCGGTGAGGCGATCCTGCCACGCCAATTCTTGTTGCTTGCTGCTATTGCGATACAGGCGAAACGCGAAAAAAATCAATACTAATGTGAGTATGAACATTGCAGCGTACATCACTTTGATTTTCTCATCGAGAAATGCGCGCTGTTCGATGGAGGCTGGACCCGTAAAGTTATTCACCATCAAGTTACGAATTTGGGGAAGCACAATGTCTATTTCATTGAGCAAATTTTGAAGCCGTTCTCGATCACCGTTTAACACAGCCTGCTCATGCCGTTGAATGAGTCGAAAAGCGCGCTCCACAATAGGTTGGGCATTGAAAGCGCGTCGCATTGCCGCTGTTTCTTGACTACTTAAAAATGTATCGTACCGACTCCATAAGATGTCATAGGTAAGAAGCAGTGATCGTCTTGGGCTTGAATCCTCGACAAGATAGAGTGCCAAGTCATTTCGAAACTCGAGGGTCTCTAATTCCATTTGGGCAAGTGCCCAGGCAGACAGCTGGGTATGAAGTGTTTGTTTCGTATAAGCTTGATGAAATTGATAAAGCGCCGTCGCGGTCAAGAGTAGAGCCGTGAAGACAAACATAACAAAAGCAATAAGAGGGCGCTTTACCATTCGACTTTGTACCTCATCAACTCTCTATCTCAAGTGGTGTTATCGGCTGTTTTTCGCCGCATTGTGCTTTTTAATATAGGCGCTGGACGCTACTCTTTTAACACTTCAACACGATTGACTTGCCATGCCATTCGGCTGTGTAGTACTTCATTTTCAAGTTGGCTAAAGGCCGAGAGTGGATAGATAACCCAAATGGGACCTTTGTCTCGAACCCGCATCCAGTCGCCATTCTTTTTAATCGCGAAGATGGGATTATATTTTTTGATATCGTCTCTCGGAATTGTCGCCCAATAATCATTCAGCGCATAGGCTTTGAGGCTATGTGCGGGCTTATTCACCGTTTCTAACAGTTTTTGGGCAGAGACACCAAGAAAAACCTGTTCTCCTTCGGTCCATGGCGTTTGTGTTTTGATCGTGCGATCCGCCAGCTGAATGAGTTGTTCACGGGTTAGCGTTTGTTTTGCTACGTCACCGGATATCTTCAGCATTGGCGTAGCTTCAACACGTGATGCTAGCAATGCCAAGAATACTGTCGCTATCAAAAGAAAGTGTGTGCTGCGCTTTTTATGCGACTGTGTCGTTGCACTCTCGATGGTTACCATGTTGTTCCTTCCTTGTGCTGTTATTTTTTAAACCTAGCTTGAGCGGGTAACTTCCTCAAGAAAGTACGGATAAATCGCTAACATGCCCTCAGTTATTATATAGAACGTAATAGAATATAATTCTGTTAAAGTTTTTATTTGTGCGGGTATTATCATGTCATTATGTTTTATAGTCGTGATAATGACTTATATTTGCCATTTTGACGATTTTTTATACCAATAAAGAGCTCTGACATGAGAAATCCTCATTTTTCTACCCTTGCTGTTCATGGTGGTGATCAAACCGACAAAGGTCACCATGCGGCTTTTACTCCGATTTATACCGCCAGTAGCTTTATTCAGCCCGATCTGAGCCATCAAGCAGACTTTGGCTACTCCCGTGTTGGCAATCCAACACGATATGCTTACGAGAGTGCGTTGGCGGCGCTCGAGCAAGGCTGTTATGCGACCGCGACGGCCTCGGGGATGGCTGCGACAGCCTTGGCCTTAGAACTGCTACCCGCAGGCGCGCACATTATTGCGATGCGTGGTGTGTATGGGGGTACACATCGCTTGTTCGACAAACTCCGCGCCCGCAATAACGGACTCAGTGTCGATTATGTTGATCTCAATGACTTGGACGCCGTGGCGGCAGCCGTCAAACCAAGTACTGCCATGGTTTGGATTGAAACTCCGACGAATCCCTTGTTAGAACTGGTTGATATTGCTGCGATTTGCCAGTTTGCCCGCGAGCATGCCTTATTAACCTGTGTGGATAACACCTTTGCGACCGCCTGGAACCAAACGCCACTGAGCTTGGGGGCGGATATTGTGATGTTGTCGACCAGCAAATACATTGGTGGGCATTCTGACATGATTGGCGGCGCGCTGGTCACCGCAGATGAAACCTTGGCGAAAAAAATTGATTTTGCCAAAACCACGGTCGGCGCAATTGCCTCGCCATTTGATGCTTATCTCGCGTTACGCGGATTAAAAACGCTCGATCTGCGTATGCAGCGTCAATGCGATAATGCGCTAAACGTTGCGACCGCGCTGGAAAACCACCCTGCCATTGAAGCGGTTTTCTATCCGGGCTTACCGTCACACCCGCAACATGCGCTTTGTCAGACGCAAATGCGCTCAGGGGGAGCAGTCGTCACCATTCAGTTAAAAGGCACGCGGGTCGAAAGCGAGCGATTTTTAAGCCGCTTACGTTACTTTATCTTGGCGGAATCGCTGGGTGGTGTGGAAAGTATGATTAACCATTCAGCGTCCATGTCTCACGGCTCCATGAGTGAAGAGGAACGCGAGGCGATGGGGGTTTTCGATACCACCTTCCGGCTCTCGGTCGGCATTGAAGACAGTCGTGACTTGATTGATGATCTCCTGTATGCGCTCGATCAGGAGGCATCATGACCGATTATGGCGTCTGGACGGTGGTGACGCCCCTGGTCACGATTGTGCTTGCGGTGGTCACGCGTCAGGTCATTTTGTCGCTACTGACAGGGGCGATGGTGGGTTATACCGTGATCGCCAATTTCAATCCATTCGCTGGCGTCGCCAAGGCACTGGATAGTTATATTGGTGTGTTTGCCAGTGCGGGAAACACGCGCACCATCTTGTTTTGTTTTATGGTGGGTGGATTAATTCGTCTTATCCAAGTCACTGGTGGCACGCGGGCCGTGATTCATGCGCTCACCGAGCGTGCTCAATTGGTGAAAAATCCGATTGCGGTGCAGTTGCTCGCGATGGTCACCACCATGCTGATTTTTATTGAAAGCTCCATTTCCATTATGTCAGCGGGGACGGTGAGTCGTGATTTAGCCGATCACTATCGCGTCTCTCGCGAGAAGCTCGCCTATGTGATCCAGTCATCCTGCGTCGCGACCTGCTCTAGTGTGATGATCAATGGTTGGGGTGCCGCGATGATGGCGATTATCGGCGTGCAAGTCAGCAAAGGTTATGTTGAAGGGGAGCCCTTCAACATTCTATTGCACGCTATTCCTTACAACTTAATGGCGTGGCTCTCCTTGCTAGCAGTGCTGTTTTATGTGCTCACTGGGGCGAGTTGGGGGCCAATGGCGAAAGCTGACCAACGTGCAGCAGCCGGGCAAGTACTGCGTGAGGGCGCCTTTCCTATTGCTGGCGATCATCAGCGCGATGATGAGCCGCTAGGCAAAGTGAGCTATTTTGTTCTGCCGTTACTGAGCACCATTTTAATGGTGCCGGTGGGCCTGTTTATCACCGGTAATGGCGATATTGCCTCTGGGTCTGGCTCGACTGCTGTTTTTTGGGCGGTGATGGGAGGGACTGCGGTCGCGATGGCTTTCTTTATCGGCACGCGTGTCTTGTCGTTAGATGCCTTTTTCCGCCACCTGTTAGCCGGATACGCCAATATGATGCCTCTGGGGGCAATTATGTCGCTGGCATTTTTAATGGGGGATTTATCGGCAGACTTACATACGGGACACTACATCACTCAGGTGATTGATGGCATTTTGCCTGCGGGATTATCAGCCGCTTTTGTCTTTGTGATTGCCGCTATCATGTCACTGGCGACCGGGACCTCGTGGGGCACGTTTGCAATCATGATCCCGATAGGTATTCAGGTTGGCGCTGCGGCAGGCATTGACCCGCACTTGATGATTGGCGCATCGATATCTGGGGCGATTTTTGGCGATATGACGTCACCAATCAGTGATACCGGCATTGTTGCGTCGATGGCAACAGGCAATGATCACGTTGATCATATCCGTACGCAATTTCCTTACGTTATGGTCGTGGGAGCTGTCAGCACAGTGGCATTTGCGGTCTTAGGGAGTATTTAAAGAGAGACTCCCCAAGCGATGGCGCGGGCGGTTGAATAACCTCAATGCAAGCGTTGTTACTGCATTGAGGCGTAAAGGCAAGCAGGGGCGTTGTTACCAAAAAAGCCCCCTCTAAACGATTGGCTAGATCTTGTTGATGATTGGTGCTGTTTGCTGATTTAAATACGCGATAATGTCATCCGATTCGTACATCCAACGCGTGTCTCCAGCATCATCTTCGATACGCAAACAGGGCACTTTAATACGGCCACCACCTTGCTCAAGCGCTTGCCGTGCGGCCAGATCACGTTTGGCATCTTTAACCGCCAAAGGTAGCCCCAGTTTGCGACTCGCCTGACGAACTTTGACACAAAACGGGCATGCAGCAAATTGATAGAGCGTGAATTGTTCTGACAACCGCTCAAGTGCTTGTGTTTGTTCTGCACTTAACTTGGGAGACTTAGGTTTGGTTAAGGCCTCGACAACGAGAATAATTTTTCCAAGGATCCAACGAATAACGCCCATATAACCTCCATGCGTTCAATAAAGCCAGAGTGTAACACGCCAAACACGTTTGCTCATCGTTAACATATTGTTTCTGTATGGAAATAAAGTGTTTCCACCTGAGTACAGAATCGCGTTGTGCCTCTCGATCGCGCTGTTAGACTATGCATGCGACAACCTCACGATAAAAAGCAAACGATTACGAGTACCCTATGATACTGCAAGCTATTGACTTCCAAGCACCGAATGCGGAGCAAGCATTTGTTGAATCTTTACGTGAAACAGGCTTTGGCGTTCTTAAAAACCACCCGCTACAACAGCAGCGAGTCGCTGATATTTACCAAGAGTGGGAAGGCTTTTTTAACACCGAGGAAAAGCACGATTTCACCTTTAAGTCAGACACGCAAGATGGCTTTTTCCCCGCTAAAATTGCGGAAACGGCGAAAGGCCATACCAAGCGTGATCTAAAGGAGTTCTTTCATTATTACCCTTGGGGGCAGTGTCCTGAAGCACGACGAGATAACCTGCAATCTTATTATCAACAAGCGACCAGTTTAGCTGAAACCTTGTTGTCTTGGGTTGAGCGTCAATCGCCTGTCAGCGTCAGTGAGCACTACTCACAATCACTGTCGAGTATGATTGCGGGGAGTGAACAGACGTTACTGCGCGTATTACATTATCCGCCGTTAAACGGTGATGAAGAGCTAGGTGCAATCCGGGCCGCCGCGCATGAGGATATTAACTTGCTCACTATCCTTCCGGCGGCGAATGAGCCGGGCCTGCAGGTGAAAGCCAAAGATGGTAGTTGGTTGGATGTACCGTGTGATTTTGGCAATTTGATTGTCAATATTGGTGATATGCTGCAAGAGGCATCGGGCGGCTATTTCCCATCAACCACCCATCGCGTGATAAACCCTGAGGGGGCGGATAAAACTAAAGCACGTATTTCCTTACCACTGTTTTTGCATCCCAAACCAGAAGTGGTGTTGTCTTCTCGCCACACTGCGAAAAGCTACTTAATGGAACGTCTGCGTGAGCTGGGCGTGATCTAGTGTCTGTCCTTTATCCTTGCCAAGGGGGGTCTGCCTTGGCAAGGATGATTTACCTGGTCAGCAAGTGTGCTTCTCTTTCTACTGCAAGGCGTCTTCAATGCGCTGTGCCGTTTTTTCGTCGACCCACTGATGCCATTCAGTGCGATAGCGGCGTAGAAATTCGTCAGCGGCTATTTCACCGTCCGCTTGGTAGGTATCCATCCAAGCCAGCATGTCACTCATCACTTGGTTATCGTATTCACGGCGATTGATATAGTTAAATGCTGCTGGCGCTTGCTCGGCAAAGGATGCAGTGGTCAAAGAGTGTACGGGAGAGACCGGAAATGCAGTGACCTTAGGTGATTGGCAATCTGCCTGGGTGATGCATTGTTTGTAGTGTTCCAGATCGACATCAGCGCCTAAGTCGACCTCAACCATTTCATATTTTCCCATCACAGGCGTCGGCGCCCAATAATAGCCAAACCAAGGGTTTTGTCGCTCGTTAGCACGTGCGATGGTGCCGGCCAATCCAGCGGCGGAGCCTGGATCGACAATTTCAAAGCCGGCTTTGTCGAGCTCAAGGGCGTTAAAAATATGTTCAGCGGAGATTTGACACGTCCATCCCGCGGGGCAACCCATGAATGCTGCTTTATCGGGATCTTCAGGATGCGGGAAAAGATCTCGCTGGGCTTTAATGCCCTCAATCGTTGCTAGCTCAGGGTGTTTATCAACCATGTATTTGGGGACCCAAAAGCCTTCGTTGCCGCCTTGTGAGAACGCGTCACCGGCATAGCGGAGCCGCCCCTCATTGACGCCTTTATCTAACATTGCTTTATGAGAGTTGGTCCAAAACTCTGGCGCAATATCAGGTTCGCCTTTTTCTGTCATTGAGACACCAGTAGGCATGGTATCGCCTGGAACCAAAGACGCATTACATCCGTAACCATGTTCCAAGATAAACTGATCGACATGTGCCATTAAAGTGGCTGAATTCCAATTCATATCAGCAATGGAAACATCGCCGCAAGCCTTGTTTTCATTGGCTTGCGCTGTGGTGGCGCAAACGAATAGGATGCTAACCAGCAGCCGATTTGGTGTCGTTATCATGGCGTGTCCTTGCTTGGTAAGTGCTTTAAGTGTCGAAAAAGTAACATGAGGTAAGAGCGCGATCTATACTCAGGGCAACCGATCTTGATGAAAATACTGAAATTCATATTAACGGAAGCTAACGATCGTCATTATGTCAAGAAAAGAGCAACTCAATGCGATAGAAAAAAACAAGAAGTCATCGCTGTTAGCTGTCACTCAAGCGGTACTGAAGTTGGGGGGGAATCTTGGTGCGTGTTCATATTCAGACACCGACTAAAGTTGAGTTTGACCGACACCACTGCAAGTCAAGATATGGGTATCAGTGGTGTTATAACGAACTGCCGTTTGATGGGCGGTCGCTATCATTGTGGGTTTCAATTTGATGAACGCTCTAAGTCACGAAGCGCGTGGTTAATCACCAATATAGATTACGATGGTGAGCAATATCGTCTATCGATGCCTCACAATGATGGCGAGCTGACGTCCAGTCTTTCCTAGCGCCTATCTACCACTGAGATAACGGTCTACGACTGAGGTAATGGTGTGACCCGCAATACACTGCCATTTCTTCTATCAGTGAGGATGAGTAAACTGCCGTCACGTGCCTGTATTACGTCGCGAATGCGGCCAAACTCGCCATCAAGCATCCGCTCCTCATGAATCACTTTGCCATCTTCCAATACTAGCCTGACTAATAGCCCAAATTTTAAAGAGCCAAGCAGCAGGTTGCCTTGCCACATTGGGAAGCGATCACTGTCAACCATGATCATGCCTGACGGTGCAATTGACGGATCCCAATAATAAACCGGTTGGCGCATCCCTGGTTTTGATGTCCCCTCTCCGATTTGTGTGCCCAGTCCATAGTTAACGCCATATGTTATAGTCGGCCAGCCATAGTTTTCACCGGCGAGGATAACGTTGAGTTCATCGCCACCTTGGGGACCGTGCTCATGTGCCCAAATACGTGTGCCTGTGTTATCGAGGGCGATGCCTTGGATATTTCGGTGCCCGAAGCTAAACACCTCCGCACGTTTGTCATCCGCCTGTAGGAAGGGATTACTCTTCGGCACTGTACCATCAAGATTAAGACGCACGAGCGTGCCCAGATGATCGTCGGCAAATTGCGCGCGATCGCGGTGGCCACGATCGCCGAGCGTGATATATAGGTGCTCAGAAGTGACCAATAAACGACTGCCAAAATGGCGCCCGCCACTGCGTTTGGGAGAGGCTTTAAAAATAACACGACTGTCAATCAGTACATCTTTAGACAGTGTGGCCATTATAACCTCAGTACCGGCTTGTCCTCGCTCGTCGACGGCGGCATAGGAAAGATATAAACGCTGGTTGGTCGCAAAATCAGGTGCCAAGGCGATATCTAATAGTCCCCCTTGCCCCTCTTGAAACACGTTTTTTGGGGTGCCTAAAATGGAGACGACCAGCCCATTGGGTGTCAGCCGTTTAAGCTTGCCGTCACGCTCGGTAATCAGTAGATCGCCATCCGGAAGCTCAGTGATCCCCCATGGATGAGAAAAGCCGGATTTCAGTGTTTCAACACGAAGGCTCACCGCCTCCGTGTTGATGGTTTTTGCCTCTGCAGCCCCTATTGTCCCAAGAAACAGAACGACCAAGCACAGTGAATGCGACAAACGCATTGCTCACCTCCCATTAATGTGTGCGTAGTTTTTCGTACAAGCGGTCTTTGAGGTGCGCGCGCTGTCGTTTCATGGCAGTAAAGATGTCGTCGCTGGTGGGGATTTGGTTCATCTCTAAACCACGAATATGGTGATCGAGTTGATGATAGCGTTGCGCATCGAGCTGAAACGCGGGGTCATATTGCTTAAGGTGGTGGATACGATCGCGATGCTCCGGGAAATCAAAAACGAGTGCGTGGTTTTCTCCTTGCATACAGCCTCCTGTTATCGGCCTGCCTTTTATAAGGTTAGGCCTGCTTACCGCGATTATCCAAATTTCATCGATGATAATCACGGTGATGTAGTAGGCGAGCTGTCTAGGTCTTTGTCTTTTCGGGAAAAGAGACGCGTTGACCATCGGTCTTCAGAAGGCTAATGGTGCGTGGAGAGCCATCTTCATTCAAGGTGACCAATCCTACGGCGCTGGCATTGACGAGACGCTTCGGGCCTGGCGTATCAGGGTCGCGCCGATCAATGCGCATACGCTTGCGTTTAGTGAGCCAATTCAGTGGAGACAGTGGGCTGAATAAAACGCGATCGCACCACTCGCAAAAGCTCAGAAGTGGCTCGGGGAAGCGGTTTTTGAAACCACTGGCAGTTATTTGCCACAAACGCGGACTATGGGTGCGAAATCGGATTCGAATATCATAAGCAAACGAGTAATGCACATCCCCAGATAAAATCACGTAATTGGTGGGCGTACGTTGATGACGAAAAATACTGAGTAGCGTATTGGCACTCCCTGGGTGGGCCATCCAGTTTTCGGCATCGACGACAGTCGGCGCGCCTAGCCAGGTCGCAATTCGCTGTAATACCTCGATAAATTTAACGCCAAACATGGGAGCGGCAGAGACGATCACCGCGCTATCATGCCTTAACAGATCATGTTGAAAATCCATCAGTGCTTCCCAGTCCATCAGGCCCGACGGTTTATTCATTCGTGACTCGGATCGCCAGCGACGAGTGCGTGTATCTAACACAACAAGATGTGGCGTGGTTGGTACCGTGTAATGCCAGTGCTCAAAGCGCAGACATTGCTCCACCATAGCCTGGTGCGTCTCTGTTTGTGTGTCCAGGTCGCAAACACTGATGGGCTGATAGGCGCTTTGGCGGGCGGTAGTGAGAAAGTCTTGGCCAAAGTTATCGGGCGCATTGCCCCAACCTTGGCACAACCAGTAAGCCATCAGACCATTGCCGATAATGCGACGAGAAAAGGGATTGAGATACGCGGCCTGCTCCCAACCGACGGTGATGTTCCAATCATCCGTGATGTCATGGTCATCAAAGATCATATAGGTTGATAGATGTGCGAATAGTCGCTGCACACCGGTTAAACCGGAACGAAACGCATTGAGTGCGAGTGTTTCTTGTTGATAGCGTTCGCGTTGACTGTCGGTAAGTTGACTGGGGGGATGAAGATGAGGTCCGTCTGTTAGCGTCCAAGAAACGGGAGCCCAAACCAGCAAATACATGGCGACGTGTTCTGCAAAGCTTATCAAGTGATTGGAGACGGTTTTGGAGGTAAAAATAGGCTGTGGTTGACCAAACAGTCTCTCTAAACGGCCGCCCTTTTCCGCGCGCTGGCTAGGGAGGAGCTTGCCACGTTGAACATAGCTGTCAGGATGTGTATCCAAGGCACGGCAGTCGACAATAGGCGCGGCCTCGAAATACTCATTTTTAAGACCTAATACGGCAATTAACCGGCGAATACGCTGCAGCATCGGCGTGGCGACGTCATCTGCGTAGATTTGATCCCCACTCATAATCAACATATTGGGCCATTGTATCATCGGGGTCGTGGCCAAATGTTGGTCGAGAGTGACGAGGGCATCATCGCAGCGATGGTGAGGATGTCGGCATGAGCCATGTGCGATGTGGGTGGCTTTTGAGGGAATACAAAAAGAGGGCGCTTGCTCGTTGTCATACAAGATATCCGGTTGGATGTCCGCCATTCCCCTGTGGTTGATCTGTATATCGTATGACAACGGGAGATCGACGGGAAACCCATGAGCCGACCGGAGATGATGAAGCACGACCCACGCACGCTCGCCAAGACGAAACCAATGTCCGGCTGACAATGGCATGGATGCTAATATCTGGTTGTGCTGATAAACTGACACGGTGCCATCTTCGGGCTTTTGTGTTAGCACTGACCATAACGTCACTTCATGCTGTGTCGTACGCCGTAGCATGGGGCCGGCAATAAAGAGTGGGAGCGATGCGTCTTTATCCAATGTCTCTGGGTCCTCGAAATCAGCTTGGGCTACTGGGTTGTATATTTGCACTTTTACCTACGTGAGTGCAAAGAAGATAGTTTAATCGTCTGATTTGTTGCCTTTTTAGCCATTCGAGCCGAGTGTGTGGGGATTTATTGAAAAAAGGGTTGCACCGAGATAATGGATTGCCTATTATCTCGCTCGTTGTCGAGAAGACGATTCCCCCATAGTTCAGTTGGTAGAACGGCGGACTGTTAATCCGTATGTCACTGGTTCGAGTCCAGTTGGGGGAGCCAAATTTAGAGAAAGCGCTAGTCGAAAGACTGGCGCTTTTTTTTGGCGTTTTTTTTTGGCGTTTTTTGGATTTTGTCACGTATTGTCAAACGCCACGCTAGGTAGCGTGGCGTTTGCACTTTCTGCCATTAATTTTGCGTTATGTATAGATTACGGGTGTACCGCAATTTATTCGGGTTCTCAACGTTATAACCGCCGACTTTAGGGCTTTTAATCACACTACGTGTGTAGAAGTACAGCGGAATGGCTGGCATGTCGCGAGCAAAAATACGCTCGGCTTCTTGATAGTAATCGTTGCGTTTTTCCGGGTCGACGACCGTCAAAGCCTGATCCAGCGCGTGATCATAATCTTTATTCCCCCAACTGGTTTTATTCATACCGTCACTACTGAAATAGCTCAAGAACGTCGATGCTTCGTTATAGTCACCAATCCAACCGTCTCGGGCGACATCAAAATCTTTTTGCAGCACTTTTTGTAAAAAGGTTTTCCACTCTTGATTGGCCAAGTTGACCTTGACAGGAAGGTGACGCTTCCACATAGACGTCACGGCTAACGCCAGTTTTTTGTGTGACTCCATGGTGTTATAGACTAGCTCAAACTCCAGTGGATTGTCTTGCGTAAACCCGGCTTCCGCCAATAAGGATTTGGCTTTTTGATAGCGCGCATCCTGACTCATTTCCGCCCATTCAAGCTTGGGTGCCTCAAAGTGGTTAATCGCTGGTGGGGTAGCGCCATACGCAGGAATTTGGCCTTGGCCGAGAATAATATCGGTGATGATGTTTCTATCAATGGCATAAGATAAGGCTTTGCGCACTCTGACATCGTCAAAAGGGGCCTTTTCGGTATTAAATAAGTAATAATAGGTTGCCAAAGACGGCATGGTGATCAATTCATTAGGGCGTTCTTTTTTGATTTGATCATACGCTTCCAAAGGGAAGCTCGAGGTGATATCGATCTCGCCGGTACGATAACGGTTATATTCAGCATTGACATTACTTGATGCAACATACGAAGTCTTATTAATCACTGTTTCTTTGTCGTTCCAATAAAGCGGATTTCGCTCAAGATCAATGCGCTCATTAATGACCCAGTTAGTGAGATTGTAGGCACCCGAGTTCACCATATTGTTGGGGCGAGTCCAGCTGTCACCAAACGCTTCAAGCGCATGCTGTGGTACTGGATACGTTGATGAGTGAGTCAGCATATTGGGGAAGTAAGGCGTACGACGTTCCAGGGTAAACTCAACCGTGTGATCGTCAATGGCTTTAACTCCGAGTTGCTCTGCTGGCTTTTCGCCGTCAGTGATCGCTTTTGCGTTCTGAATATTGGCGGTCCCTAAATACCAAGCGTAAGGCGCACCTGTAACAGGATCGACGACGCGTCGTAAGGTAAAGATAACGTCGTCGGCCGTTATAGGCTCACCGTCTGACCATTTCGCATCACGTAGATGAAACGTATATTTAAGTCCATCGTCACTGATTTCCCAGTCTTTCGCCAGGCCGGGCACAACCTCGCCTTCTGGATTGCGAATCATTAACCCTTCAAATAAATCAGAGATAATTTTATTGCTGGCGGTATCGCTGGATTTGGTTGGGTCTAGTGTTGGTACTTCACCGGCGACGCCCCAAATGAGGGTCTGTTCATTAGCGAGGGTGACATTCTCTGGCACTTGGGCGGCAAACGCTGAACTGCATAATGCTAACGCCATGGCACTGGCGAGTATCTTGATTTTCATAAGCCTTCCTTGGTTGAGTGTTTTGTTAATAAATCTTAACAATCAATAGATTAACCCTAATTGCTGATGAAATAAAACCTAGATGAAAGAAATATGATGTGCGTTGTTGACAGCAATAAAAGGTGACACCTCGCGAGCAGCATTAAACAGGGGTTTAAGCGATTAAAGCAGCATGATCGTTGGTCTTCCCGGTGTTTGTATGGCTAAGTTGTCATGCTTTTAGCATAGAAACACGATGACTTGCTAAGCTCGTTGGATTATGCGAGCCTCAAACATTCATCTTAAATCAAATAAAATCAAGGCAAGGAACTGCTTTTGACTGTTACAAGGAGAGTAAAATGAAAGTGTACGGACATCCGCTGTCAATAAATGTTCAGAAAGTGATGTGGTTGATTGAGGAGCTGGATTTAAGTATTGCGCTAGAAGAAGTCGATATTCGTCTTAGCCATCGTGACGCACAAGCCATCGCTGAGCGTTGTCCGATGCAACAAACCCCCGTTTTAGAAGACGGCCCGAATAGCGTGTGGGAGTCACATACCATATTGCGCTACCTCGTTGCTTGTTATGGTAACAAAATGTGGTATCCGGATTGTGCGTTTCAACGATCATGTTATGAACGCTGGATGGACTGGTGTCTCTCCTCATTCCAACCCGTCATTAAAGTGGCGCTATTCTCTTCAGCCTCTGACCACCCACATGCTATGTCTTCACAAGCTATGTCTTCACAAGCTATGTCTTCACAAGCTATGTCATCACGAGAAAAGGCGCTAGAGCAGTGTCGTTATCATCTGGAACGAATCGATGAGGTACTGGCGGAGCAAAAATATCTCGCATCAGATCGCATAACATTGGCTGATATTGCGATAGGAAGTTTGATCCATAGCTTGCATAATGAGGCGTCTTTAACCTTGCCACCTAATATCTCTCGCTGGTATCAGCAGTTAGCTGATTTGCCAGGCTATCAGCGTTGGATCATGCAAGCAGAGTCGACTCTGCCTGCATAATACAAGCCTTAACACTGTCTTTGTTACAGTGTTTTTAGGGGGCCGACCACGCATAACGCATTCTGGTAGCCGGGTTGCTGCTCAACTTGCGTCAGATAGCGAAAAATGTTGGCGTGATGTTCGGTATGAAGCTGTGGGCGCGCTGCCAACAATGGAAAACTCATTTGAATATCGGCCGCTGTGATTTGGTCCCCACAGAGCCATTGATGATGCGCTAAATGATTATCTATCATAGCGAAATGGTCGTGTAACTGCGGCGCCAGGAACTGCTGCTTCACACCATCCATCAGTTTTCGGGCTAGGGGCCGAATAAAAAATGGCATGGGAGATTCTGGAATTTTACTGAATATCAGAGACATCACCAATGGTGGCATCAGAGAGCCTTCGGCATAATGCATCCAGTATCGATAGAGGCTCTTCTCTGTTTTTGTTTCAGGTATTAAGCTGCCATCCCCGTATGTATCTAACAAATATTCAATAATTGCGCCAGATTCCGCAATCACAATGTCCCCGTCTTCGATCACGGGCGCTTTCCCCAAGCTGTGTATTTGTTTCAACTCACGCGGTGCGAGTTTGGTTTTTGGGTCACGCTGGTGGCGAACCAACTGATATGGAACCGCCAAAGACTCCAATAACCAAACAATACGCTGAGACCGCGATTGCTCTAAATGATGTAAAGTAATCATATCGGACCGTTTTAGACTGTAATTTAAAAACTAGGCTCGGGATAACGTACGACTCTCATGCTGATTCGATCAATAATGGTTGGCAGATCATTGGGTAAGAGCGGGAAGGACTTGTCCTTCGATACGAAGATCCGGACTGATTTCTTGAATATTTGTACCGCGAATATACAGATTGCCGCCGATATAGATATCGTCAGGAATAGCGTTTATCGGTGAGTTCGTGAGGTATAAATTGCCTTCAACAAATAGACGCTGAGGGAGCGCTGTCAATGGCGTATTGACCAGGCTTAAATCGCCTCGCACCACGAGGTTAGGGGGCAGACGCGTTATTTGTGTATTGGTCAGGTTAATATAGCCACCGACTTTCATCCTCGGTAGCTGCTTCAAAGCGGTATTGGCCGCGTTAAAATACCCGCCCACCTCTAATCCGCGAGGTAGCCGTACAATATCACTGGCTTCAATATCCAGGTACCCTTTTGTTTTGAACCCTGCAGGGAGTGCTGTAATCGGCGCAAACCGCAGTTTTACGTTACCGTAATTATCTATGTAGCCGTGGAAGCGAAGGTCTTGTACAAACTGGCTAGCGGGCTCATTCATTGCCAATGTCGGATAGACAACTATCATTGGAGTGATCAACAGGCAAAATCTGACAAGAAGTGCGCGCATAAGAGTAGGGCATAATGGCTAGTGTTTGGACCAATGTAGAGCGTTTTGGCAGATATTCAAGCTGGTTGAGCTAGGCAATCATCGAAAATGTGGTTTGCTGCGTATGATTTTGCAACATTTATCTTGCAACACTTATTATGACAACGAGGTGCCAGTGAAGAGCACGCACTATAAAACTTTGCGCTTGGTGCTGGGCGATCAGCTCAATGCGAGCCATTCATGGTTTAAACAGACCGATGACTCTGTGCTTTATTTGGTTGCGGAGCTTAACCAAGAAGCCACCTATGTCAGGCATCATGTCCAAAAGGTAAGCGCATTCTTCGCGGCGATGGCGGCCTTTTCCCATGCACTTGAGCAGGCGGGTCACCATGTCTGTTACCTCACTTTAGATGACACTCAACGCTATCAAGATTTACCCGCGCTAATAAGTGCTTTGTGTGAACATTATCAGGTAAACACCTTTGCGTATCAGCGGCCGGACGAGTATCGGCTTTCGCAGCAACTCATCGCGCTCAATCTCCCCGATAAAGTGGCAATCCAATGTGTTGATACAGAGCATTTTTTATTGCCTTACGAGCATATAGCGACTCAGTTTACGGCGAATAAACATCGTAAAATGGAGTATTTTTATCGGGATATGCGTCGCCAGTTTGGTGTCCTGATGGACGGTGATGCGCCAGAAGGTGGACGCTGGAATTACGATCAAGATAATCGTAACAAGCTCAAAAAAAGCGATTTAGCTGCCATTCCGTCTCCCTTAGTATTCAGTAACGATGTTCGCGATATTTTAGCTCGTATCGAACGGCATAACGTTGCGACGATCGGTGAACCTGCACCAGACCTACTCTGGCCTGTGACACGTTCACAGGCGAAAGCCTTGTTGGATCACTTTTGCCGTCATTGCTTGCCTCTGTTTGGTCAGTTTCAAGATGCCATGACGGGTCGTAGCGATCACCAATGGAGCCTCTATCACAGCCGTTTGTCGTTTGCACTGAATGCAAAGTTACTTCATCCCATGCAGGTGATTACCGTCGCGATTGAGTATTTCCGACATAGTGATGCCATCAACCTGGCGCAGATTGAAGGCTTTGTGCGTCAAATTTTAGGCTGGCGGGAGTACATACGCGGCGTATATTGGGCAAATATGCCTGCTTATGCAGAGAAAAATGTCCTCGAGGCAAATCGACCACTCCCGCGTTATTTCTGGGATGGGCAAACCAAAATGCGCTGTGTGTCTCAAGCGGTGACCCAGTCATTGCAAACGGCCTACGCACACCATATTCAACGACTCATGGTAACGGGGAACTTTTGCTTGCTAGCCGGTATTAACCCGGATGCCGTCGATGACTGGTACTTATCGATTTATATTGATGCGATAGAATGGGTTGAGATGCCTAACACTAGGGGGATGACGCAATTTGCTGATAACGGGTTGGTTGGCACGAAACCCTATGCGGCCAGTGGCGCTTATATTAATCGCATGAGTGATTATTGCGGGGATTGTCATTACTCAGTGAAAGAGAAAGTGGGGGATAACGCGTGTCCACTGAATGCACTTTATTGGCATTTTATGCAGCGTCATCGCGATCGCTTTAGTCAAAATCCAAGAATGGCCATGCCTTACAGAAACTGGGATAAAATGGACGCTGCCCAGCGCGAGGCCATGCTTGAGCGTGCAGACTATTTGCTTGCTCACCTCGATAATCTCTAGTGTTGGTGGTCAATACCTCTTTATGGTGCGCTTACTGCCAATAAGCGCACTGTGTTGTGTCACTCTTGACTAATCACCGCCGCTATTGGGTGTTTGGCACCACTTGAATCTCAACCCGACGATTCAATGCGCGATTGGATGCACTGTTATTGGCAACGAGTGGACGTGTTTCGCCAAATCCAGAGGTATAAAGGCGCGCATTGTCGATAGACTGGCTGGCAAGATAGCGTTTAACGCTCATCGCACGTCGCTCAGACAAGCCTTGGTTGTATGAGGCCGCCCCTGTGTTGTCGGTATGGCCCTCAATGCTTAAAAAGGTTTTGTCGTATTTGCGCATGACGTTGGAAACCGCATTGAGGGTGGGATAGAAGTCGGCGGCGATAGCATCTTGATCCAATCCAAAGGTAATATTCGATGGCATGATCAAACGAATGTTATCCCCTTCTCGTACTACTTGAATGCCGGAACCTGCCAATTCTTCACGGAAAGCCTGCTCTTGCTTATCCATATAGTTGCCCACCGCGGCACCACCGATCGCGCCAATGGCTGCCCCGATGAATGCGCGTTTATCTTTGTGGTTGGAGGTGGACTTACCCGCAATCGCACCGGTGATTGCGCCAATGGCCGCACCTTTTTGGGCATTCGACATGGATTCACAGCCTGTTAATGCCAGTGAGGCAGTCAAAACCGCAACCGCAGTCAGTTTATATTTTGTTCCCATTGTGTTCTCTCTATCACAAGTTAGCGATGACTCTACTCTATTGTATGTTAGACATTATTCTTCAAGAAAGTGTCAAAAAAATGATTTTCTGCTGATGTTTTAAACACAATGGACTCCGTCGCAGACACAACTCTCAGTTTTGTCTTTTATTTTGTTTATCTTGCCTAGCAAATTGCGCTGGATCAAAATGTGACGAACTAATGGCGTGTTACAAAATGGCATCAAAAGGGGAAAGCACTTTCTGCTAAAACCTCTGTTATCCCTACAAAAGGAGTCAAGGATCATGTCGAGCACTTTCTTTATCCCAGCGGTTAACCTTATGGGTGCCGGATGCCTTTTAGAAGCCGCAGACGCTATTCAATCGCATGGATTTAAAAAAGCCCTCATTGTCACCGATAAGGTGCTGAACGAAATTGGTGTCGTCAAACAAATCGCGGCGTTACTGGATAGTCGCCAGGTTGACAGTGTGGTGTATGACGGTACTCAGCCTAACCCAACAACCGGCAATGTGGCGCAAGGCCTTGAGCTTTTGCAAGCGAATCAATGTGACTGCGTGATCTCTTTGGGTGGCGGATCGCCGCATGATTGTGCGAAGGGTATCGCTTTAGTTGCCACGAACGGCGGCCATATCAGTGATTATGAAGGTGTCGATCAATCGGCGAAACCTCAACTGCCACTGATTGCGATCAATACAACGGCCGGCACGGCATCTGAGATGACGCGTTTTTGTATTATTACTGAAGAAGAACGTCATATTAAGATGGCGATTGTCGATAAGCATACCACGCCAATTATCTCGGTGAATGATCCTGAGCTTATGCTCGCGAAGCCAGCTTCACTAACCGCGGCGACCGGAATGGACGCATTAACTCACGCCGTTGAAGCGTATGTATCAACCGCCGCGACACCGATCACGGATGCCGTCGCGCTCAAAGCAATGACCTTGATTCAAGAGCACCTTCGTACCGCCGTGGCTGACGGACAGAATATTGAGGCACGTGAACAAATGGCTTATGCGCAGTTTATGGCCGGTATGGCATTCAATAATGCGTCGCTCGGCTATGTGCATGCCATGGCACATCAGCTCGGCGGGTTTTATGACCTCCCGCATGGTGTGTGTAACGCGGTATTGCTCCCCCATGTTCAGCGCTATAACGCGCAAGTCTGTGCAAGTCGTTTACGCGATGTGGCAACTGCGATGGGCGTTGATACCGAAAACATGACTGAGGATGAAGGTGCGAAAGCCGCAATCCAAGCGATTCAGTCGTTGTCAACGGATGTAGGTATTCCTGCAGGTCTGAATGAATTGGGCGTTAAACAAGACGATATTGATGTGTTGACGGAAAATGCGCTCAAAGATGCTTGCGGGTTTACCAATCCGAAGCAAGCAACCCATGAAGAAATCGCTAAAATTTTCATGGAAGCCATGTAATCAGCCGCTAAATCGATATTGAAGAACAAAAGGCCTGAGCGATCAGGCCTTTTTTAATCGGCGTTAATCGCTTCTGTCTTCCACTTCGACGATTTGGTTTTGGCAAGTCTGACCACTTAGTACGATCTGAATGTTCGCCAATGTGGTCTCGGCAATGTTGTGCAGTGCTTCTTTGGTTAAGAAAGCCTGGTGGCCGGTAATCAATACGTTGTGGCAGGCTGAAAGCCGACGAAATACGTCATCGACAATCACATCATTCGACTTGTCTTGGAAAAACAATTCATGCTCATTATCGTAAACATCGAGCCCCAAAGACCCAATCCGTCCTTGTTTGAGCGCCTCAATCGCGGCAACCGAGTCGAGTAGCTCGCCCCGACTGGTGTTTATCACCATCACACCGTCTTTCATTTGATTGAATGCGTTGGCACTGAGCAAATGGTAGTTCTCTTTAGACATGGGGCAATGCAAAGAAATCACATCACTTTGCGCATAAAGCGTTTCTTTTGAAACATATTCCGCCCCCAGTTCAAGGGCCTGTGGGTTTTGATAGGGATCGTGGCAGAGTAGACGCATCCCTAGGCCGTTGAGAATGCGCATGGTCGCAATACCAATTTTTCCTGTACCAATAATCCCCGCTGTTTTGCCATGAAAGTTGAAGCCGACTAAACCCTCAAGCTCAAAGTTCGCGTCGCGGGTACGTTGATACGCTTTATGGAAACGACGATTAAGACACATCATCATGCCAACCGTGTGCTCGGCGACCGATTCAGGCGAATACGCGGGCACGCGCACAACCGTGATCCCCAGTGATTTAGCTGCGTCGAGATCGACACGGTCGTAGCCAGCGCAACGCAAGGCTACGAGAGAAGTCCCTGTCTTTGCGAGAATTTCAAGTACGGGGCGAGACAAATCATCGTTTACAAACGCACAAACCACCTCGGCACCTTGCGCCATTTTGGCTGTTTTGTCAGTGAGTTGGAAATCATGAAACTCAAACGTGTACGCAAATGCGTCGTTGACATGAGTGAAGGCGGCCTTGTCATAAGATTTCGCGCTAAATACGGCAATGGTCGTCATTAAATAGCCTCCGGTTTAATCGGGGGAGGTGAATGGTCTCTATCAATAACGTGATTTTGATCAGAAATAAACCATTAAATTTATCAGGATAATCGTGTCGGTTATGGTACGAAATTGCAAAGCCGAACTTGTGTTCGGCTTTGATAATGTTGTGTCTCCCTCGCTTGCCTAGAACCTAATAGTGGCATTAATGCGTATATCTCGGCCAGCTGCTGGCACGCCGGCAGAAAGGTAGGGTGAGTAATATTGATCGGTAAGATTGATGATAGTGGCACGTAGTACAAAATCATCACTGGGCTTCCATTCACCATACAAGTTTTGGAAAAAGTAGGCGTCACTTTCCACGTTTGCAGTGTGCAAAGAAGGCTCGTTAGGAACACGATCTTGCTCGTCCCAATACTGCCCTTGCCATGCGATTTGAATGGTATCTGTCAGTTGGCGTCCGATACCGAACATTGCACTTAGTGGTGGGGTTTCGTACCAGTATTCGTCTGCGCACGTGCTATCGCGCAATGATCCTTTATGTTTCCCCCTAACAATAGAAACAGACGCATCGGTGAACCAATCGTAGAGACGATATTGTAACTGTGCGTCGAGGCCGTAGGTATATAGCCCTTCTAGGTTGGTATAGTAGCCTTCTTTTTGTTTTGTCGCATTTATGCCACGACGCTGAGCAACGTCATGAATGATGTCATTCCAGAACAGCGTGACCTCAGTAGCAAGGTGATCGCTTTCAGTCAACACACGTTGATGCTCATTAGTCATACCTAATAGATACGCATTGACTCGAGTCACGGAAAGATCCCGACTTGTCGAGGCCCGTTTAGAGGCTCTTGCATACTGCACCGTATACAATTCGTCAATTGTTGGTGCTTTCAAGCCATAAGCATAGGCGGCTTTGATTTGCGTAGATGGACTGACATCGTAGACCAATGCAATACGCGGCTCCCAACCCTGGTGAGTAACAGCACTATAGTCATGACCCACAGATGGGTCGTTATAATCAGGTGCTAAATTCGGAACGCCCTCTGATCGAATATGGTTATAGCGCAGCGAGGCGGTTAGTTCGAGATCTGGAGTAATGAAGTATCTATCTTGGACAAACGCACTTTGAGTTCGCTGTTCACCAGATGGTTCAAAGTTTGGTGTATAGTACCCGTAGTTTTTCGCTGGTTTTTTTCGATAAGTATGATTGTAAACGCGAGAGTCTCGGTTTTGGTCTTGGTATTGAGCGCCGATCATAATTTCGTGATCACCGAAGTGGCTAGTATTCGTCAATTCTGCAAACCAACGCTCATATGATAACCATACCTGATGACCGTATTGACCCGAAGAAATATAAGATTGATAGGTGCTGTCGGGTCTTTCCCAATAACGATGGTTTTGTGAATGTGCGATCACGACACTAGTGTCTATAAAGTTATTAAACGGTTGATAGTGGTAATTCAGGGTACTGGTATACTCGCGATAATGATTATCCACCGATGTGGCAAATAATGCCGCTTCGTAGCTACCATACTTATCTATTTTGTAATCACTAATCGAAGGCATGGCGCCGCGTCGATTTGCCCACGGTTTTCTTCCCTGGTCGTCATACCGTGTGTGGCTTAACATAAAATCATGCGCACCAGATTGATAATGAATTTTACCGAGCAAGCTATGTTGGGCGTAGCCCGAGAAATCAAATGTCTCTCCGTTTCCTAGCTCAATATCATCTGCATCACGTTTTGACCCATGGAGCAATACCGACCAGCCAGAGTCGGATTTGCCAAAGGCAGTAATACTGCGTTTCCATTGTTGGTTCACGCTATTAAAGCCAGCCTGAGCCGTCGCACCGATTGACTCATCCGCATCAAGAAAGTCTGCAGCTTCTTTTGTTTCCATAATAAAACTGCCGCCAAAGGCGCCCACACTGGCACGAACGTTATGGTCGCCTTTTACCACGCGGACAGATCTTAGCAACTGAGGATCGAGGAAAAAACTGCCATATCGATACTGTTGAAATCCGACTGGAGCACCATCTATACGGACAGATAGTGCTGAGGGGTGAGAAAACCCCCACACATTGATACGTTCACTGCCTGGGCGCGCACCGGCATCAAGTGAGACGCCGGGCATTTTCATGACCAACTCTCCGATGTTATGAGCCTGTTCGCGTTGAATATCGTCCAGCTCTAGAGTCGATTTTCCCGGTGAAATAAGGGTAATAGGATGGTTTAGTTGCTCACCTTGCACCTTAATGGTTTCAATGCTGTCGGGAGAGCGATTCGTATTAGCACTGGCGGTATGAATGCCAATAGCGAAGGCTGCCAAAATGGCAAAGCATAAAGAAGGATACGGCATACTCATAATACTTTACTGACGTATAAAAATGCGCACTATACGCCGGCTAATCACAACTATCAATGCTAATGAGATTGATTATCACTTGTGCGCGTTGGTTATTTTTGTTGCCAAGCAGTATGATACTGGGAAATTCTTAAGAGGATATCCCCCATGTTTACCGGAATTATTCAAGCGGTGGCAAATATTGACGTTTGTCGCGATCACCAAGGTATCCGAACGTTCGATATTCGCTTCCCAGATGGCTTTTGTGATGGATTAGAAATTGGTGCCAGTGTCGCCATTGATGGCGTATGTTTGACGGTCACTGAGCGATTAGAAGCGAATCTTGTGCGTTTTGATGTGATGCTACAAAGCTTAGCGATAACGACGTTACGTTCGTTTAATACTGGCGATAGCGTGAATGCGGAGCGAGCAGCGAAAGATGGCGCAGAAATCGGCGGACATCCGTTATCGGGGCATGTGGATTGCTGTGCTTTAGTGCATGACGTGCTGTTTCAAGAGGAAAATTGTCGATTGCGATTTTCCTTAGCAACGTCATGGATGCGCTACATCTTTGCCAAAGGTTATATCGCTATTAATGGTGCAAGCTTGACCATTGCCGACGTAAACAAGGATGAAGGGTGGTTTGACGTTTGGTTGATCCCAGAGACGCGGCGAATGACAACGTTCGAGCGAAAGACTGTCGGTGATTCCGTTAATATAGAAATCGAGCGACAAACCCAAGTGATGGTGGATACCGTGCGTGATACGTTGAGCGAAAAGCTTGGCCCCTTACTTCCTGTGCTCGAATCGTTAGCAAAGGAGAAAGGGATCGATCTTGATACACTTGGGGTCTCAATGCCAACCTCTCGATAACAAAAAGATAACAACAAAGCGCGCTCCTCAACGATCACTGCATGGATATGAGGGGCGCCAAGCCTTGCCATCCCTAGCTTTCTAGCCATCCCACTGTGTTTGCGCATTTTGTGCGCGAACATGCTCAAATAATGATGTAGTTAACAAAAATGTCAGTATTAAGTCATAAAATTATGCTCGAACGCTCATTTTTGTTGTGAGTTTGTTTTCGAGATGCTGTGATTATGCAAAATGGTAGTGTGGTTTTGAACGTGTAACCTCGACTAACAGTGACAAGGATAATCATTATGAAAAAAGCATCGTCGACTCTATTAGGCGAGTGCGTGTCCGAGTTTATCGGCACGGGCTTGCTTATCTTCTTTGGCGTAGGTTGTGTGGCAGCGCTGGTACTGACCGGCGCGGACTTTGGTCAGTGGGAAATCAGTATCGTCTGGGGGCTGGGTGTGGCAATTGCCATTTACTGTACAGCAGGTGTTTCAGGCGCGCACATCAACCCTGCTGTTACTATCGCGCTCGCTGCCTTCCATGGCTTTGATAAAAGTAAAGTTGTTCCCTACATTATTTCGCAAATGCTTGGTGCGTTTGCGTCCGCCGCACTTGTTTACAGTCTATATAGCAATCTTTTCGTCGAGTGGGAGTTAGCCAATAATGTTGTTCGGAGTAGCCCCGAGGCCTTAGCAACCGCAGGTATCTTCTCAACGTATCCGCATCAAGCTCTGTCTTTCATGGGGGCTATGGCGGTTGAATTTGTGATCACAGCGGTGTTGATGTTTGGCATCTTAGCGCTAGGCGATGAAAATAATGGCGCTGCACGTGGCCCAATGAATCCATTACTCATCGGTATTTTGATTGCGGTTATCGGTGGCTCGTTAGGTCCATTGACCGGTTTTGCAATGAACCCTGCGCGTGATTTCGGTCCTAAACTATTTGCCTTCTTTGCCGGATGGGATTATGCCCTGACAGGCGCACGCGATATTCCGTACTTTATTGTGCCCATTGTCGCACCAATTTTAGGGGCCTGTTTCGGTGGTTGGCTGTATCCAAAAGTGATTGCCCCATACCTGCCTCAAGAGGGCCATGGTTGCACCATTCCTAACCAGTGTGATGATGAGGAGCTGGAGCTGGCTGAAACCGAGACGCAAAAAGTAAACGCATAAGTAGCATGGGCGCGTTAGTGCGCCACAACGACTAAAATATAAGAGATAGAAGGAAACCCGATTATGTCTGCGCACAAATATATCGTGGCTCTAGACCAAGGTACTACCAGCTCACGCGCCGTCGTCATGGATCATGACGCCAATATTGTGGGTGTGTCTCAGCGCGAATTTACCCAGATTTATCCTCAAGCCGGTTGGGTCGAGCATGATCCAATGGAAATTTACGCGACACAAAGCTCCACCTTAGTGGAGGTGTTGGGCAAAACGGGTATCCGCAGTGATGAGATTGCGGGTATTGGTATTACAAACCAGCGTGAAACCACGGTAGTCTGGAATAAAGAAACCGGAAAACCTGTGTACAACGCGATTGTGTGGCAATGCCGTCGTACCGCCGACATTTGTGATGACTTGCGCGAGCGTGGTTTAACTTCATATGTTCGCGATAACACTGGGCTTGTACTTGATCCGTATTTCTCAGGTACAAAAGTGAAGTGGATTTTGGACAACGTCGAAGGCGCGCGAGAGGACGCAGAAGCGGGTAAGCTATTGTTTGGTACCGTGGATACCTGGCTGGTCTGGAAAATGACCCAAGGGCGTGTGCATGTGACGGATTATACCAATGCGTCACGAACTATGTTGTTTAATATCAATGATATGTGCTGGGATCAAAAAATGCTCGATGAGCTCGGTATCCCCGCTTCAATGTTACCTGAAGTGCGTCGCTCTTCTGAGGTATATGGGCAAACGAATATCGGCGGTAAAGGCGGGACACGTATTCCAATTGCTGGGATCGCGGGTGACCAACAGGCTGCGCTATTTGGTCAAATGTGTGTAGAAGCCGGACAAGCGAAAAATACCTACGGCACAGGGTGCTTCTTGCTGATGAATACCGGGCAAGAGAAAGTTACGTCTTCTCATGGCCTGCTGACGACGATTGGTTGTGGTCCACAGGGTGAACCTTCTTATGCGCTTGAGGGCGCGGTCTTTATGGGCGGAGCCTCTATCCAGTGGTTACGTGATGAGCTTAAAGTGCTCGAAGACGCGCATGATTCTGAGTATTTTGCCACTAAAGTCGATACGTCAAATGGTGTTTATGTGGTCCCGGCTTTCACGGGATTAGGCGCCCCCTACTGGGATGCATATGCCCGCGGTACTATTGTAGGCTTAACGCGCGGTGTGAATTCAAACCATATTATTCGAGCAACATTGGAAGGGATTGCTTACCAAACTCGTGACGTATTGGATGCAATGCAAGCCGATTCAGGTATCAAGCTCGCGGCGTTACGCGTGGATGGTGGTGCCGTTGCCAATGACTTCTTGATGCAATTCCAAGCCGATGTGCTTAATACGGAAGTTCACCGTCCCGAAGTGACGGAAGTCACGGCGCTGGGCGCAGGTTATCTTGCGGGGATGGCTGTTGGTTTCTGGGGTAGCCTGGATGAGTTAAAAGACAAAGCGAAACTCAATCGTAGCTTTGAGCCTCATCAGGATGAAGAAAAGCGGAACCGTCGTTACCGTGGTTGGAAGCGTGCGGTAAAATGTGCTCAGGCATGGGCACAGCTTCATGATGAGGAAGAAGACATTTAATTACGTCTAAACCGAGTTATCTTCAAAAGGCGCGTTTTCGCGCCTTTTTTTATGCCTGAACGCAGACGGGTGAATTCTGCTTTATTGAATAACAGAGTGACAACGACCTGCTTCTGCTACGTTAATCTTGGCTTTACGGTTCACAATTCACGCATTTTTATAACACTTATTCTACACTTGTCACACTCGATAATAATTTTTCGAACATTAATAGTGACCGAAAACGAAAGTTGATATACAGTTATACCCATCAATTAATGTTCGTTCGCTCATATCTGGACAAGGTCGGCTAATAATGACTACGCATAATACTCATCAAGAAGCATTACTCGATATTATCGTCGTGGGAGGCGGTATCAATGGTGCAGGCATCGCTGCAGATGCAGCAGGCCGGGGGCTTAATGTTGGATTGTACGATGCAAAAGATTTCGCATCGGCCACATCGTCAGCAAGCTCAAAGTTGATTCATGGCGGGCTTCGCTATTTAGAGCATTATGAATTTCGTTTGGTTTCCGAAGCGTTAGCAGAGCGTGAAGTGCTAATCAACAAAGCGCCGCATATTGCCTTTCCTATGCGCTTTCGTTTGCCGCATCGCTCTTATCTGCGCCCCGCGTGGATGATTCGTTGTGGCCTCTTTTTATATGACAATTTAGGTAAACGTTCGACGTTACCAAGTAGCCACAAAGTGGATCTCAGTAAAACCGGCTATATGAAAAAAGAGATGAAGATCGGTTTTGAGTACTCTGATGCGTGGGTAGATGATGCGCGTCTCACACTGCTTAACGCTCAGTTTACCAAAGAGAAAGGCGGTGAAGTCCGTAACTATTGTAAAGTGGTGACGGCAGAGCGTGAAAACAATATCTGGCGTGTTACCTTGGAAGATGCACACACCGGCGAGCGTTTTGAGCGCAAGTCGAAAGCCTTGGTGAATGCAACAGGGCCTTGGGTCAAACAATTCTACGACGATAGTCTTCATGAAAAATCGCCACGTGGGATCAAAATGATCAAAGGCTCTCATATGGTGGTGCCACGTATCCATCAAGATCCACAAGCCTATATTCTGCAAAATAATGATGGTCGTATTGTATTTGTGATCCCTTACCTGGATAAGTTTTCACTGATTGGCACCACGGATGTTGAACACAAAGCGGATCCGCGTGAAGCTAAAATTGATGATGCTGAAGTTGATTATCTGGTTGATGTGGTCAATCAGCACTTTACGCATCAAATCAAACGCGACGATGTTATTTGGACCTACAGTGGTGTGCGTCCTCTATGTGATGACGAATCGGATTCGCCGCAGGCAATGACACGTGACTATACCATTGAGTTAGAGCAGCAGGGCAGTCAAGCGCCGCTCGTATCTATCTTCGGCGGTAAGCTCACGACGTATCGTAAACTGGCCGAATCAGCCATGCATAAACTTGAGCCATTTTTCGATAAAATGGGTCAGCCTTGGACCGCAAACGGAACGTTACCTGGTGGTGACTTTAGCTGTGGTCGCGATGATCTGGCCATGTCAATCAAGCAACGTTACCCGTGGTTAAGTCACGAGACGGCGCAGCGATTTGTGGACACATACGGTACTTGCACCCATCAGTTGATGAAAGGCTGCACCAGCGAGGCAGATATGGGACGTCAGTTTGCAGATGGTGTTTATCAAGCTGAGCTAAATTATCTCATTCAACACGAGTTTGTGCAGCATGTTGAAGACGCGCTATGGCGCCGTACGAAGCTTGGTCTCTATTTGACTGAAGAGCAGGCTGATGCGATTAGCCAGTACATCGAGCAACAGCGCGTCAAGGTGCATGCACTGCCATTGAGTGAAGCGAGCTAACACTCGGTAAAGTGAGTCGTTCAGAGAACAAGATTCGATGACTAAAAAGAGCGCCGACCATCGGCGCTCTTTTCTATTGGTTGGTGTTAGTGCCTTTTCGTTAATGCCTTTTAGCCGATAACGTACTGCCTAACGAGGCAGTGATTACCATACCGATGGCGAGCCATTGGCGCAGTGCAAGTTGCTCGTCGAGAACCAATAGCCCTGCCATTGCGGCAACAGCGGGCTCTAAACTCATCATCACACTGAAGGTTTGCTTAGGCATATTTCGCAGCGCGATCATCTCTAACGAGTAGGGAATAGCGCTAGAAATGAGTGCCACCGCAATGCCCAATGGCAGCAGTTGCCACTGGAGCAGAGCGCCATCGGTGGCAATGTAGCCGGCGGGTACAAGATAGAGCGCAGCAACCGTCATCCCCAGTGCAACAGTGCCGCCGCCTGGCGCTAGATTACCCGCTTTTTGACCAAATAAAATATAGCCAGCCCAGCAGCCCCCGGCGGCTAGGGCGTATGTAACCCCTCGTGGGTCGAGGGCATTTACGCCTGATAGATCTGGGAGCAATGTGATCACACCGCCGACGGCGAGCACAATCCAAAGGCTGTCCCGCGCGCGCCGTATTGAAAGCAATGCAACCAGAAGAGGACCCGTAAATTCGAGTGCAACGGCAATCCCGAGAGGAATGGTTTCAATCGCTAAATAAAGCAGCAGCATCATGCCACCCAGGCAACTGCCATAAACGCTAATAGCGCGCCAGTGACGTCCACGAGGCCATTGGCGCCAAGGCCGAAAAACCAGCCATAGTATCAGGGCGGAAAACCCGACTCGCAGAGCACTTGTCCCGACAGGCCCCACCAGAGGAAACAGCTGCTTGGCAAACGAGGCACCGAATTGAATCGCGCACATGGCGCCAAAAACACTCAATATAGCGATAAAAAGCGCGCGAGCCTGCATGTTTCCTCTCCTTGGTGATATTAAAGTCTTACCTTAACATAAAGACAAAAAAAAGCCGCTCCGATGAGAGCGGCAAAGATTTTGGAGCGAATTGTCTCAATCCTAGTGTGTTAGCTAGAATTTCTGTTTGGCCGAGTCGTAAGCTTCTTTAAGTGATGTTAATGCTTGTTCGGCGCCTTGTTTAATATCATCCCACGCCTCGTCACTGGCATTTTGAAGCTCATCAATGCGCGTTTTTGCTTGTTCTTTTCGCGCTCTTAAGTGCTCGATCGACTCACGGTATTCGGCTTTTGCATTTGCTGATGCGACGTTCGCTTTGGCTTCAAGCTTATCAATTTCTTGATTCCAGTCATGTAAGCGGCCGTGTAATTTTTCAATCATTTCTTGGCGTTGCATAGCATCTCCTTATTAGAGGTTTGTCATTATCCTTAGGCATTTTCTTCTACTTTAAGTTCATCAATGACACGCTCGACATCTTGGGCGTTTTCCGCCATTAAGACGGCTAGATCACGAGCGCCATCACTTTTGACTTTTCCGGATAAGGTTGCCACGCCGTCTTCAACGGAGACATTAATATTGGTTCCGCTAATATCTGGATTAAGTAGCAAGCTCGTTTTTAATGCCGCACTTACTTTTGTGTCGACAACGGCTTGCCCTAAGTTTGCGGCTTTGCTGGCGGGTTGAGAAACGGTGAGATCATTTTCCACCTGACTGACCCCGTCGATTTGGCGCACAAGACCGCCAGCTAAGCTCTTATCCAACTCAGTGTCTACGTTTCCCGTTAAGATAACCACACCTTGCTCTACATCTGTGTTGATATCAAAGTTGTTTAGGTCAGTATTAACCATCAGCATGGATTCGGCTTTGCCATCAATCCACGCATCTTTAGCTTGGTCTTGCCACTGGTTTTTGCTGCTGTCTGCATATGCCGACGAAGCACCCAGTGTTAGTGCTAACCCCAATGATACGAACAAAGGATGAAATCGACCTTGATGAGTCGTCTTCATTAACTCCTCCTTTTTCCTATGAATGTGAGCAACATGGTGGCGTTGCTACCTTGAAGCCTGCGAATACTGTGCCAGTTTTAAATTTAATTAATAATCAGTTAGTTATGATTTTTCTTTTGCTTGTTTAACCATTAATTAAGTAATAATTACTTGTATGGGTGTAATTATTACTTAATTAGTTGTAAGCGATGTGGCAAGGTCATGCGTACATTCGCAATATGGAAGGAAGAGTAATGTGTAAATCTCGCCTGTTTACCTGTGTAAACCAACCCTCGGATATTGAGCTGCTTCAACCCGCACAAAGGCTAGAGCATGTTGATCTTTCTACATTTGATACGCCTACGGATCTTCTTCGCGCTTTTGAGTTACAGCCGCCGGACTGGGTAGTGCTTGATATTGATTTAGACACTATGTGTACCGAAGCGATTATTCGTGTGATGGGAGAATATCGACATACCCATTGGGCGTTAATAAGCAATGGTGCACCAAATCCCGCTTGGAATGCGCGAGTACAGGACTGTGCGGCAACTGTTTTTCGGCGACCGCTAGATGGTAAATCGGTTCAGACGTTGCTTATTGATCGCTTAGACACGCGCTTTGTTTCACATCAGACCGCAATCCCAGTGCTCAAAAGCCAAGCAAATCAATATGGTTATCTGTTGGGCTCGTCTGAGCCAATGCGATCGCTATATCACCAACTTCAACGGCTTGGACCAACGGATGCAAATGTATTGATTGTTGGTGCGAGCGGCGTGGGGAAAGAGCATGTTGCGAAAACACTGCATAGTTTGAGTCAACAAGCTGCCGCCCCTTTTATGGCCATCAATTGCGGTGCGCTGAGCCCGGAATTGATAGAGAGTGAATTGTTTGGTCATGTAAAAGGGGCGTTTACTGGGGCGCATCAAGATCACCAAGGTATTTTTTATCAAGCCGAGGGGGGAACAGTATTCCTTGATGAAATAACCGAGATGCCTCAAACACTTCAGGTAAAGTTACTGAGGGTGCTGGAATCTGGTGAATATCGCCCTGTTGGTGCGACAAAGAATCAAACGGCCAATGTGCGTTTAGTAGCGGCAACGAACCGAGATACAGATCAGGCAATCATTCAGGAAAAACTTCGTGAAGATATCTATTATCGCCTTGCGCAATTTATTGTCACCGTCCCGCCTTTATGCGAACGAGGTGATGATATTCATGCACTTATCACGCATTTTCTCGCTGAACTTAATCATCACTATAACGCGCAAACTAGCCTAAGTGCAGAAGCTTTAAGCGTACTGACTCAGCATCGTTGGCCGGGTAATGTGCGAGAGCTGAAACATGCAGTTGAGCATGGTTTTCTATTAAGTAATGGACACATTGAGGTGTCGGACTTACCTAAAACGGTTGTTCGCAAGGATGATAAAATGACCGCTTCCTGCTTTATCCCTGAAGGAATGACACTCTCAGAACTAGAGCAGATGGCAATCAAACAATCTCTGGCTCGGTACAATGGTAATCGTCAACGCACAGCGGCTGCATTGGGGATAAGCCCGAAAACACTTTACAACAAATTACAGCATTGAATCGATATCGAGTGAAATAAAGCGGGTGATATAGCGCATACAGTAGACAAGTAACGGCGCGCAAGGGATCGCGCACCGTTTCGCAGAAGCAGTTTGGGCGTGTTCTAGTCTGATTAAGCTTTATTTTTTTTACTTTGTTGCCGTTGGCGCTGTTTCTTTAATTCGCGACGTTGCTCAATGACTTTTCTCGCTTCACCGCCGACGTGTTGTTCACCCCGTTCACGTGCGAGGCGAACTTGATATTCTCGTTCACGAAACGCAGCTTTTTGCGCGTCGGTGTGTTTATCGATACATTTTGGACAGGAGACGCCTTGTTCATAGTGCTCGCTTTCCATGTCTGCTTGGGTTATTGGCAGACGACAAGCGTTACACATTGCGTAAGAGCCTTTTTCTAATTCATGATTAACGGCAACTCTGCTATCAAAAACATAACATTCACCGTTCCATAAGCTCTCACTTTCAGGCACCTCTTCAAGATACTTTAGGATCCCGCCCTCGAGGTGATATACCTCATCGAAGCCTTTTTCTTTCAAAAATGCCGTCGACTTTTCACAGCGGATCCCGCCAGTACAGAACATCGCCACCTTTTTGTGGGTACTGGGGTCAAGTTGCTGCTCGACATAGTCCGGGAATTCGCGAAAGCTATCCGTATGCGGGTTAACGGCGCGTTCAAAGGTACCGATCTCAATTTCGTAATCGTTGCGCGTATCAATCACCAACACATCCGGATCGCTGATTAATGCGTTCCATTCGGTCGGTTTGACATAGGTGCCGACACTTTGGCGTGGGTCAATGCCTTCCACGCCCATGGTGACGATTTCTTTTTTCAGTTTTACCTTGGTACGACTAAACGGCTGGCTGTCTTCAAACGATTCTTTATAGTCAATATCGGCCAGGCGTGGGTCGTTTTTAAACCACGCAAATAGCGCATCCATATTTTCTCGTGTCGCAGCGACTGTACCATTGATGCCCTCGTGAGCGAGAAGGAGTGTACCGCCTATCTGATTGGCTTCCATTACCTCAAGCAATGGCGCTTGCAAAGACTGATAGTCTTCAAGGGTGACAAATTTGTACAAAGCACAAATGACATAAGTAGACATGTTTTTTCCTCTTGCTGGCTGGAGCGTAAATCCAGTGCATGGGTTATTAGGGGAATAAAGCAGGGCGCGGAGTATATCGAAATGACAACCCTCTAAACACCGACAGAAAGTATGGTTACTGAGCAAAAAAACGTACCATGCACGGCTTGGTGCGCTCCAACTGTTTCGCTCTCAAATCAAATAAAGCCTGTAACGGCGACATCAAAGCCAATATTTATGTGATAAAAATCATGAATTCGCGGCAAAGATATCGCTCATGTAAGATTATAGTCGTAATTTGAATGCGTTTTTAGTCACGCCATGTTTGTTTTTATTTTGTACTCTAACTATTTGTAGCTGGGCGTGACTCGCTGGCTTGTGGTAGGCGCTGAGCGATGGCTGCACAATCAAAGGAAGGAATTCGCAGATGCTTGAAGAATGGATTAATGCCTTCGTCGGCTTTATTTGGGGAAAGCCCATGCTCATCTTACTTGTCGGGGGAGGGATCTTTTTTACTCTATACGGCAAGTTTACGCCATTTCGCTATATGGGGCACAGTTTAAAACTCCTTACAGGGCAGGTTGATGATGGCTCGGGGCATGGTGACTTATCGCATCGAAAGGCCTTGGCAGCTGCCTTGTCGGGGACGCTTGGGCTGGGCAACATTGCTGGCGTCGCTTTGGCGCTCAGTGCGGGTGGTCCTGGCGCGGTATTTTGGATGTGGTTAACTGCGTTACTGGGTGTGTCGACGAAATTCTATACCTGCACACTTGGCGTGATGTATCGCCACAAAGACAGCGAAGGTCGTGTACATGGCGGACCCATGTACACGGTGCGTAATGGCTTGGGTAACAAGTTTAAATGGCTCGCGGTGTTATTTGCTATCGCGGGATTAATGGGCTTTGTTCCCTCTTTTCAGATTAATCAGCTCGGCGCGGTAGTCCAAACACAACTGTTTCCAGGGGTTGAGTGGCTAGAAAGTACGGCCTTTTCGTGGGGGCTGGGTATTGTCTTGGCTATTTTTGTCGGGTTGGTGATTTGGGGCGGCTTGAAGCGGGTTGCGGACGTTGCTGGCGCACTGGTTCCCCTGATGGCTGGAAGTTATATGGTGATGGCGATTGTAGCTTTGCTGCTCAACGCAGAGCGTGTGCCGGCTGTTTTTCAATCCATTTTTGCTAGCGCCTTTTCGCCTGATGCTATGTTTGGTGGCTTGATCAGTGTGATTATTGTTGGTGTCAGTCGAGGCGCTTTCTCGAATGAAGCAGGGATTGGCACTGAAGTGATGGCTCATAGCGCGGCTAAAACCAATGAACCGGTGCGCGAAGGCTTAGTCGCAAGTCTCGGGCCAATTATCGATACGTTAATTGTATGCAGTTGTACCGCTTTAGTTATCTTAGTTACGGGGGTATTGGACCAGGCTGACGGCATGCAAGGTGTCAGTTTGACGATGGCTGCTTTTAAAGCCGCATTTGGTGCGCCTGGTGCATGGCTATTAGCCGCACAAGTTTTGGTGCTGTCTTTTACCACTGTATTTACGTTCTGGTATTACGGGTATAAGTGTTTTGTTTATCTGTTTGGCGAAACGGCAGGACAGTACTACAAGTACTTATATCTCTCATTGGTGGTGTTAGGGGCGGTTGTATCATTGGATGTCGTCTTCTTATTCTTGATCGGCGCTTATGGCCTGATGGCGGTTCCTACGATGGTCTCTGGGCTGTTATTGGCACCAAAAGTCAATCAGGCGGCGAAAGCCTATTTTTCAAGTCAGGCATATAAAGGGGCAGCCCAGGTTCAGTCTCGCGCGCCTCATCATTAAACCGCTGTTTTTGTTATAGCCGAAAGAGCAAAATCAAAAGGCTGCCTATGTTCGGCAGCCTTTTTTATCAAAGTAGACTGTTTTCTATCGAAGAAGGCAATGCTTTCGTGCGTATATGTGTTAGTCATCTAGCGGCGCACCAAACACATACTTGTCAACCAAGCTAACCATACGCCCAATCTCAGGTTTTGTAATGGTGTCGTTTGCACCGAGCTGCAAGGCTTTCGCGCGGTTATCTTCACTCATAATGGATGAGAACATAATAATTGGCATGGTTTTGTAGGCGTCTGTTTCACGTAGGCGCTTGACCAAGTGCATACCGTCCATCCGGGGCATTTCAACATCTGAGACAATGGCATCGACAAATTCAGTGATGGCGACGCCTTCTTCTTTTGATATACGCTCAAACTCGATCAGTTTTTCGAACGCTTCACCACCGTCTTTGGCGGAAATAATATTAAAGCCGGCTGAGCGGAGGGTGTTTTCGATCAAACTACGAATAAAGGCGGAATCATCGACGACCAACGCGGTTTTAGCTTCGCGTTTTTTAGCGCTAGACTCGGATATATTGACGCTTCTATCCTGAGTGACATCGTATTTTTCCATGCTCAATTCAGGATTGATGTCAGCGATGATTTTTTCGAAGTCTAAGATCATGATCAGATTTTTGTCTTTACGTACCACAGCAACCACACAATCTTGCTCGCCAGCTTCTAAAAACTGGCTAGGAGACTCAACGGCTTCCCATGAAATCCGATGAATGCGGCTGATACTATCGATCAAAAAGCCATTGGTCATATTGTTGAAATCGGTAACGATGACAAATTTGTTATCTTTTTCTGGTCGTGTAGGCACCCCCAACCAGCCAGCGAGATCAATCAATGGGGTTAGCTTGTCGCGCGATGAGAACACACCAATCATGTGTGATTGTGCATTGGGATAATCCGTTGTTTCAGGGACTTGAATGACTTCACGAACCTTGGCCACATTGATACCGTAGTAGCAAGTTTTGGTGCTACCGTCAGGAAGTTGTTTTATCAAGTGGAACTCGATGATTTCGAGCTCATTCGTCCCACTTTCCGTTAGTATTTCGTTCTTTGATGGCTCGTGATTCATGCCTACCACATTTCCTTTCGATAACAGCGAACAACGCTGATGTGAGCTTACGTTTGGTCAGTATAAGCCCGAGATCGTTAAAGCGACAATATTTGCGCATCAATCAAACGATGATCTGTGGCCTATCGCGCTAATTGATGTATCAAATACGTCATCCAATCACAGGCTTTTAACATTAGCACTGAAAGTACCACTCATTGTTGTGTCTGTATCGAGTTGCGTTGTTTTGGTTCCTGTGTCATCAATGAAGTCGTCATGAGGAAATAGGAGGCAGGGATGTCTGAGTCCAGTTATCAATGGTTAGAAAGAGTGCGCGATATGCGCTCTGTGTTTGAAAGACAGAAAGCAATAGCCAACCAAGACGCGTTTCCTGACTATACGCAACGTATTGAAAGCCTTAAGCGGCTTCGTCGAGCAATAAAAGGTCACCATAACGTATTACAACAAGCCCTTAGCGACGACTACGGCCACCGTGCTTTTGGTGATACCGAAATCGCTGATATTCTGCCACTGATACACCAAATTGATTACACCCGCCGCCGATTAAAACGATGGATGAAGCCGCAAAAACGGCGTCCTGGGATTACCTTACTCGGAACTAAATTGGCGGTACACCAACAGCCAAAAGGGGTAGTTGGGATTGTCGTACCGTGGAATTTTCCAATCATGCTGGCAGTCAGTCCATTGATTTGCGCCTTAGCGGCCGGCAATCGGGTAATGCTCAAGCTTTCGGAGTTCACGCCGAACACCAATCGGGTATTACGCGAGCTCATCGCGGATGTGTTTAGCCCTAAGGAAGTGGCCGTGATTGAAGGGGAAGTGGAAGTGTCGCGTCGCTTTACCGAATTAGAGTTCGATCATCTATTTTTTACCGGCTCGACCCAAGTTGGACGCCAGGTCATGCTGGCTGCAGCTGATAATTTGACGCCGGTGACCCTTGAGTTGGGGGGTAAATCTCCCGTGATCATTGATGATCAGATTGATATGGACGTCGCCGTCTCGCGGCTTATTTACGGAAAGTGCTTAAACGCTGGGCAGATATGTGTTGCCCCCGACTATGTGCTTTGCCCTGAACATCGGCAAGAAGCGTTTATCCACGCCTACCAACAAGCGTTTCGTGCCATGTATCCTGATTTTGAGGCCAACCAAGACTACAGCCAGATCGTTAACCAAACTCAAGTAACCCGGCTAGAAGAAACACTGCAAGATGCGTTAGATAAAGGTGCGAGGCGCTGGTGTGCGCTCGATCAAAAAACCATACCGACCGCAGAAAAACGATGCTGGCCAACTCAGTTACTGACCCATGTCACTGACGACATGCGGGTGATGCAAGAAGAGGTTTTTGGTCCGCTTTTGCCCATTGTCACTTATCAAGATTTTGCCGAGGCACTGCATTATATTCAGGCACGTCCACGACCGCTCGCTTTGTATTTGATGAGTAATGATGCGGAGAAACGCTCGCAGGTCACCACACAGCTTCACGCCGGCGGGATGGGGATTAATGAAACCTTGTTTCATGTTGCTGCCGAAGATGCGCCTTTTGGCGGTATTGGCGATTCCGGCATGGGGCATTACCACGGTATTGAAGGCTTTTACACCTTTAGCCACAGTAAAACCGTCCTCACCCGCGATAAATGGGACACCAGCTTTTTAGTCAAACCGCCATACAACCGCTGGTATAAACGCTTAATGCGCTGGTGGTTGCTCAGATAATTAGGAGTATCTGTTTTGGATTGTCTTCCGATCTATACATTATTCGGTTAAATCACTAAACTTTTTAGGGGAATTGATCTATACCTTTGGTTGTTACATAAGTGTTAAAATCGATGCGGGCAACCAAGGGAGCAACCCAATGGCTTTTTCAATACAACCCGATTCTATGCTGCCAGATATTAGCAATCATGAACGAGCAATGGTCGAGCAAGAGGTAAAGCTCGCCGTCACCGATGCTAATGGCAAATCACTGGGGTATTTGGCGATGGTGCCCGATGCGCAGCGCTTTATTACCTTAACCCAAGATAACGCAGAGGCGTTGAGTTTTATCAAAACCCCATGCAGCGTTAATGCGGGCTATTATCAGTGGTCGTTTTTTTATGACGATATTGAATATGGCCTGGATTGTTTAATTGAGCCGGACAGAAACAAGTGTCGACTTTATGCCAACGATCACGCTGCGGCTGCGCCCTCATGGAAGCTCGCTTATCAAGGAGAACTTGGCCCTTTAATGATTGCAGCGCCTATCTCTGCCATTGGGCCGGGTACGCGTATCGCTGTCACGTCTTCAGATACTGAAGTACCTAATGTGTTAGTGGGCGCGCTTGATGGCGGCGTGTTGATTCACGAAGAATCTGCCTAACAAAAAAGCATTAAGAAATATGTAATGGGCCAGCGAAACCGCTGGCTTTTTTCTGTTCACAGAGATCACTAATAGGCTGTGAGTCCCAATTTAGTTTTCATATAGAGTGTGGTGGGTGTCTAAAATAAAGGACTAACAATGCCTAGTTAAAAAGTGTTAGATGTGAGTGAGCTGAGTCAATTAACGCATTGTAAACAATTAGTTAAAAAATTTTTGGCTGACAAAAAGGTCAATAATACTAATGAATCTCCTTAATAAAGTGATTTTCACTACGGAAAAAACAGCCTTAGTTGTATAGCTTTAAAGCGTTATTGTTGATTTTTGTAGGCAATAATTGCTAATACATTTAACCATTGTAAGGAATACAATATGTTAAAGCATGCTCTTAGCTGTTGCGTCGCGTCGGCGCTGATGGCGGCATCACCCACAGCACTATCTGAACAAAATGAAGGTAAACAAGGCGTCTCTCAGCAGCAAACGGTAGCGCCATTGATGGTTGCGGCGGAAAACCGGGGGATTGAGGATCAGTACATCGTGGTACTCAAGCAGCCAATGACTCTGAGTGATGATCCGCAAGCGTTGAAAACCTTTACTCAACAAGCCGTGTCTAGCATGGTTAACCAACATGCGGTTAAGGTAGAAAAAGTGTTTGATCGCTCGTTAAGTGGGTTTGTAGCTAAGCTCACACCGGCACAATTACGTGCATTACGCATGGATTCGCAAGTTGATTTTATTGAACAAGATAAGACCATTTCATTGGACCCGGTGATTACCCCTGACGCGAACCAAAATAACCCTGTTTGGGGGTTAGATCGTATTGATCAGCGCAATCTTCCTCTAGACGACAACTACAGCACTAACTTTGATGGCACAGGTGTCACTGCTTATGTTATTGATACTGGTGTGACAACGTCACATGTTGAGTTTGGTGGTCGTGCACGCTCCGGATATGACTTTGTTGATAACGATCAAGATGCGACTGACTGTAACGGCCACGGTACGCATGTGGCTGGCACCATTGGCGGTAGTCAATACGGAGTCGCTAAAAATGTCGATATTGTCGGGGTGAGGGTGCTCAGCTGTAGCGGTTCGGGGTCGACGTCCGGTGTGATTGGTGGTGTCGATTGGGTAGCAGCCAATGCGAATGGCCCGTCAGTGGCAAACATGAGCCTAGGTGGAGGCGTATCAACAGCGCTCGATCGTGCCGTGGCCAGTGCGGTACAATCTGGCGTGAGTTTTATGCTAGCAGCGGGTAACTCCAATGCTGATGCCTGTAATAGTTCGCCTGCACGAGAGCCAAGCGGTGTCACTGTAGGATCTAGCACGATTCGCGATACCCGCTCTAGCTTCTCAAACTGGGGAAGCTGCTTGGATGTGTTCGCCCCAGGATCGGACATAAAGTCCGCTTGGTATGATGGGAGTTATCGCACCATCAGCGGCACCTCGATGGCGACCCCTCATGTTGCTGGGGTTGCTGCCTTGTACCTACAAGAAAACAGCAGCCTTTCGCCTGTACAATTAGCGAATTTAATTAGCAACCGCGCGAGTGTCGATAAAATTAACGACCCTCGTGGCTCCGTCAACAAACTGTTGTATAGTCAAGCCGATAGTAGTTGTGAGCCAAATTGCGGTACAGAGCCTGATCCTAAGGGTGAGCTTAAAAATGGTCAGGCGCTAACAGATATTTCGGGTGGGCAAGGCGCCCAGCGCTTCTTCTATGTTGATGTAGACGCTGGGCAACGCCTCACGGTGAATATTAGCGGCGGCTCAGGCGATGCTGATTTGTACCTGCGCTATGGCTCAAAGCCAACCTTTAATAACTGGGATTGTCGACCGTACAATTACGGTAATAGCGAAGTGTGTACCGTGCAGAACACCCAGAAAGGTCGCTATCATGTGATGTTGAACGGCTACGCAGCATTTAGTGGTGTCAGCGTGACCGCCCGTTACTAGGCGTTTGTTGGCAATAAATAGCATTCGCTGCACGACAAGTGATGAATAGTAAGATACCGAGTTAAACGCGCGGATATGATCCGCGCGTTATTTATCAGACTTGCCGAAAACCTCTTCGTTTAGGTAGGAGAGCAGTCAATTGTAGTGGCGTATACACTTACACAGTAAATCGATAAACCCTTCTCGGTTGATTGCCATTGCAACCTCGGCATTGGCTGGATTACCTGTAACTTGATAACGATCGACCACTGTCATACCTGTTGTCAGTGCTCCCTGAGTTTCTATACCCACCCAAACGGATTCACAGTCAAAAAGCTCAGGCTTGACTAACCACGCAATTGTGCATGGGTCATGTAACGGTGAGCCATCAAGTCGCCATTTAGGATCGCGATGGTAGCGCATAAAGAAATCAAGCCACCCCGCGACAGTTTGCGCGACAGGATTATTAATGGCTCGGATAGACGCCACGTCTTCATCTTTGACTAGGGCTTGATGGGTCACATCTAACCCAAACATGGTTATGGGGATCCCTGCACGGAAAACACAGTCTGCCGCCTCAGGGTCAACATAAATATTAAATTCAGCGGCGGGTGTCCAATTGCCAAAAGTCACGCCTCCCCCCATCAATACAATCCGCTTAATTCGGTTGGTCAGATCAGGGTAGGCAGCGATAAGTAACGCCACATTCGTCAATGGACCTGTTGCAACCAAGGTGACCGGCTGATCGCTTTTTTTTAAGACACTGGCCATCAGATTAACAGCATTATTAGGATCAGGATCCATCATAGGCTCTGGCAGCTCAGGACCATCCAAGCCCGACTCGCCGTGAACATTATCGGCAATAATCAAATCACGGGTGAGCGGTTTATGTGCCCCACCCGCAATGGGAATATGTGATTGTTGCAGTAAGGTGAGAATGCGCCGTGCGTTGTAAAGCGTTTTATCAGGGGTTTGGTTGCCCGCACTGGTCGTCACGGCTTTGATATCGAGTTGCGGTAATGCACAAGCCATTACCAGTGCAATGGCATCGTCATGTCCCGGATCACAGTCAATAATAATGGGTTCATTCATAAACAACCTATCCCGTTGAGGTAAATATCCGTTGAATCATGCTTAGGATAAATGTGTTTCTGCACTGTGCTTGTGATCCCTTTCGCTAAACAGCCATGTCGCGCGAGATGTAGTCGCGCGAGATGTAACATGTGCGTGATTTATCATAAAAAAATGAGATGTAAACAGTTACAATTTGTCAACAACAAGCAAACGAAAATGTGGTTGTTGCATTGTTTTGCAAACAATTCAATCAATCTAATTAATATAAATAATTTGGATCATTGTTCTGGTTATTTGTCAATTTATTGGTTATTTATGCTGCCATTTGAAGAATAGCCCAGCTGGATTTGCGTTTTTTTGGTGATACAATTAGGACATATATCTATTACATATATGTGATAGTTTAGGTCGAACTCGGTACTATGCAACCGCACAAAATATTATAACTAAGAGAGTTTGACGTGAACCAGACTATAGATATCTCCTCAAAAAGTGTATCGCACCGTTGGACCCAGCATGACACCCATTGGGCGCTTAGCTTGTTTGGAACCGCGGTCGGTGCCGGAATTTTGTTTCTACCCATTAACCTAGGAATGGGGGGCTTTTGGCCGCTGATTATTATGGCGGTACTAGCGTTTCCGATGACGTATATGGCGCACCGGGGTCTAGCGCGCTTTGTATTATCGTCGCGTCACAACGATGCCGATTTCACCGATGTCGTCGCAGAACATTTCGGCGCCAATGTCGGACGTATGATTTCGATGCTGTATTTCCTCTCTATTTTCCCCATTTTATTGATATACGGCGTTGGGCTGACCAACACGGTTGATAGCTTTTTAGTCAACCAACTGGGATGGGTATCACCAAATCGCGTGTTGCTGTCGGGTGTACTAGTCGCTGGTATGATTGCGATCATGTTGGGTGGTGAACGCCTGATGCTGCGTGCGTTCGCGGCGATGGTTTATCCGTTGGTTGCCATTCTGGCGTTTCTGTCTTTTTATCTTGTTCCATCGTGGCAAACGCCTAATCTCAGTTTACCGCCGATGGGTGAGCTGGGTATGAGTCTTTGGTTGGCGGTGCCTGTGGTGATTTTCTCGTTTAGCCATGCAGCGGCGATTTCTAGCTTTGCCAACATTCAGCGCCGGCATTACGGCGACGAGGCTCAAGGTAAGTCAGAGCAAATTCTTAAACGTGCCGGTATTATGCTGGTGGCTTTTGTGTTGCTGTTTGTGTTCTCGTGTGTGTTGACACTCACCCCAGCACAAATGGCAGAAGCAAAAGCACAAAATGTGTCTGTATTGTCGTATCTTGCTAATGTCACCCATAACCCGTTTATTGGTACCTTGGGGCCTTTGGTTGCTTTCATTGCGATTACTTCATCGTTTTTGGGACACTTCCTTGGCGCGCGTGAAAGTTTGAACGGCTTGGTGACGAAGCACAGTAAACTCACTTACAAAAGCGCCGACAAACTGGGCGTCATCGTGATGTTTTTTGCTATTTGGGGCTGTGCCGTGATCAACCCCAGTATCCTTGACATGATGGGTGCATTGTCTGGGCCTGTGATTGCGATGATCTTGTTCATTATGCCAACGGTTGCCGCTTACAAGGTCAAAGCCCTGGCGCAGTATCGTGGGCAAGTAGGTACTTACTTTATCTTCATCACAGGGATGCTTGCGATATCAGCATTGCTTTATAACCTGATGGGCTAATTAAGTATTCGTAATCATCCATTAAAAAAGCGCCCACTGGGCGCTTTTTGGGTTATATTTTCTAATCTATTATAAGCGGTTTTCTTATCCGATGTTCTCTGCGCATATCTCTCAGTTGTGACATATAAATACATTTAAATCAGCCTTTAAAGTCACATTCATTTCTGTTTTCTTTGACTTTGTTTGTCAGCTTATGAATGAGCTCATATTATGTAACTGCTAGCCTATTACTTGTGGGATAAATTGATAATTATCAATCTTTGTTTGTGTGTCAGCGCCGATGATGAGGTCAATGTTCATTGATCATGAGGGCTGTTTATGACACATCCAACCGATACAGATCGGCAAGTGACATGGGGATGTTACTTGGCACTGGTATTCGCTGTGGTGTTTTTCTCGGGATTGTTACAATCCAATCAATGGTACGGCGTGTTCGACTTTACCACCTTGAATGGTTCGTTCGGACAAGTTGCGTATCAGGCCACGACTGCGACAGACGGCACGGTAGAGGTGGCAACAACATCACTTCGCGGTAAGGGCGGGAGCGGTGCGCGTGATGGTTTCATTTTTGCGTTGACCTTAATTCCTACCGTGATGTTTGCGCTGGGTATGATTGGTGTACTTGAGCACTATGGAGCGCTTGATGCCGCGCGCAAACTCTTAACGCCTCTTCTTAAACCTGTATTAGGCATTCCTGGAAATTCAGGACTAGCACTGATTGCCTCCATGCAAAGCACAGATGCTGGCGCAGCGATGACTCGTCAATTGAAAGATGAGGGTTACCTGACCAAGCGTGAAACCGATGTATTCACCATGTTTCAGTTCACGGCAGGCGCAACCATCGTCAACTTTTTTTCCTCGGGCGCGGTACTTTTTACTTTAACCATGTCAGACGGTTCGTTAGCGGTGACATCGTCAATTGGTCTTGCTATTGGCGTGATCTTCTTATTTAAGTTCATTGGTGCCAATGTCTTTCGTTTGTACCTCAATATAACTGAGGGCAAAGGACCGCAGCGAGAAAAGACACAATCCTATCAAGAGGAGCACGCATCATGACCCAGTCTTCTACCAGTAAACCGATGATCACTGACATCTTTGTCGAAGGCGCTAAGAAAGGTTGGCATATTGCAACAACATCAACCGTGCCTAATGTTGTCATGGCGTTTGTGATTATCAAAGCACTTCAAATTACCGGCCTACTGGCCTTGATGGGCGATGTGTTTGCACCTGTGATGGCTGTATTCGGATTACCCGGTGAAGCCGCCGCAGTGCTAATGGGGGCATGGATGTCGATGGGAGGCGCTGTTGGTGTCGTGATCACTTTGTTTGACCAAGGCATTCTCACCGGTACCCATATCGCTATCTTGGTTCCTGCTATTTATTTAATGGGTTCGCAAGTGCAATACATTGGCCGAGTAATGGGCCCGATTGGCACTGAAGGCCGCTACATCCCTATTATGGTCGGCATTTCTATTCTGAATGCTTTTGGCGCCATGTGGGTGATGAATCTTTTACTTTAGGAGGCATGATGACGTTTTCTTTGCAACGCTACCTAGATGAGTTGGCGCCTCTAGTCAATATCGACTGTGGCACCTTTCAACGAGAAGGTATTGAGGTGATTGCGGCCCTAATGGCCGATAAATATGAGCAAATGGCAGGATGGCATATTAAGCGAGTGGAATGTGGAGAGGCAGGGATTGGATTGGAAATTCGCAACCAGCCAACCCATCCACATATCGATGTGATGCTGATTGGTCACATGGATACGGTCTTTCCTCAGGGGACGGCGGCAGAGCGTCCCATGCATGTGGAGGACGGCTTCGCATACGGTCCCGGTGTATCAGACATGAAATCAGGCTTGCTTAATATCGTGTATGCACTGCGCGCATTGCCGCAAGCAGAACGTGATGCATTGAGCATTTGTGTCTGCATGAACCCGGATGAAGAGGTGGGTTCGATACATTCCAGTACCTGGCTTGAGTCCGTTGCTCGTGATGCACGCTATGTGCTGGTGGCAGAGGCGGCCCGCGCAGATGGTGGCTTAGTAAAAGCGCGTAAAGGCATGGCGCGTTATAAAATTGCCGTTTCAGGTCGTGCCGCTCATGCTGGTAACGAGCCAGAAAAAGGACGTAGCGCGATTACAGAGTTAGCTCATTGGCTGGTGACCCTCGATAGTATGAAAGATCTAGAGGCCGGTACCAGTATTAATGCTGGTTTGATTGAAGGTGGAGCGGGGGCGAATATTGTCGCTGCTTATGCATCGGCACTGGTTGACGTCAGGTTCTGGGACAACAATGCTTATTGCGCGCTTGATCAAGCCATTCAAGCGCGCGCCTCTCACCCTTACACCCCCGATGTCACCATTGAATTGGTTCGCGAAGCCTATAAACCAGCGATGGTGCCGACCCCTGAAACGGAACACTTGATGGGTCTTGTTGAAGCGGCAGCCTTTGAGGAAACCGTGCCTATCCATTGGAAAGCGGTGGGCGGCGGCTCCGATGCCAATAATACCGCAGCATTGGGGATCCCTAGTTTAGATGGATTTGGCCCAGTAGGAGCCAACTTCCATAGTGATGGTGAGTATTTGCAACTCGACTCCATTGAACCAAGGATCCGCTTGCTCACTCGAGTGTTATCACGTTTAGCAGAGCAAAAAACAGTCTAAACATTGCGCGGCTACAATAAGCGGTAGCCGCGATGGCGTTTCCCATCAAGTGACCATGTCATATTACAAATTAGGGGGGAAGTTGATCTGCTATAGTTGATCGACGCAGTAACACCACTTGTTATTTCTGCTTGCTCATTTACTATAAGCATTAGTACTTGCTAAATTATTGGGTGTGTATGTTACCAAAACGATTTTTCCCTATTGTTGCGCCGTTTCTGATGTCAGTGTTAATGGTGACATTGATGACAGCGGTAATTACCGCTGTGAATACCGGGCTGAGCAGTGGGTTTGTTTGGCGTTGGTTAGAGGCCTTTATCGTTGCTTGGCCCATTGCGTTTTCTATTATTTTTGTTTCGTCAAAACATGTTCAACGGTTAGCTCAGTGGCTGTGTAGCCGCGAGTAAAGGATTATAGCACGTGTAGAACCGTGCAGTTTTTACCCTGTTTTTTGGCCTGGTACATGGCTTTGTCAGCATCGATAATTTCACTGTGAGGCATGCCGTTAGGGTAATAAGCAACGCCTAAACTGATCGTGACAGGCTTAGACGCGTGATTAAATAACGCTAAACTCTGTCGCGCAATCTCTTCACATAAAACCCTTGCTTGTGCCAAGGCGCCCTCTGCACTTGAGAAATATTGGAGTATTGCAAATTCCTCGCCGCCAATACGGGCGATAATGGCATCTTTCGGCAATAGAATTGTCGCCGTTTTAGCCACAAAACAGAGCACCTCATCCCCATGAGCGTGACCAAAACCATCGTTAAATGCTTTAAAATCATCAATATCAAAAACCATTAGCGCGATGTCGCCTCTCGTTTTATCCAAGTCATAGAGGTGTTGATAAAAATACCGGCGATTGCGCAACAGCGTTAATGAGTCGGTAATGGCTTGATCTTGAAGCATATCGTTGGCTGTTTGTAGCGCGCGCGTTTTTTGTTTGACCGTTCGCTTAAGTAAGACAATGTAACTGGTAACGATAAAAATACTGATAGCGACTAAAGCAGGAAATAAATGGGTAGGGTAAACCGTTTCAACGTCATAATAGACCCAGCGATTGAGTAGCTGGCGTTTAGTATCGTCATCTAACCAAGCAAATTTATTGTCTATGCGATTAAGTAATGCCGCGTTGCCTTTCGCAAATCCAGCGTGCAGCATCTCTGTATAAAGGTGCCTGACAGGGATAAAAAGGTTGTGGTTCGTGGTGGTATAAAGGTGATAATTTGCCACTTGCAGGTCGGCCACAAATGCTTGAATTTTTTCAGATAATGCCGCATCAAGCATGGCTTGGTTATTCGGGAAAAGCTGCAATGCTACGTCTGGAAAGTTAGCGCTCATAAACTCTTCTTCGTACCCGCCTTGTACCACGCCAATCTTATGTTCGGTCTCACCAGAAAGGACAAAGTCAGCAGACGTGCCCATCATGGATTGACTGAAAAATACTTGCGTATCAATGGCAAATAGAGGCGTGCCAAAATCCATGAATTGCAACCGCTCCGGTGACTGAAGGAGCCCAGCGTGCACATCAGCTTGACCGGTACGCACTAAATCGATTGACGTTTGCCAATCGGTCAATAGAAACTCGATATCATAGCCATTGCGGTCGCCAAATTCTTTCCAAAAGTCAATCAAGATCCCTCTGGGTTCTTGGTTGCTATTGAGATAAGAAAATGGACGCCATGCATGCGAATTAGCCACCTTTAAAACAGGTTTTTGTGACTCAGGTTGTTCGCTGTTATCAGAGTGAGCGCTGGGGCTTATCGATAACAACACGCCAACGCACAGTGTAAAAACAATTTGGCGGGCCAAAACATACAACGCCCCAGAATGCAGCATAAATAAACCCTGAATATGGCAATACATTAAGTGTGCGGTGGTCACCGCATCACGTCTTTATCATCAGTATATGAATAAATTCTTAACTTCTGGGATAAATTTGTCTCGTTTTCTTATAACTATAGGGTTATAAAGGTGATCGCGGCTGTTGCATAACACTGAGATTGTTCGGCTAGCCGCTTAAACGGGTGTTAACGCACGCAAAGGTCAATGAATCAAATCGCCACTTCTTAATGATAGGTATCGTGATCAGCGATCACCTGTTCTTTGATAGTTTGAAACGGATAAGATGCAAGGGCGCCAAACCCAGGTATGGCCTTCGCCTTAATTTTGGTATGAAGCGGTGACGATAGGCCGAGTAAAAAGCGCGTCATTGCCGCCGAAGTTGGCGTGCCGTCGCAAGCAGCCGCAAAGTGCTGACACCATGAGGATAACGCTTGCGCATCGATCGCCGGTAATTCTGGGCGCGGAGGTAAATGGGCGATCTCGCCTTGGCATACCGAGCAATGACCACAGGTGGTTGGTGCCGCATGATCACCAAAATAGTCGGCAAGGCGCTGACTAATACAGGTTGAAGAAGATAACAAGGTCAGTAATTGGTTGATGCGGGCAAGCTCGCTCTGTTCTTTTTTGGCAAAAAGGGCATACAGCGTCTCAGCTTGATCGTGAATATCAATCTCGTGGGTGTTCACGCCAAACACTTGTGTGGCTTGTTGTGTCGCGAGTGATAACCAACCTTGTTCGTGAAAGTACTCCAATGCAGTTAACGCGCGCTTTCTTTCTGCTCCAAAGCGTTGCCACAGTTGTTGGAAATCCATCTTGTACCAGGTTTTTGCTTTGATCGCGCATGCAAATAGCTGGGCAACAAATTCGCGTCGCTCACCATGGAATTTGGCCGTAATGGCGGCGGGTGACTCCACACACTGGAATTTCACATCGGCAAAGTAACTGTATTGGCTGGTGATCACGCCGGCCATTTCTAAATAAACGAGCAAGGTTTTAAGCGGTAAGAGCCGAATATTATATGTCCGTGAAAGACTATGGAGCATGACTTCCCATTGTTGACCTGCCTGTTGTACTTCTTCCAGTAACCCCTGAATCGCCATTTTGTCTGGCGTATCGCCGTAGATAAAATTCTCTAGTACATTCAGACTCGACTGGTTAGCGAGTACCGTGCAGGTCGCCTTGTGACCATCCCGTCCCGCGCGGCCAATTTCTTGGCTGTAGTTTTCAATCGACTTCGGCAAATCAAAATGGATGACACGGCGAATATCCGCCTTATCGACGCCCATCCCAAAGGCGATGGTCGCAACAATACATGGCGATTGGCCCGACATAAATGCCTCTTGTATCGACACGCGAACATCGTGACTCATACCGGCATGGTAAGCTGTCGCGGATATATGCTGGGATTGTAACCACTGGGCGATATTCTCCGCGGTCTGCTGCTGGGTGACATAAATGACGGTCGGCAAATCGGGGTCGGGCTTTAACTGCTCAACCAGCGCTTGCCGTTTTTGCGTCTCTTCCACGGCGACCACATTTAGATGCAGGTTAGGACGATAAAACCCCGTTAATGTGATGTTATTTGCCGGGATGGCAAACTTCGTCTGCATATCCTCAACCACAGCCGGCGTTGCGGTGGCGGTGAGAAGCAAGACTTGCGGAATATTTAATTGCTGTCGGTAAGCAGGGAGTTTGAGGTAATCAGGACGAAAATTGTGTCCCCATTCAGAGATACAATGCGCTTCATCCACCACCAATAACGAGATCGGGATAGGAGTGATAAACTGGCGAAAACGTTCGTTATTCAAACGCTCGACTGAAATCATCAGTACCTTGATGTCGCCGCGACGGACTTGATCCATCACTTGTTTGGTTTGTTCGGGTGTCTGCGTTGAATCGATGGTGGCCGCTGGGATGCCTTTGCGGGTCATAAATGCAAGTTGATCATGCATTAATGCCAGCAAAGGCGAAATCACCAATGTTAAGTGGGGCAGCTGTGTGGCCGGCAATTGATAGCATAATGATTTACCTGCACCGGTGGGAAAGATCGCACAGGCCGATTCACCTTGCATCACCTGCGAGATCACTGCTTCTTGTCCCGCACGAAATGACGAAAACCCAAAAATTTGCTCAAGTGCTTGTGCCAACATGCCGTCTTTCCCCTACTTTTAACCAAGTGTCTGTTTATGAACAGGCGGGAAAAGGTATCGGCTATGTGCCGAGGTTGCAAGCACAGGCGGTATGCGTGCGAGCGACCCCATTATCTTCAATAAGTGGGGTCGATCTTTTCTTAACGGATGCGAGAGCTATCACAGCGCCTTAATCAGTGCTGCGATCTCATCCCACCTTTGCTCATCAATCAACTTGGCGGGCACCATCCAAGTACCGCCACATGCCAGTACAGAGGGCAACGCGAGATAATCGCTCACGTTTTCTTCACTCACGCCGCCGGTTGGCATAAAGCTGACCGGGTACACCGCAGATAGCGCTTTTAACATCGCAATGCCTCCCGACGCTTCCGCGGGGAAAAACTTCAACGTATCAAGACCAAGTTCCATGGCTTGCTCGACCAAACTCGGGTTGTTGATCCCAGGGACGATGGCAATTCCACGTTGTTGGCAATGTTTTACTGTAGTGGGATTAAGCCCAGGGCTAACAATAAAATCCGCCCCAGCGTCAATCGCAGCATCGACTTGTGCAGGCGTCAGTACCGTTCCGGCCCCAATCAGTAGCTCGGGATAGGCATCGCGCATTTGGCGGATAGCACTGGCAGCCGCGTCGGTACGAAAGGTGATTTCGGCGCACGGTAAGCCATTGTCGACCAAGGTTTTAGCGAGCGGCACGGCATCGTCCGCATTATTAATCGCAATCACCGGCACAATGCGAATTGCCTTGAGACGTTGGTTTAGTTCAGTCATGGGATTCCCTTATAGTAAAACGCTTAATAGCGCTACGATAACAAACGCGATAGTCCCGAGCAGGGTTTCCATCACAGTCCAAGTTTTTAGCGTGGTTTTTTCATCCATTTCGAGCAAACGTGATACGAGCCAAAAACCCGAGTCGTTGAAATGCGATAAAACGGTAGCTCCACCGGCAATCGCGATGACAATAAAGCATAAATCGAGTTGAGATAAGCCGACAGTGTGCGACACCGTGGGCGCAATCAGCGCGGCTGTGGTTGTGAGTGCGACGGTGGCTGAGCCTTGTGCGACACGCAAGCAGGTAGCAATCACAAACGCGGCCAATATTATCGGCATCCCTGTATCTGACAGCATGTTGGCGAGTGCTTCACCAATGCCGCTAGAACGAAGTACGCCTCCAAACATCCCGCCCGCACCGGTCACCAAAATCACCGCACAAATCGGTGCCAATGAGTCGGAGCACAGCTTCTCCATTTTACTTTTGCCAAGCTTTTGGCCGAAGACTAACAAGCAAGTTAACAGCGTGATGAGCAGTGCAACCGGTGTTTTACCCAGCATACGCAGAAAACCAACCCATGGGTTTTCGCCGTCAACGATACCTGCAACACTGAGTGCGTTTAAGCCTGTGTCGAGGAAAATTAGCATGACAGGTAGGAGTAAGATCATCAGCACCGTAGAAAAGGTGGGATGGTCCTTTTTGTTTTTAAACATCACTTCTGTATTTAAAAACGCCTTCGCAAGGGGAATATTGAATTTCTTGCCGGCATACAAACCAAATAAATAACCGCCTAGGTACCAAGTGGGTAGCGAAACCAGTAGCCCAACAACCAAGAGCAGACCCATATCTGCGCCGAGTAAATCTGAGGCCGCAACGGGGCCGGGGTGCGGGGGAACGAAGGTATGCATAACCGCAAATGCACCCGCGACGGGTAGGGCATACTTTATCGGTGAGCCACCTAAACGTTTCGCGACACTAAACATAATGGGCATCATCACAATCAGCCCCGCATCAAAGAAGATCGGAAAGCCAAATAGTAGAGAAGCGATACCCAGTGCAAACGGAGCACGGGCTTCGCCAAAACGGTCGATCAGCGTATCGGCCAATACATTTGCGCCACCGGTGACTTCGAGAATTTTACCAATCATGGCGCCGAGCCCAACGAGCAAGGCGACCGACGCCAGGGTGCCGCCAAACCCTGTCATCATGGCCGGCACTACCTTATCGGTAGGGATCCCCGTGGCCAAAGCAGTGATTAAGCTGACCAATGTGAGTGATGCAAACGCATGCACCTTAAGTTTCATTATCAGTAGTAATAACAACGCGATAGCGCCCAATGCTATCAAGAGTAAAGTAGTGGATTCAGGGCTTTGTGCGAGTAGTTCCATGGCTCACCTCTTCCGACCAGGATGTTTGTGTTAAACTTCACAAATCTCAACGTTACCGGTAACATGTTACCGGTAACCACACTAAGATAAAGACAATTATTGAATGCGTTATCAAAAATGAGATCTGGTTAAAATCTCGCTAAGGAGTGGGTATGGCAATTGGCAGTGTGATTGTGATGGGCGTCAGTGGCTCGGGGAAAAGCACCCTTGGCGCAAAGTTGGCACAGCGCTTAGGGGCAAAGTTTATTGATGGAGACGACTTACACCCGCGTGCGAATATCGAAAAAATGGCGACGGGTAAGCCGCTTGATGATCATGACCGAACTCCCTGGCTGGGCCGGATTAGCGATGCCGCTTTTAGTTTGGAGCATAAACATGAATATGGCGTGATTGTGTGTTCAGCCTTAAAGCGCCGCTATCGAGACCAGATCCGAGATGGCAATCAGAACGTTACCTTTTTGTTTTTGGACGGAGATTATGCGTTGATCCTCGCAAGGCTTCGAGCGCGCAAAGGGCATTTTATGAAAACCCATATGCTGGATAGCCAGTTTGCCACGTTGGAGGTGCCGGGTGACGATGAGCCTGATGTGGTCCGAGTCGGCATTGATGCAGACATTGATACTGTGGTGACACGTGCAGTGAACGCTTTAAAAGACAAGGAGGATGCCGAATGACACATCCGACATTGATGGCAGTGACAGAGGCGTTATGCCAGCGCAGCCAACCGACGCGCATCGCGTTTTTGCATCGGACTCAACAGCAAGCCGATACCGGGAAAGCGCGTACCAGTCTGTCTTGCGGTAACATGGCGCATGCGGTGGCGGCGTCGTGCCAACAAGACAAACAGCACATGCTGGATATGACCACCGCCAATGTGGCGATTATCAGCGCCTATAACGATATGCTGAGCGCGCACGCGCCCTATGCTGACTACCCTGATCAGATCAAAGCCGCTTTGCTGCCGTTAGGTCATACCGCGCAAGTGGCAGGTTGTGTGCCTGCGATGTGTGATGGAGTGACCCAAGGCCAACCGGGAATGGAAATGTCGTTGTTTTCACGTGATGTGATTGCACAGGCGACTGCGATATCGCTGAGTCACAATGTGTATGACGCAACATTATTGCTTGGTGTATGCGATAAAATTGCACCGGGACAATTGATGGGCGCGCTGGCCTACGCCCATTTACCTACCTTATTTATTCCCTCCGGCCCAATGACAACGGGCACCAGCAATGATCAAAAAGTGGCGGTGCGTCAAGCCTATGCGGCAGGCGAAGTAGGCAAAGACGCGCTACTCGCCATGGAATGTCAGGCTTATCACAGCCCGGGAACCTGCACCTTCTATGGCACGGCCAATACCAATCAACTGGTGCTCGAGGCGATGGGATTAATCTTACCTGGCGCTGCTTTTGTCCCACCAGATTCAGCGCTGCGCCAAGCGTTGACTTGCTATGCAGCGACAGCGTTAGCTTCTCAGTGTGCCGGAAGTGCAACTTACCGATCATTAGCCGATGTGGTGACTGAAAAAAGCGTGGTGAATGGTGTGATCGCGTTGTTGGCTTCAGGCGGCAGCACCAACCATACCATCCATTTGGTGGCCATGGCGCGAGCAGCAGGGATTATCCTAACGTGGGAAGATATTGATGCGCTCTCTCGTGTAGTGCCCTTGCTGACTCGAGTCTACCCCAATGGGCCGGCCGATATTAATGCCTTTGAAGCGGCCGGAGGCGTACCGACGTTAATGGCTCACTTACATGCGCTAGGGTTATTGCATGCCGATACCTTGCCTGCCGTCGGCCAATTTAGCGACCAGCTGACCACACCACGATTAGATCAGGGGCAGCTTGTTTGGGAAACCGCCACCCCATCAACCGACACAGCGGTCATTGCCCAGCCCGGTTTACACTTCAGTGCAACTAGTGGTTTGCGCATGCTGTCTGGCAATATGGGTAACGCGGTGATCAAAGTCTCAGCGGTTGATCCCGCGCATCGCGTAGTTTGTGCGCCCGCACGGGTGTTTGAGTGTCAGCACGAGGTCGAGCAGGCCTATCAACGCGGTGAGCTCAACCAAGATGTGATTGTGGTGGTGCGTTTTAATGGCCCTGCTGCTAATGGGATGCCAGAGCTCCATAAACTCATGCCTATTCTCGGCAATGTGCAAAAAATGGGTTATCAGGTCGCACTGGTAACAGATGGCCGGTTATCCGGCGCGTCAGGCAAAGTCCCTGCGGCCTTGCATGTCTGCCCGGAAGCCATGCATGGCGGTGCGTTGGCGTCCATTCAAGACGGCGATCTGATCACATTGGACGCGAATACTGGCGTATTGACCTGCCATGCTGACTTATCTCAACGATATGTAGCTAATACGCCTCAAGCTGCTACAACCTGGGGACGTGATTTGTTTGCTGCGGCGCGTCAGCAGGTGTCTCGCGCCGATGAAGGAGCGACGTATCTATTTCCGTGATCGCTCGGTCAACCGTGATGGTTACAAGCTGCCACCGTCTGTGATGGTGTGTGGGATAGCATGCACTTTTTCGGTGATAGTTTCACCGCTTAATGCTTGAATCAAAAGTGTCGCGCTGCGCTCACCGATTAACTCTCGGGGCGTCGCGACACTGGTGAGTCTTGGGCTGACCACAGTGCCAATATCCAACGCATTGTAGCCGACAATGCTAAGCGTTTTAGGTACCTCAATGTCCTGCTGTTTACAGGCAAGTAACGCACCGACGGCGAGGTCATCATTGGTACAAAACAGCCCGTCACAATCTGGATACTGAGCCAAGGTTTGGTTAAGTAAGGTCTCGCCTAAGCTGAATGAAGAATGCTCCTCGGTGGCAACACAGCGAGGAGTGAGTCCTGCCTGTGTCATCGCGCGTTCGTACCCTTTTTGCCGCAGCTGAGTGCGGGTATCCAGACGAGCCGCCAAATACACAATCTGCGTTTTATCTTTGTTGATCATCGTTTGAACTGCATCATAAGCGGCTTGCTCATGATCAAGCCCAACTGCCATATCAATCGGCGTTTCTGGAAGCTCCATGGTTTCTACCACAGGAATGGCGGCGGTTTTTAACATTTGTAACGTACGTGGGGTGTGGTTAGTTTCAGTGAGGATTAAGCCATCCACTTGATAAGAGAGCAAAGAGGCAATTTTCTCTTCCTCTGCCTGCTCGCTATAGCCGGCGTGCGTAATCAAAATGTCGTAGCCATGTGCCTTAGTCACGCGTTCAATGCCCTGGACTAAATGAGCAAAGACTTGGTTAGATAATGAAGGAAGCACAATTCCAATGGCTTTGCTCGATGATTTAGATAACATCGCGGGCACACGATTTTGTATGTATCCCAATTCTTCAATCACCGCCGCAATCTTGTCGCGTGTCGCAGGGGCGACTGACTCCGGATTGCGCATATAGCGCGAGACTGTCATTTTGGTCATCCCGACGCGGTCAGCAATATCTTGTAAGGTGGCCCGGTTTCTTTTTTCTGTCATCTCATGCACTAGCCGAAAATGTTACATGTAACATTAGAGCAATCTGTTCACTGATAAGCAAGTGAAAATTGTTGAGTCTCGATAAAGCCCTATACCGAATATGTATGTGCTACGTTTAACCATAACATGACTGTTAATTCGTTGTTTAGTGAGTGTTCTATGGCGTTAGATTATATTGCTCTTGGGATGTTGGTTTTTGTGGTTTTAGTTATTTTTTATGGCGTGATTGCGATTCATGACATTCCTTATGAAATTGCGAAAAGGCGTAATCATCCCCAACAAGATGCTATCCATGTGGCGGGCTGGATAAGCTTGTTTACACTTCATACGCTATGGCCTTTTTTGTGGATATGGGCAACGTTATGGCGTGAGGATCGCGGTTGGGGGTTCACGACATTAAAAGAAGAGCAGCATGATATTAATCATCATGTTACACAGTTGAGCGAGCGAATCGAACAGCTGAAAAGTGACGTTGAATCCCTCAAGCAACAGCAACAACAAAACGACCAAACGATGACCCAAGAAAAGCAGGAGAATGACTAATGGACCTACTGCTTATCATGACTTATACGGCGATCTGCATCGCTATCTTTAAAATATTCAAAATTCCTTTGAACAAATGGAGTATACCTACGGCAATTTTGGGTGGCATTGTGATCGTGGGGGCCATGACGTTATTAATGAATTACAACCATCCGTTTACACAACTCGGCAAGCAAGCGTTCTCAACAACCCCGATTGTCCCTGGGGTGCGTGGTCGCGTGATTGATGTTCCCGTAAAAGCCAACCAACATCTCGAAAAAGGTGACGTCTTATTTAAACTGGATCCGACTCCGTTCCAAGCGGAAGTAGATAAAATAGAGGCGCAAATTAAAGAAGCGAGTCAAGATGCACTCGGCTTAGAATCCACGGTATTGGAGGCCGAAGCGGAAAGACGAAGAGCCATTTCTGAGCGGGACAAAGCAAAGCGAGAATACGAGCGCTATCAAAAAGGCTTCAATAAAGGTGCATTTACTGAACAGGAGCTTGATACAAAAAGACAAGCCTATTTATCCGCTGAAGAAGCCATCAATGTGACTGAGGCGCGGCTTAATCAAGCTAACCTTGCTTTAAATTCACAGATAGGAGGTCAAAACACCACTGTTGCGCGTTTACTGTCAGAGTACAGAAAAGCACGGTTTAATTTAGAGCAAACGGTGGCAAGGGCGCCAACAGATGGATTTGTGACACAATTGTCATTACGTCCTGGAATGATGGCGGTGCCGTTTCCTTTGTCGCCTGTCATGACGTTTATCCATGACGAAGAGAGAATATTTACTGCCGCATTTAGGCAAAATTCACTTCAGCGCTTAGCTCCTGGATTTGAGGCTGAATTTATTTTTCCTTCCATGCCGGGGAGGGTATTCCAAGGTGAAGTGATTGAGGTACTACCTGCGATCGCAGAGAGTCAGTTTCGTGCACAAGGGAGCTTAATCGGTACCGATGCGTTTAAAGAAAACGGACGCGCACTGGTGTCCCTCAAGCTTGACGATGACGCCATCGCTCATCAATTACCACTTGGTGCGAGTTTTGAAGTTGCCGTTTATTCGGATCGCGTACATCATGTATCAATAATGAGAAAGATCCTGATTCGTATGAAGAGTTGGCAAAGCTATCTTTATATTGATCATTAAGCGAATGCGATTTGTCACGGCGCCACTTTTCCGCGTAAAGACTTAGTCTGGCTCTTACGCTTTTTGGATTCTACGCGGCGGCGTTGTGACGCTTTGGTTGGCCGAGTTGGCTTGCGTTTTTTCTGCTCCACCATCGCGCTTTTAATTAGCGCAGCGAGGCGTTCTAACGCGTCTTCTCGGTTTAGCTCTTGGGTGCGGTAGTTTTGCGCTTTTATCACCACGACGCCGTCTTTGGAGATGCGTGAATCGGACAGCGTCATTAAGCGTGCTTTGTAGGCATCAGGCAGTGACGAGGCTTGAATATCAAAGCGCAAATGAATGGCACTCGACACTTTATTGACGTTTTGTCCGCCTTTCCCAGCGGCGCGGATGGCCGTGAGCTCGATTTCACTGTCGGGAATCGCTACTTTGTTGGATAGAGTCAGCATACGGCCTCAATTATTAACAAGAGGCGCGCAGTGTACATAGCATTAGGCCTGTGGCGCAAATCGACCAGCAGGCCAGAGTCACTCGCTGAATCAGAATCAAGCACGCGCTTTACGCTGGTTTCAGCACCGAGCTTAATAAACCGGATGACGCCATAAACTAAAGCTTAAATGTTTCCATGCGTGTTTTTAAGTTATGCGCAAGATTGCTGATTTGGTCACAGGCAATCGCTGTTTGCGTTGCCCCCTCGGCCATTTCCGTTGAGGCGCTATTAATGTTCTCAACGCTGCGGTTAAGCTCGTTAGAGACAGAGCTTTGCTCACTGCAGGCGGTCGCTATTTGGGTACTGCGTTGCGCGATATCATCGACAGAGACTTCAATTTCTCGCATTTGTTCGCCGGTATTGCTGACCGTTTCTACACATTGCGTAATGCCTGTTTGGCATTCATGGCTGGATTCGCGGACCTTAGTCGTGTTTATTTGCAGTGTCTCGATGGTATTAACAATTTGCTCGGTCGATTCTTGAGTACGCTGTGCCAGTGAGCGAACCTCATCGGCTACCACGGCGAACCCTCGGCCTTGCTCACCGGCACGGGCTGCTTCTATCGCCGCATTCAAAGCCAGTAAGTTAGTTTGCTCAGCAATACCACGAATCACATCAACCACGACATTAATGTCCTCTGAGCTAGATTTCAGTTGTTCTGTTAACGTCTCTGAGTCTTGCATCAATCCAGATACGCGTTCAATAATGCTAATCGCATCGGCTAATGACCCACTCCCTTTTTTCGCAATCTCTGCTGCCGAATGCGCTGATGTTGCGCCTTCTTCGGTATTCTGCGCCACTTCACTGACGGCAGCTTGCATTTCTGTCATGGCAGACGCCACCGATCCAAGCTCTTGTTGCTGGTTTTGCATACCTGACGCATTTTGAGATGAAATCGCACTCACCTCTTCAACGGCGGCGGTTAGCTGAATGGTCGAATCGTTAATTTCTGATACCAATCCGTGAAGATTGTTTTGCATCGTCACCAATTCTTTGAGTAGGGTACCAAGCTCATCTTTAGACAAGTCCTTTTCATCAAATTTGTTGTCGAGCTGACCTTGGGCAATACTCGAAGCAAACGCGAGCGCTTTACCGATTGGGCGAGAGATAGCGCGAGAGAGTATCAGGGTCGACGCTAAGATGACCAACACAATCACCAAGGTACCAATTGCTGAGTTGATTAGAGCGATATGAGCCTCTCGGTTTGCGTTTTCGATAATTTCACTTACTCGCTTATCATTCAGTTTGAGAGCCTGATTCAGATCGTCTAATGCACTGACGTATGTATCAAAACTGGCTAACACGATCTGGTTAGCTTCATCGCTATCTCCGCGTTTGAGTAAGCGGTTGTATGACTGTGTTTCTTGAATATACTGACGCCAAGTATTCTTAAACGTCGTAAATAACTGGCGCTCTTCCGACGTTAACTCTAAGGCTTCATAAGCCTTAATGCCTGCTTGCACATCGGCGCGCCATTGATCAAGTGTGTCAAGCCATTGTGGTAATTGAGGGTGATCACTGTTTGGGAGTAACGAAAACTCATCTTTACGAACCTTGGTGACATCCACCTGGATCCCTTTCAATATTTCTACTGAAGGTAAACTTTTATCTGACAGTTGTTTAATATCCTTAGTTAAGGTTGATAAACCCATCATAAAGATAACGGCAACCGAAGCAAAAACGATAAAAACGGCGATAAAGCTGAGCCATATTTTTTTGACAACACTAAGATCTCTCATCATCTACTTTCCTGTTTATCGCGCTTATGAACTAGCGCAAAGGTGTTTTGTAACAACATTAAGCTAAGCGTAGACGATTTAGATGATATAAATATTATTAATTATGAGAGAAGGATATAAACACGCTGAGGGAAAACCGAGGAGTAACTTGTTATGAAAGCGGGCCGTTAATCTTGAGTGCTATTAGACCCGCTTTTTCTAGGGGATGCGTGCTATTTCTTTGCTGTCAGTCCGAGAGGACGGCATACGATTTGAGGTGTTTAAAAGTAAAAATAGCTAGTAATGTGACCACTGATCTCTTCGTTCTCCCAGTGCTGGTAGCGTGCTTTACTGCGAATAGACCAATCATCGGTGACGCGCCAGTGCCAAGTCATATCGACTTGTGATTGTGTCAGGGAGGAACGATTAAGCAGCGGCAGATACTGTGCTTGCACGCCGAGACGATGGTTATCAGCAAGTTGCCATAGCAATCCTGATTCTACGCCGGTTGCTAGATTAAATTGGTTATCGCTGGCATCGCCATGAGTTAATGCTGTTGACCACAAAGCGTAGGCATGTAAACCGTCACTTTCTCCCCACGACTGACCAACGCCCCCTTGGGCAAACCAACGGCTATCTTGTCTCTCGGTGCCTGGTAAACGGTCAAAGCCTGCACGGATATTCCACGATAGACTAGAGAAAACCCGTTTTTTCGGCGCGATTGTCATTGCATCGATCAGATAAAGCTTATCCAGTTGCGTATTACCGTTTTTATCGTGGCTGATAGCGACATCAACAAAGCTGATTTGTGCGCCGGGCACAAAGCCATCTTGGGGATCCATTAAGTCATGGTATGCTGCGCGCCATTCAAGCGAGAGGGCATCTGGGCCGTTTTTTGCGGTTCTTGCTCCAAAACCAATACGTGTAGAGCCGTGCCCTTTATCCGGCGATACATTGATATTAGCTACGGACTCAAACGGAGAGGCTGCACTGACTTGGCTGCGCATGCTGAGTAATTTAGTGAGGCGCTGCGCATAGGGATCTCTAGGAAGTGCTTGATCATAAAAATCAAAATTGAGCCACTCGTAAGCAAATTCATAAATAGCGGCCAATTGCTCGTCAGTATATTGTTGATGGTCAGGGAAATGGCCACTTTTCGCTTTTTTCGCGGCTTCAAACACCGCAGGAGAGGCTTGTTGCGACATATTTAATAGGCGAGTGCCAAACGAGGCACGAAAACTCGGTGTCTCAATCAAGTCATTACTGGCTAGCGTTTTTACTGTATCTGACGGGATCGCTTGAAAAGGGAAATCATCGACCAAACTTAAATCATCGCGAGCCAACTGAAGCAATGCGAGCAGTTGGTATGAGCAGTTTTCGTCAAGAAAGTAGTAATCGAAGGTCGCGCTTTGCATCTCCCACAAATGCAGCAATACACGATTTACCTCTTGCTCGGACAAGTTAAGGGGATATTCCCAAATATCTCGCGACTCAATGTCATTATACTCGCGAACCTTACGATAATAAGGCATCACAGTAAATTGCCCCGGGTAAGCGCCAAACAGCCCCTTTGCGGCATACATGGCGGCATTGTCATCTTGGCTGGGTTCGGCAGCAAAATTGACTGCAAATGCCACCAATTCTTTATTTCGTGTTTGATCTTGTGCGTCAATTCGCAACAGCGTATGGCCAAACATTGATGAGGGATTGTTCATAAATGCCGTTGGAAAAACCAGCGTCATGCCGTCTGGATCAAGCACCTTTTGCCAACGCTCAAGTTCACGGCAATCGAGTTGTGCAATGCGTCCTGCTTTAGACTCGAGCCATGTAAAACGCGCGGGATATTGACACCTTGCTGCTTTTGCAACGGAGGCATCGGCATGGTAAAGCGCATTAATTGTCGCTGCTAGCTCTTGTTGCGGGTGTGTCTTTCCGTTAGCGGCAAGGAAAAAATCTTCTGAATCAACCGTACTTTCATAGCCTGATAACGTGTTAGGTAGATAGTGAACCAGTTTTAGCCAGTATGCTTGGTTGGCCAAGGAGGGAATATCAAAGTCACTATTTTTCGTAACAGTAGCGGTCTTAGCAAGCGTAGCCGTGTTGGTAAAATCAGGCGTACTCGCAAAAGCCGGCGCGCTAAAGAGAGAAAGAATGATGAGACTAAGACGAACAAATAGCGAGGTGCGAGAATGAATAAGTCTCATATCAGTACAACGATTCACGTCCAGAAACATGAAAGTGCCCAAGTAGGGCACTTTCGTACTTAATAACCGCCACTGTTTGGCGGATAACCGTCAAGCGTTATACCGCTTAAATTTTATACGTTGAAAGCTGCTCGTTTTGCGCTACAACAGTATTTAGGTTGGTCAGTACTTCTTGTGAAGTGACTTGATCAGAGGTTACGATCGATGCAAAGTTTTGCTTAGCAACGTCGTTAAATGCTGCTTTGTCTGCATCTTTGATGCCCCAAACTTCAGAAAGCGTTGCCAAGGTTTCGCCTTCGCCACGTGCGATATCACGCGCTAGGTTATCCATGTTTCCGTCAATGAACATGGCTAGCTTCTGCTGCGAATCAATGGTGCCTGTGCCATCACAGCCTAGCGTACCAAAGGTGATACCAAAGGTTTGGTTACCAGAGGTGCCGTTTGTGGTGGCGCCGAGTACTTTGTAAACCTTTCCTTGTTGACCATCAAATACCATTGTGCCGAGACCACAGCCGATATCTGAATCTGCCAATGCCGCGCCAGAGAGTGGAAGGGTAGCAAGTGCAGCAATAGCGATAAATTTTTTCATGGTAATCCTTTTGATTAAAAGTGTTGCAACTAGAGTTTACCTCATAATAGCTTCTCAAAGGTGAGATTATTAGGCAGGAAAACCCTAAAAATTTGGTGTGATGATTATATTGACTGTTTTGTATAATTTCAACGACACCTTTGCAAACGTGGGATTAGCTGCTCAAAGAAAGAGAAATAGCGAGCGATAACAGCTTATAGTGGCCAAAGCATTCATAATAGGAATGTTCGTCAGGCAATAACGCTAACATGCAAGGACAGCATTAAGTGAACTTATGGCAAATCAAACCGCAACGGATACCTCATCGAAACAATCTGCCGTGAATCGCAACAGTAAAAACCTGACTATATTGTGGGAGCTTATTGCGTTTATCCGCCCTTACCGTTGGCGAGTGAGCGCGGCATTGCTGGCTTTGGTTTTTACCGCATCATTAACACTCTCGGTCGGACACGGCGTTCGACTTTTGATCGATCAAGGCTTTGCACAGCAATCACTGGTTGAGTTGGGCAATGCGGTACAGTTTATTTTGCTGATCACGGTATTAATCGCGATCGGCACCTTTTTCCGCTTCTATCTGGTGTCATCGGTGGGTGAACGGGTCAGTGCCGATATTCGCCAAGCGGTATTTGATCATGTGATTGGTCTGCATCCGAGTTATTTTGAAACCCACGGCAGCGGCGAAATTATGTCGCGGATCACCACAGATACCAGCTTACTGCAAAACATCATCGGCTCCTCTTTTTCCATGGCGATGCGCAGTGCGTTACTGTGTGTGGGCGCTATCATCATGCTGTTTGCCACCAATATTAAACTGACCTTGATTGTGCTGGCCTCCGTGCCTTTTATTTTGGTGCCCATACTTATCTATGGCCGTCGCGTGCGTGTGTTGTCGCGGCAAAGCCAAGATTCGATGGCGGATGTAGGCAGCTATGCCGGTGAAGCCATCACCAATATTAAAACCGTGCAAAGCTTCGCGGTAGAAGATCACGCCAAAGCTGCATTTGGGCAAGAGGTGGAGCGTGCCTATCTCATCGGACGCGAGCGCGTGAAACAAAGAGCCATTCTTATTTCCGGGGTGATCGTGATTGTATTTAGCGCCATCACCGGCATGTTGTGGGTTGGCGGTCGAGATGTGATTCAAGGCAGCATGTCGGCAGGCGATTTGGGCGCCTTTGTATTTTTCGCCATCATGGTTGCCTCTTCCATGGCCACCTTGTCGGAAGTGCTGGGGGAGTTGCAACGCGCGGCAGGCGCGACGGAGCGCTTGGTAGAGCTTTTACACGTGCAAAGCCATATTCGTACTCCCGCTACCTCACCGATTGTTGATGCCCAATCACTGAGCAATGATATTGGCTTTGAAGCAGTACATTTTCATTATCCCACGCGCCCCAATCAGCCGGCGATTGATACGCTGAACCTTGCTATTCAGCCTGGTGAAGTCGTGGCATTAGTGGGGCCATCGGGGGCCGGAAAAACGACGGTCTTTGAGTTACTGCAACGCTTCTACGATCCGCAGTCGGGTGCGATTACGCTGGGAGGACAAGATATTCGCCGCTTGTCCCCGCAAGCCTTGCGCCAACAAATGGCATTGGTGCCGCAGCAACCGGCATTATTTAGCGATAATGTGATAGGAAACATCCGCTACGGCAGGCCAGACGCCAGTGAGCAAGCGGTGAAAGAGGCGGCCATTCAAGCGCACGCTGATGCCTTTATTCAGCAATTACCGGATGGTTATTACAGCTTTTTGGGTGAGCGAGGCGTGCGGCTTTCGGGCGGCCAACGGCAGCGGATTGCTATTGCCCGCGCGATTCTTAAGGATCCAAGGATTCTATTACTTGATGAAGCCACCAGCGCGCTGGATAGTGAAAGTGAGCATGCAGTACAACAAGGATTGGCCATCTTGATGCGCAATAGAACGACCTTGATTATTGCTCATCGCTTGTCGACCATTCAACATGCTGATCGTATTGTGGTGATGGATCAAGGTAAGTTGGTAGATGTGGGCAGTCACACCGAGTTGTTGGCACGCTGCCCTTTATACCAGCGCTTGGTAAAACGGCAATTTAACCCTTCTTCAAGTCACTAAGCCTTGTTTTCCATGGCTTTAATCTGTTGGTCAATCTTTTCCGCTTCTTCGGTGAGTAGTGAGTAACCTCTTATATCGCCATTGCGTTGAGCTTCAAAGGCTTGTTGTTGTTTGGCGTCGTACTGCTTTTTTAGCTTTTTAACCGGATTCGGTTTTAGAAACGAGAGCATAGTGGATCCTTTTAGATAGATGACTGCTGTCAGTACGACGTCAACTTCCACTTAGATGACCGATTTATTGGTTGTATGTAAGTTGATTGCATTCAGCATCACGCTTTTTCTAGCGGGTTAACACAATGTTGGATTCAAATGATGTCAATAATTAGAATATGCTAATATTTTGATGGATTATAAAAAGGAGTGCATCATGAACAAGAAACAAATGATCGGTAGCCTATTTGGACTAGGGCTACTCACCGGCGCCGCTCATGCATCGACGGATTCGGTGGAACAAGCGTTGGTCATGGTCAACAGTGGCGAATTGCAAACACAAGGGATGGCTATGGTATTAGCGAACACTATGCAAGCCCAAGGGACGCATGTTGATGTGTTGCTATGTGGTAAAGCCGGTGAGTTGGCGCTTAAAGGTACTGAAAACGCGCCATTAAAGCCTAAAAACGTTACCCCAGAACAACTAATGATGAAGTTGAAACAAGGCGGTGCTAATGTGAGTGTGTGCGCATTATTTTTACCTAACAGCGACAAAGGAAAAACAGCATTGCGCGCCGGGATTTCAGTGGCTAAGCCACCACAGATCAGTCAAATAATGCGAGATAAAAATACACGGTTTTTTAGTTTTTAGCTTTTATTCCTTACGTAGCTAGATCAGCCTGCCTTTATATTAAGGCATAAATGGTGTTCCTAGCACCATCTATGCCTGATAGATGCTTTCCCCTGATGTTGATCCACTTTAACGGACACGTCTTTCGTTAAGTACATTGTTTTTCAAACGCTATCGGCGACATATAGCCAATGCTACTGTGTAACCGTGTTCGATTATAAAAGTACTGAATATATTTTCTGAGCTTCTCTCGTAAGTGCGTTAAGTTAGCAATCGGTGCATCTTTGATTAACTCGCCCTTAAGCGATTTAAAGAACGACTCGACTTCTGCATTATCCGTGCATTTCCCTGGCCGATTCATGCTCTGCTCAACACCGTGTTCCGCCAGTAAATGTCGCACCCTATCCGCACAATACTCGCGCCCTCTGTCTGTATGAAATAGCAGCCCCCGTTTAGGCTTTCGGCTAGCGAGTGCTTTGACGATGGTGAGCATCGTCAARTTTGAATCAAGTCTGTCGCTTAGCGCCCAGCTAAGTACCTTTTTTGAGTAAACATCAATCACTACCGCTAAGTAGCCCCATCGGTTTCCTACTTTTATGTAGGTAACATCCGCAGTCCATTGTTGATTGATTTKGCWCGCCTTTTCTTKTTCTAAGCGTCGATTGACGAGTCCTTTAAAGAACGTCCGACTCTTTTGCCGACGACGGTAAACACGGTCCACTCTCGCMTTTAAACCGGCTTCTCGCATCAAGCGGGCCACACGCTTACGACTCACTGCGAGACCTTTTGCCTTCAACGCCGCATGGATTTTAGGACTCCCATATCTGCCTTCGCTTTTACGGTAGATGAACGCTATCTCTGCGCCTAGCTCACTATCTGCGCGCGCGTGTCCTGACTGTCCGCGGCTTAGCMAATCATAATAGCCACTACGAGACACAGAAAGGTGCCTACACAGCTTCTTTACTGAGTAAACATCACTATATTGCTTTACGAATCGGTAGGCTTGCGCCTTTGTTCTGCTTGAAAGCGTTGCCACTTTTTTAAGATATCGTTCTCCTCTTCAAGCTCCGTGATCCGTCGYTTGAGCGCCGATAACTCATCCTTCGCCTTGTCTGGCTTCACTTTATTTTTTAGGGACTTGACCATACCAAACTCTCCATCTCKATACGCTTTACGCCATTTCGATAGCATGAATGGATGGATATCAAGCGCCTCTGCAACCGACTTCACTGTTCGATGCGTCTCATAGCTCCATTCAACCGCTTTTAGTTTGAAGTCTAGTGAATATTGCGCTGTCTTTTTACCCGTTTTATAGGCTGGCATACTGACCTCCTCAGGTCGTCGATGCGTGTCCAGTAAAACGGATCAGCTGGCATACTGACCTCCTCAGGTCGTCGATGCGTGTCCAGTAAAACGGATCA
>NZ_MUFD01000039.1:0-17959 GCF_001995405.1 Salinivibrio sp. AR640 | reverse complement strand
GTTTTATTTGTTCATGACTTTGACGGTTAGAGCTTTGCTCCAAGCCTAAATCTAATTCATTAGCAGTCCATTTTCCAAAATAAATAGAAACAGGAAAAATGGTACCAACCAATCCGTAAACAGACTTTTCCCCATAAAACGAAATTAGGCGTTCAATCCCTACATTCTCTTTCAAGTACTTAAAATAAAAATGTTTCATATAACCTCTAAAAGCATAATGGCCCAAGCAGTGGATAACACGAACACGTTGGTGAAGCTAGTGATTGGTTTTCCGATAACTTGGTTGAGGGTGTTCAATATTCGGTATTATCTCTTTTTTTATATAGTCTAGCGAAATAACACAGAATCCTGAACACTACCATCCGACGTATTAGCGATCGGTTGCATTGATTTTTTATCCTGTTTTTCTTCGAAAATTTTCTTTAACGGTGAATCGCTTGGATACAGAACCTTTGCACTGGGGACGTCCAGAGCTGCTGTATCCAAATGTGAATCCTGATCATCAAAGAAAATATGTGGCTTGAATGCTTTTAAGAACCGACTCTTTTGCAATCCGCCAAGAAAAAAAGCTTGGTCAATATAAACATTCCATGACCGTATGGTATTTATAACTCTCATTTCAGCAGGGCTATTCCTTGCCGTCATGATTGCCAGCCGGACCGGGGAGTATTCAATTCGTCCAGGTAGCCGTTCTTGAATTCTAGAAAGCTTCCTTAGCAAGTTTGCGTGAGGGCCTTCTTGTAAAGGAACTTCTTTTTGAAGGTCCTCGGTTTCCCAAAACTTGTCGAGCCCTTCTGTCTGATTGATCAATTCACTTTCTTCGCTAAACAAAACCGCATCAGCATCGAAAGCAAACCTGACTTGATCGCCTCTTAACTCATGAGATGATTTTGGCGGCTCTTTAACAATTGCCCCGGCACATACTTTGCTGTCAACCACACTTTGCGCATCTCTCTCATCAGTAGTGAGGAACAAATCAACGTAAAATGCTTCTAGATAGTCGGAGCTTGGTTCCCCCGCAGTGAAGGCTGATCGCGTTATTGCCAGATCTCTCCTCCTTATCTCCTTAAGAACCCTAAACCCTGTTTCTGGACTATTTTTCGAGATTACAACTACCTCAACGAGTGGGTATCTATCGCCCTCCACTTGGTGCTTATTCAAATCTAGCAGTGCTTTAACCAAAGGCATTCCGGTGCCACCTTGCAAAGGCTCATCCTCATGTTGAAGCATGTACTCTCGGTATTCAAGAATCGCCGTTTCTGGGTCTTCTGCCTTCTTCTCTCTGAACACTTTATCAGCCTCTGAGAGATCAAACAGTGCTGTTGCTGAAATTCCAATAACTAGCGTTTCTGACAAATCAATTGGCATGTATTTTCCCTTATAAATATCAGTTTAAACAATGAGGTAGACATGCATCGCTTCCTCTGAACTAATGAATTTCGTCAAAAACATAATCGATACCGACAGATTAAATAGCGATGCTAATAATGTCCGATGACCAAATCATACCGCAAGCACCGCCAAAAAATTGGCCTAACATTCACAAAAATAGCTTTAAACCATTCCCCTTCCGTGTGGGATCGAGAAAACTCTATATTGATACGTTTTCCGCTATTTTAACTCGTTCCTACGCTCCTGCGTGGGAATGTATATGGATTTTGAATCATGGGCAGGATTCGCCACAAGATCACCGAACTACACTTGATCTCTGTTCAAACACTCGTGGACAGCGTCAATATCTTTCGGATCACTCCCACGCGGGAGCATGGGAACGAGATCAACACTCACTTTTTGGCTGCATTCGCACTAAAAAGTGCCAGAAGCAGCGCCTACTTATTCGCACTAAAGCTATTTAATTAATAAAAACCGGGCTTGTTCAACACCCAAATAAAGTGTCGGCTACGCGACACTTATTCTTATTTGTTATGTAAAAGTTTCCCAAGGTACGATTACTGACAGGGCAGCAATAAATGCAAACAGATATGGACTTAAGATGTCCAAATGCTCTCTGTGGTTGATAAATGCATTGATCCTATATTTAAATTCAATTAGCAATAATCGTATGTATTTACTAAAAGTCCACTTTTTGTTGAAAGATAAAAGGCTAGAGTACTCATCAAAATACTCCTCGTTCCATTCACCATAACGATCCTCACTACGGAATACTGAAGGAAAGCGCACCGCTCGACGTAAGAAACCGCTTATATGGTATTTTGAACCTTGAATACCCGGTTCATCTCCGCCCCAAACGTCAAAGGCATCGCCTAAGAAGCCTGTTACAACTTCGTCTCTTGGATTGTAATTAAAGATCTCTTTATCTTGCATCATCCGTTCCGACCAAAGAAGAAAAAGCTCGTGATGGTATGGTTGGGCATAATTTCGATAACGAACAGTCAAATATAAAATTGCAGCTAGCAGTAGGTAAGTGATYCCCTCTTGATGGGCAAACTCAATTTTGAAAAGAAACGTATTTACTTCCTTCATAACAGCACCGGTCACATTAAGTGCGATAAGAATAATAGATATAGTTGTAAGAACCTTACCTTTAGCTGTTAACTTTTCATCWGCATCGAATCTTTCGACAAAAGTCATTTCTTCTTTCTCCGTGGTCAATTCCATCTCCTTTTACATAACGCTTGGCTTTGCGGCGCGCCGGAGCGTAGCGTAGGTGCGTCCGCCAACAGCCACTTGTTATATGTTCACTCCTCGAGCCCACGGATATACTCATGAGAAGGAACGAATAGTGGTAAAGAAACACCACCCCTCTCCCCGGCGAGCCGTCTTTCTCTAATTAGGACCATTTGCACGAAATAAACTACCCCAGCCCTAGCCAGCTTGAGAGTTTGAAGAGACTCGCGTGCAAACTCTCGAAAACGGTAGTGTTCAACACAATCTGATTCGCCATTCTCATGTGGCAGTTCCATGTCGTGGAGCACGGTAAACCGATGTGTTGAGGAGTTTCTTGAGCTCTGTTTTATTGCCAAAAAACCCTGTTCATTCGATAAATCTCTAGAAATTTCAGTCATTGCCAGAAGTGCGGTATTGCCTTTCTCAACCTCTTCTTCAATCACTGGAGCCAACTCTCTCGATTTTTGGCCCTTCTTAACTTTCTTAAACCAGGCAGTCTTCATCGATGCGCCCTTGGCGCCATCGATCCCATAATAAGACAGTGAAGCCACCGCGATTTTATCAAGGATGTCCAAAGCACTACGCTGGGCCAAAGCCAAAGCTGACTGATTTACGCCGTAGCAAGCATAATCGAGAGTGTCGTTATAATTACCCGTTTCTTTGAAGCGCTCATGGCATGCGTCGAAGAGTAATTTCCTTGCCAGGATGTACTCAGATTTTAGGATGTTGACCATCGCAAAAATCTCAGGAACTCTCCCTCCTGATTCTGTAGGCGATACTACCGACGCTATATTAATATTATCCCAGTATTGAGAACCATGTGCGTGAGAGTGAATGGTCGGCGAGAGCGTCAGATTGTTTTTTACGACGAAGCTCTCATAGCTACCAATATGAGCGGCTTGCTCCGTTTTTTGGACTGGATGAATATCAGTTATTTCGCCCGTGATCCCGTTTACCCCATACTCACCAGAGTATGAATATATTGTTTCGATATTCTGATTAACATGGTCTGCAAGGTGTTCAACTTCTGACTTCACCAATTCGGGATCGCCCAAGCCTTGATTTAATGCATATCTGAGCATTTTTAAGGCGCCAGAGCTTGCGACCCCGTTTTCTGGGTTTTCCTCTAAGGCTTGAGAAAAAAAATCATATGCTTCTACCCAGCGATAGGAGGACCAAAGAAGATTACCCAAATTAGTAAAGGACTGAGACCGAGTGTCATGAGTTGCTTCCGAATCAATCGCTGCTTTGTAGTAGAGCTGGCGTGCCTCTAATCGATACGTTTCAGTTATTCCATACCAGCTATACCCTTCGTACCTCTTAGACAAGGCAAGAGCGTGCAGGCCATTCGCCAAGTTATAACTGAGTTCCGAGTTCTCTTTACACTTGCCGACAACAAGCCGAAAAATTTCAACTCCTTTAAAGACTGAATCAAAGTCCTTCAGTAACCCTCCAGCGTCCACCAGAATGGCTGCTTTCAACATATCAATATTGATACTCCCGGAGAGCTCCAGCGCTTGACGAATAGCTTCCTGCGGGTTCTCATCGACCAAGCGATTCAGCTTTTCCGCTTGTTCATCTAATTCCACTCAGCCTCCTGAAAATCTAACATTGTAGTTAGTGCGCATGCGCGATTGCCCAAAATCGTTATACGCATTATTATCTTGCTAAACCATTGTTATAAAAATAATTTATCACATATCATGCATGTCTCTTTTCCGCGATAGTATGCATGCCGCCGATCAGTTGTCGGCACCTAACACGCCATTTATTGGCTAATTTGCGGGTTAGTGTATCAAGCGCTGTTTTGCTTTTCGTGCGCTATTGTCCAAAGTGTTAGCCAAGCCATGTTTTGTGAAATGGGTGCAAAAAAAGCGGCCTGGGTGGCCGCTTGGGGTCTCGACGTGGTTTGTACCTACCGCGCAAAGCGGGTGGCGTGGAAGGCGAGGTGTTCATCAATAAAGGTACTGATGAAAAAGTAGCTGTGGTCGTAGCCGGGTTGCATGCGCAAGGTGAGCGGGGAGTTGTGTGTCTCTGCCGCTTGTTTCAGGGCTTGCGGGTTAAGCTGCTCGGCCAAAAAGCCGTCTTTATCGCCTTGGTCCACCAGCATCGGCATGGCGGTGGGGCCTTGGGCGAGTAACACGGTGGCATCGTAGGCTTGCCATGTTTGTTCGTCATCACCTAAATAGGCGCTAAAGGCCTGTTTGCCCCACGGGCACTCGGTGGGATGACAAATGGGGCTGAACGCCGAAATGCTGCTGTAGCGTGAGGGGTTACGTAAACCAATCACTAGCGCGCCGTGGCCGCCCATGCTGTGTCCGGCAATCGCGCGCTGGTTGTTGACCGCAAAGTGCGATTCAATCAGTTCCGGCAGTTCGTGAGCAACGTAGTCGTACATCTGGTAGTGCGACTGCCACGGTGCTTGGGTGGCATTAACATAAAACCCCGCCCCTTGGCCGAGATCGTATTGATCGGCGTCCGCCACATCGTCGCCACGCGGGCTGGTGTCCGGCGCCACAATCGCCATGCCCAAGGTGGCGGCTTGTTTAAACGCGCCGGCCTTTTGCATAAAGTTTTCGTCGGTGCAGGTCAGGCCCGAGAGCCAGTAGAGCACGGGCACCGGTTGGGTGTTGGCTTTCTCAGGCAGAAAGATCGCAAAGGTCATTTTGCCGTTGGTGGCACTAGAGTCATGCTGCCAACGTTGGTGCCAACCGCCTGCGACTTTGTTTTCGCTTATTTTTTCTAGTTGCATGGTTATTCTGCCGCCGCGTTGCCACGGCGGCCGTCCTGTTATTGGTCCATGTGGATCACGCTGCGAATGCTTTTGCCTTCGTGCATCAGTTCAAAGGCGCGGTTCACTTCATCAAGGCCCATGGTATAGCTGATAAATTCTTGCAGGCCAAACTCACCATCGAGGTAACGCTCAACAATGCCGGGCAGCTCTGAGCGGCCTTTTACACCACCAAACGCCGAGCCTTTCCAAACGCGCCCTGTCACCAGCTGGAATGGACGGGTTGAAATCTCTTGTCCGGCGCCGGCAACCCCGATGATCACTGACTCGCCCCAGCCTTTGTGGCAGCATTCTAGGGCTTGGCGCATCACATCGACATTACCGATACATTCAAACGAGTAATCGACCCCGCCGTCGGTCATCTCGACAATCACTTGCTGGATAGGTTGATCGTGATCGTTAGGATTAATCACATCGGTGGCGCCCAGCTGTTTGGCGAGGGTGAATTTGCTTTCATTGATATCAATGCCGATGATGCGGCTTGCGCCGGCCATACGTGCGCCGATGATGGCTGACAGGCCAATGCCGCCCAAACCGAAAATCGCTACGGTATCACCTTTTTCTACTTTGGCGGTGTTCATCACCGCGCCCATACCGGTGGTGACGCCACAGCCAAGCAAGCAAACTTCTTCCAGCGGCGCGGCTTTGCTCACTTTCGCCAATGAGATCTCTGGCAATACCGTGTATTCGGAGAAGGTCGAGCAGCCCATGTAGTGGAAAATGGTCTCGCCGTTAATCGAAAAGCGCGAGGTGCCATCAGGCATCAGGCCTTTGCCTTGGGTTTCACGCACCGCGCCACATAGGTTGGTTTTGCCAGATAGACAGAATTTACACTCGCCACATTCGGCAGTGTAAAGCGGGATCACATGGTCGCCCACTTCGACGCTGGTCACGCCCTCGCCGACCATTTCAACAATGCCACCGCCTTCGTGGCCAAGAATAGAAGGAAATACCCCTTCAGGATCGTCACCCGATAGGGTAAAGGCATCGGTATGACACACGCCAGTGGCGACGATTCTGACAAGAACTTCACCTGGTTTAGGTAATTGAACGTCGACCTCTTCCATTTTCAGGGGTTCACCTGGCCCCCATGCGACCGCGGCTTTTGATTTGATATGCGTTTGTCCCGGCTTGATTGTTAGTGCCATTGGAGAATCCTTTTTGTTCACGATTACGACCTGACTATGCTAACTAAGTTAGTTTTAGTTATAATCTGGCAAAATTGAAAATCATTATTTCACTGTCGTAATAATATGTGTCAGTGAATATAGACAGGGTAGACGGTAATGGCACCCCATTGGGAAGGATTAAACGAATTTTTATCGGTAGCCGAGCATGGCAGCTTTACCCAAGCGGCTAATAAATTGGACATCACGGTGGTGTCGGTAAGTCGTCGGGTGGCGTCGCTTGAGGCGTATTTGGGGGTGAAGCTGTTTCATCGCACCACCCGCAAAGTGTCACTCACCGACGAAGGTGAGCTCTATTATCAACGCTGCCGCCCACTGCTCGCGGCCTTGGTCGATGCTGAGCAAACCATTACTCAATCGCAAGCGCTTCCTTCTGGGCTGGTCCGCGTCACTGCGCCGGTGAACTTTGGTGAGCAATATATTGCCCCTTTACTTGCGCCATTTTTAACCGCTTACCCGCAAGTGTCGATCGATTTACACCTGACTAACCGACGCGTAGATCTCACCGATACCGGCACCGATGTGGCAATTCGTATTGGTCACTTACCCGACTCGAGCCTTAAGGCAAAACGGTTGGGATCGCGCCAATTAACCATTTGTGCCAGCCCTGGCTATTTAGCCGCTCATGGCTCTCCTGATTCACCCAGTGCACTCAGTCGCCATACCTGTTTGGTGGGCTCAAATGAACATTGGCATTATCAAAGCAGCGGTAAAATTCGCACACTGACCGTATCGGGAAAGTTACGCTGTAACTCTGGTGTAGCCTTACTCGATGCGGCTAAGCATGATCTAGGCTTGGCGCAGCTGCCCCATTATTATGTGCAGGCAGCATTGGCAAACGGCGAACTGGTTGAGGTATTAACGGATTATCGGGTAGACGATGAAGGTATTTGGGCGCTTTACCCCAGCGGACGCCAGTTACAGCCCAAGGTAGCCGCGTGGTTAGAGTTTCTTGCCGACCACCTGCCCGACCACCAGCTGCGTACAAGCACGTCTGCATCAATGGCCGCACGATAGAAAAATCGCCAGCACGGGGCCGGCGATTGTTGTACGCGCTCATTCAAAGATGAATTAATGACGCGACGCGCGCAAGGTACCTGTTGTCGGTTTGATTGCCGAGATTTTAAAGGCGCCGACATGTTGGTCGAGCGTTTGTGCCAGACCGGCTAAGTCTTGACTGCTGGCCTCTAGACTATGGCTATCTTCCAAACCGGCTTGTGCCGCTTGGTTAACATTATCCATGTTGACGTTGATTTCATTCGCCACGCTCGATTGCTCTTCGGTCGCGGTCGCAACATGGGTGTTCATATCTAAGATGGTGCTTACCTGCGTGGCAATGCTTTCTAGTGCTGTCAGTGCTTGCTCAGTGGCACGGTTACCCTCGGTGGTCAATGCCTTGCTGGTATCCATGGCATCAACGGCATTTTTCGCTTCTTGCTGCAGCTGATCAATGGTCGATTGAATTTCTTCGGTCGATTGTGAGGTTTTAGTCGCCAGGCTGCGCACTTCATCGGCGACCACCGCAAAGCCACGTCCAGCCTCACCAGCACGTGCCGCTTCAATCGCTGCGTTCAAGGCAAGCAAGTTAGTTTGCTCAGAGATCCCGCGAATCACATCCAGAATCGAAACAATCGACTGAGTTCGCTCGGCCAACGAGGTGATCACCGTTGACATGTTATCCATCTCAGTGTCGAGTTGGTTAATCGTCGCGGTTGCCTCGGTCAAGGTTTGCTTGCCGGCTTCAGTTTCGCTGTTCGCCGATGAGGCCGAGTCCGCCGCGCTAGACGCACTTTGCGAGATCTCATTAATGGTGGCGATCATTTCGTTCATTGAGGTGACCACCAACAAGGCTTGCTCGCTTTGTGACTCACCGCGCTTTAATGACTGCGCTGCTTTATCGCGCAATGATCCCGCCGAGCGGCCAAGCTCTTCACCGGTTTCAACCACGTTAGCGATGATTTGGTCGATTTTATCCACAAAGGTGTTAAACGCCTCTGAGATGCGAGTGATCTCGTTATTGCCGGTCACGGGCAAGCGCACGGTAAGGTCACCATCGCCTTTCGAGATATCTGCCAGCGCATATTCTAAGCCTTTAAGCGGCGCGAATAAACGGCCGAGTAGCCACACTAGCACCAAGGTACAGCCGATAAAAATCAAGCCAATCGCGGTAAGCTGGGCAATGGCGATACCATTGGCGGCAGCATCGACTTCGGTGATGGGAATGCCGACATCAAACGCACCCCAAAGACGGCCATCGACGTACACCGGCATCATGATGTCGTACACCCATACATCTTGCACATCGGCGTACCAGCGCGAATGCTGGGGCTGACCCTGGCCGGCACCGGCGACGGTATAATTATCGCTGTACACCTTATCAATTTTCTGTCTATCGCTATGGGCAATCGCTTTGATGTTTTTATCAATCATCACTGCGTAGCTGATGTCGTCTCGACCTTTAAGATCGGACACCATGTCTTGCAGATCAGCGGTAGGCGTGGAGGAGTTTTCTAAGATGTATTCCGCACGGTCGGCAAGTAGCTCAGCCTGTGCTTGCGAACGTTTAAGAATAATACTGTCTATCTCGTCATGCGAGATAAAGGTAGTGGCCGTGATGCTTGCAATGGCGGCCACCGCAAACATGGCACAGACCACGATCAAAATGAGTTTTTTCACTACGCTGCCTTTTAAAATGATGGGGAAGGACTAAAGCCGTCACAACCGGCGCGTAATGTGCCGAAAAATTCAGTGTCGAACAGTATGAGAGACGGCTGACTTCCTCTCTGTACATAATTGTTACACAGAATCATAGCGGTAGGTCATGGGTTAAACAAGTGATGCTTCGCAAAAGTGAAATTGGGCTGAGAGGTTAGCCGCAAAAATCATGATTATTAGTTGACTGAAGCGAAGCATGTTCGTGCCCAACATAAGCGGCAGTTAAGTGACGCCAAACCGCGTTGCGGGGAAGTAATTAAGTAATTTATGCACGATAAAGCAAAGCATCAAGGTGAGTACAATGGCGACTAAGTTGCTGCTGACTCGATATAAGGCATCGTACATAAAGTCTTGGTTGGGGCTTAAGTATTGCCCGAATAAGATCCCGAGCGTTGCCATGGCCCCAAACCCCACGCCTGAGCCACCGGCCTCTTTTAAATGCGCTTTAGCAAACAACATGGTGCCTATCCAAAGCAGCGGGATCACCAAGATCAGCACGTTAAACCAATCGTATAAAATAACTTGGCAGCCCACCCCATACACCACGCCCAACACAGTGCCAATCGCCCGTTTACGCGCATAACTGAGCGAGCCGTTCCAATGCATCGGGAACAGCAACAACACGGTGGTGGCTTGTGCTGAAATCGAATCGCGCAAATCAAACAGCTGAAAGATAAAAAACGAGACCGTCGCCAACGTCGCGCCCATGAGTGCTTCATGCCGCATCCGATGGGATTGTTTTCCCCCTGCGGGTGCAGCAGGCGGCTGGCGCGGCGTGACATCAGGAATTAACCAGGTGACGAGATACGCCACTGCGACCGATAACACATTCGCGCCCAGGTTACCGAAGATTAAGGTATTGATCGGTAAATCGGGATAACTCGCAAAATGAAGCATGATGCTAAGGCTTAACACGCTGTTGGCACCAAAAAGAAAAAAGCGCCCTTTTGACATGCAGGCAAATTTGTAGGTGAACAATAAGAATACCAAAGGCGTCATTAACCCTGGATGCGCGCCAAATAATCCGCCCAGCAGTCCAACTTCTAACCCACTGATCACCGCCGAGGCCAAAAGCTGACGCGCGGCACGGCCATTGATCACCGGGACAAGGCCGAGCAGCAACATTGGCGTGACGGTAAAAAACACCCCAAAGCTGCAGTCGAAAAACTTACAAATCGCGAATCCTAAGGTCGCGCCAGTGGCTATGCGCGCACATTGGCGTACATCATTATCGCTTAACGGGTGATGCCATAAATTCATTGCACTCGCCCTTAGTAGATGTAATGCAGCATACTCAGAAAGCCCACTTGTGCTTTTGCGAGCAGACCGCTTATCGCATGGTCAGGCACCAGTTGTACCGTGGCGCGAGCACCCGTGGGGAGGGCATGAGATGGCCATTCATCAAGTTGAATGTGCAGACGCATACGCTGTGCATCGCGTACCCATCGGTTGGAATTGGTGGGTGAGGCTAACTGGCCATTGGCATCGATTTGACCCGCACTGACCCCCGCATCAACACTGGTAACATGACCGGCATATAAAGCGCCGGGCTCACTGTCAAACGCCACTAGCGCGGTATAACCTGCTTCAATGTCGCGCACACTTTTCTCACGAAAATCGGCAATCACTTGTGCACGTTCTGACACCAATGCCATGATTGGCTGGCCGGCACTGGCATAGGCGCCCACGTCTAATTGCAGGTTGGTCACTACGCCGTCATGGCTGGCTTTTACGGTGGTATACGATTGATTCAATTGCGCTTTCTTTAACTTGCTCAATGCCACTTGTTCGGCAATGTTGCTGGCACCATCACCGCCCCGTTGAATTTGAAGCGCACTGACACGCGCTTTGGCAGCTTCCCATTTGGCGCGTGCAGTATCGGCCGCGCTGATCGCATCGTCACGCTGCTGCTGCGACACACCATTTTTAGCAAATAGAGCTTTTAATCGTGTTGCTTCGCGTGCTTTTTGTGCCAATACCGACGCGAGCGCCGAGACATCTTGGCGCGCGGCCATCAAGGAGGCATCGAGCTGAGCATTGCTTTGTCTGACCTGGGCAAGTGCGAGCTTTGCTTGGTCGACGGCAATACGGTAAGGCGCGCTTTCAATCCGAAACAGCACATCACCTTGGTGAACGTCTTGGTTGTTGTCGACCGCAAGCGCGCTGACTGGGCCACTCACTTGTGGTGCCACTTTGGTGACGGTGCGTGTCACCATCGCATGAGGCGTGAGTGGCATCGTATTATCTGCGATTAAAAAATAACCGAAAAGGATCAGAAAACTGAGCGCCGCTATTTTTACCCAGCGAGAAAATTTTTCATCCGGTGTCATTCGTGCTTATTACCTTTACTTATCTACATCATTATTGATTAGTGTTGCACTGGAAAGTATCGCGCTGAACAGCGTCGCCCTAACAAGAACAAGGTATCGCCTTGCTTTTTATTCATCTTGAGAAGACGTTACGTAATCGAGTGCGTTTTGATTGATGGTGACCAATACACGCTCTAAAGCCTCAAAATCTTCAGCGGCGATACCAGACAACAAATGTTTGCGTACCCGCAACACCCGCGCTTCGATACGCGACATTAATTCACAACCACTGTCGGTGACATGGACGGTTCGGGTGCGTTTATCTTCGGGTAAGCAGCGCCGTGTGATCAGCTCTTGTTCCTCAAGGTGCTTTAACGTGCGCATTAACGAGCCCAGCTCAATCTCTAACGCTTGCGCCAGCTCACTTTGGCTAATGCCATCGCCCAATCGACGTAACATCCACAGCGCACTCCAGCGCGGATAACTGAGCCCAAGTGGTTCAAGCTCGGAATCGGCTACGCGTCGCCATAGTCGTGCGGTCCGTCCTAGATGTTCAGCTATCGACATATGTTCTGGATGTGAAGCGGTCATGCGATCTCTCCCTCAATCGTGCGGATTACTTAGCCTGCTAAGTAATAGAGAACAAGCAATATAAAATAGTTAGCAGGCTAAGTAAATATAAAAGTGATATAGATCACATAAAAATCGAAGAAGTTCGGCTTCGTGCTTGCTCGCTGAGACCGAACAACTCTGATAACCTAATCATCGTCATCTTTCTGTTTATAAAGGCATTACCATGCAAGATCTTTATGATCGTTATATCCGTTATCGCAGTCACCGTGTTGAGGTCCCACTGGATCACAGTGACGCCAATAGTACGCCGATCACTATTTTTGCTCGTGAAGTGGTTGATACACGCCATCACGAAGCAGATCTGCCGTGGCTGGTGTATTTTCAAGGTGGGCCAGGCATGGAGTCTCCCCGCCCCAACGGCGCCACAGGTTGGCTAAAACGCGCATTAGACGATTATCGCGTGTTGTTGCTCGACCAACGCGGCACGGGCTTAAGCTCGCCGGTAAATCACCAAACTCTCGCCCATCTCACGCCTGCCGAGCAAGCAGCGTATTTGAGCCATTTTCGCGCCGACAGCATCGTGAAAGACGCCGAGTGTTTACGTGAGGCGTTAGGCATCAAGCAATGGGCGATCCTCGGGCAAAGCTTTGGTGGGTTCTGTGCCCTCACCTATTTGTCGTTCTTTCCGCAGTCCTTGTCTCGCGCGTTTGTCACCGGTGGGATCCCGCCGCTCGAGGGACACGCCGATGCGGTGTATCAAAAAACCTATCAGCGTGTGGAAGACAAGAACCAGCAGTTTTTCGCCCAATTCCCCGATGCACAAGCCCGCTGTCACGAGATTGCCCAGTATTTGCAAAACAATACGGTGACGCTACCAAACGGTCAGCCGTTTACCGTTGAGCAATTTCAAACGCTGGGACTGAATCTCGGTCGCGGCCATGCCGGGCTGCCGCTGTATTACTTACTAGAACGAGCCTTTATAGAGGTAAATGGCGAGCGTACTTTAAGCTATCCGTTCTTAAATGCGATGCAGGCTGACCAAGGGTATTTAACCAACCCGTTTTACGCGATTTTGCATGAATCGATTTACTGCCAGCAGCAGGCGTCGCAGTGGTCAGCCCATCGGGTGCGCGATCAATTCCCGCAGTTCCACTATCAGCCCGATCAGCCGTTCCGTTTTACCGGCGAAATGGTGTATCCGTGGATGTTTGATCAACTGGCAACCCTTAAACCACTCAAAGACGCCGCCATGTTACTGGCGGAAAAAACCGATTGGCCGGCGCTTTATGATCTCGAGGTACTCAAGCACAACACGGTGCCGCTCGCCTGTGCCACCTATGTGGACGATATGTTTGTCGAGTTCGATTATTCCCGTCAAACCTTGGCGCAGATTGCCAACAGTCAAGCGTGGATGACTAACGAATACGAGCACAATGGCATTGGCGTTGATGGTGAGCGGATTTTGAGCCGTTTGATTGAGATCGGCGATCATATTGCCGCAACCCAAGCGCCTGGTCGCGGTTGATTCGCACCGCTGCGGCCAATGGTGTCGCAGCGGACATTTTGTCCCTAACAAACTGTGATCTAATTCAAATCAATTATTCAGGGACTGGGAGGTGGTACGCTATCACTCAATACGGACTCCCCCAGTGAAACGTCTGAAAATATGCCCTTATCGTTATCGCCGCCCCGTATCGCTTACTCCAGGGATTTTTATCTTGGATAGCCGAATAATTAGACACCGGTCAAGCGCTTGCATGTTAGGTGAATTGGCGTAGTATAAATGCGTTCTCTCGGGGAACAGGACGTTCCCAGCACGGTGTCGGCGCAAGAATGAGTGCCCCCATACATCGTCATTTTTCTTTTCAAACTTTGCGTTCACATAGATGAAAATTGTAAGTAAAACAGGCAAGAAAAGAGCCATCTTTTATAAATCTAGCGTTTTCTTTGATAAATTATGGTCACGCGACAAAACGCCCGTTTCTATTCTTTTGCTCGCCGTTGTCATCGGCTTTTTAGGCGGCGTTGTTGTCACCCTTTTCGAACTCGCGATTCATACCCTCTCTCAGTCAAGAACTGACTGGCTAGACAGCAACATTAGCTCAATGATTCCATTGGGGTTACTCGCTTTTATTATCAGTGCCGGCCTGGCCTTAATGGGTTATTGGCTTGTTCATCGATTTGCGCCCGAGGCCGCTGGCTCAGGGATCCCTGAGGTGGAAGGCGCGATGGAAGGCATTCGACCTACGCGGTGGTGGCGGGTAATCCCAGTGAAATTTTTCGGCGGTTTAGGTGCGCTAGGCTCAGGGATGATCCTCGGACGAGAAGGTCCTAGTGTGCAAATCGGTGCCAATATTGGTCGCATGGTCACCGATACTTTTCGCATCAAAGACAGAAACAGTAACCAAACACTGCTTGCATCCGGGGCTGCCGCCGGTCTCGCCGCGGCGTTTAATGCCCCCCTCGCGGCGATCATGTTCGTGGTTGAGGAAATGCGACCTCAGTTTCGCTATACCTTGATCTCGATAAAAGCAGTGATCATTGCCGCCATCATGGCCGATATCGTTTTTCGCTATATCAATGGCCAAGAGGCAGTGATTGTTCTACCCCAGTACGAGACACCACCACTTGCCTCTTTATGGTTCTTTCTCGCACTAGGTTGTTGTTTTGGCGTGTTTGGCGTGCTGTTTAATTTTTTGATTATGCGGTGTCAGGAGTTTTTCCAACGTTTTTATCAAAAAAGTCAAAAACGAATTTGGCTAGTAGGGGCCACGTTAGGCGGTTTCTTTGGCTTATTGCTGATCTATGCCCCAGAGCTGACCCATGGCGGCATTAACTTAGTGCCAGATTTTGTTAGCTTAAACTATTCGATCAACGCGCTGCTATTTATCTTTATGGCGCGTACGCTGCTGACAGTGATTTGCTTTAGCTCCGGCGCGCCAGGCGGCATTTTCGCCCCCATGCTTGCCCTTGGCACCTTGTTAGGCACTGTTTATGGGTTAGTGGTTGCCAATATGTATCCGGATATGGGCATTGAACCGGGCATGTTCGCGATTGCGGGCATGGGCGCTTTGTTCGCCGCGACCGTACGCGCGCCTATCACGGGAATTTTGTTGGTGATTGAGATGACCAATAACTACTATCTGATTTTGCCGCTAATTATTACCACCCTCGGCGCCACCCTTGTTGCACAATTACTTGGCGGCCAACCGATTTATACCGAGCTATTACGTCGCAAAGTGCGCGAGCAAAAGCTGCGGGTTGAGCAACAGCCATAATCACAATCCATATTTGGCAAGGATAGCGGCGGTCGTGCCGCTATCTCTCATGTCCTTCAATGCGGTATTTAGCTGTGCAACTAATCGCTGATGGCGTTGATGAAAGACCAGAAAAACCGAGAAAGACGCAACCGGTTTATCTCCCATACGAACATAAGTAAGCTGGTCTTTTTCGATTATACTTTTGATTCTTCCATAACCTATCATTGCTTTAACACGGTGGCTATTGACCATATTTAGCGCAGCGCGTTGTGTTCTGGTTGTTATAAGCTGCCACTGGTAGCGTTTCGCAATTTCTTCGACAGCTTGATCACCAATGACTCCTACAACATATTGGTAATCTTCCGGCTCTAACACATGTGTGTATCCAAAGAGGTAATAGTCTACCGACAACAATGGTTCTCGCGGATATAACGCTTTGGGGATATCTTGATAGGCTAGCCGTGTTCGGCCAAAGTCAGCATCAATAATGCCTTTTTTCAGTGCATTTTCGGCCCGAGCAAGTGGCATCTCTATCCATGTGAGTTCAATACTCGTGTCGATAGCAGTGAATGCCTGCTCCACGATCGCTTTAGTCACCAAAGAAACAGAATCGGTCTCATCGCGATAAGCAATCGTTAGTGTATTTGCCATGACATTCAACGGTAGCCAGCAGGCTACAAGTATCCACCATCTCGTCACATTGCCATCTCAGGTTGCCTTTGGACTCTTAGACATTAGAAGACAGAGGAAGCACCGTCAATGTATGACACGTGACGCTGTCACTCTTTGCTTTTATCATGCCTATTGATTGAATCACCGACATGCTCTTTAGTGACGTTTGCAATATTGATCGCGCGCTGAGGCAGCTCGCGTCCGGCAAGAGAGGAGAGATATAAGGTTTCACTGACCGGTGTCGGTAAGTAATGAGCTTTAATGGCCGCTTGTTGAGCAAAAGCCGCGACAGCATTGGCGGGCAAGACGGTAAAGCCAAGTCCGCGTGCAACGGGTAGTAAGATAAGACTTATTTGGTTAGAAAAACCAGATTGCTTAACGGGGCGTAACTGCGCCGTTTGATATTGCTCGAAGTTCGCCCCAAGTAATAACTCTGCGTGATGCCTAGCATCTGGGTGATCAATGAATCCAAGTTGGCAGAGTGTTTCCCATGTAGGGTCTTTAATATGGCGCGGTGTCACCAGCAATAACGGCTCTTCGCCAATGGGTTCAGACTGAATATTCGGGTCAACTGGACAAGCCGTTGTTAGGCCAATATCAATGGTGTTATTTAAGATAGCCTTGTGAACATCGCCATTTGGCGCAAATCGATAGTTAATCGTAAGGGCAGGATATGTCACCTGAAGATCGAGCAAACGCGTATACAAGCGGAGCCCGACACTTCCCGGCGACATAATGCGTACCTCGCCTTCATAGCCGGGATCGCGACTGATGGTTACAGCAAGATTATCCAACGTTTGTAGCACGTCCTTCCCTTGACGATAGAGTTGTTGTCCTGCCTCGGTCAGCACCACGCCTTTCTTTCCTCGAATGACCAACGTTGAAGATAATGAGTCCTCAAGCTTTCGCACGTGCTGGCTTACGCCAGACTGCGTCATATAGCATTTATCAGCGGCCTTAGTAAAAGTGCCAACATCTACCAGGGTGCAAAAGGTTTTCAGCCAAACAGGGTTAACCATAACAAAATGTCATTACAATCATTGAAAACCATAATTTAACATTATGGTTTAGGTGCCTCATGCTTGCAAACAATGAAGACGTAAGCAAAGAGGAACAAACGATGCAGACCCCTTACCCACGTACATTTTCACACATTGGTATTTCCGTCCCTGACTTAGAAAAAGCCGTTGAGTTTTACACGCAGGTGCTTGGTTGGTATCTCATCATGGTGCCTACTGAGATTGTTGAAGACGACAGTGCAATCGGCGAAATGTGCACCGATGTGTTTGGCCAAGGTTGGGAACGTTTTCGCATTGCCCATTTATCGACAGGTGACCGCGTTGGTGTAGAGCTATTTGAGTTTAAGGATCAGCAAAACCCTGACAACAATTTCGAGTATTGGAAAACGGGCGTATTTCACTTCTGCGTGCAAGATCCAAATGTTGAAGCATTAGCCGAGCGTATTGTTGAAGCTGGCGGTAAGAAACGGATGGAGAAACCACGCTATTACTATCCTGGAGAGAAGCCCTATCGCATGATCTATATGGAAGACCCATTCGGCAATATCTTGGAGATCTACAGCCACAGCTACGAGCTGATCTACAGCGCAGGAGCATATTAACTCTTCCACCTGCGATAACAGCTTTGGTACTTTCAATAAACAGGCTCAACGTGATTGAGCCTGTTTACTGCTTCAATACGACACCGACCAAACCGTCACTATTCGTAACAAAAAAACAAACGTGATAAAGATCACTCAATTAATTAATATCGACCAGGCAAACAGTGTGATATTAGTCACTCTGATTTTTTATTTCACTGTTC
>NZ_MUFD01000038.1:0-18282 GCF_001995405.1 Salinivibrio sp. AR640 | reverse complement strand
AGTAAATCCACCGAAGCTTCAATACTGCCGTTTCCGCTCGACTTGCATGTGTTAGGCCTGCCGCCAGCGTTCAATCTGAGCCATGATCAAACTCTTCAATTAAAGTTTTGGTGTTTGCTTTYCCWAAGAAAAGACAAACGGCTCGATAAATACTGTTTTGTTCGTCTCTTGCGAGACAAACGAATTGACTGTGCCGAATAACTAAAAGTTATATCGTATTGGTCACTCAGTTCATCGAATAAATCTTTTTGTCTATTCTCAACGAGTGCCCACACAGATTGCATAGGTCAAATTGTTAAAGAGCGCCGCTCATCGTTGAGCGGGAGTGGCATAATACGCCACTTTGGCATTGAGTCAAGCATTTTGTTTTGCTTGTCTGTATTGCCGTTGTTAGCTCGGCTTGCCGTGCCAACGAGAGCGCATTATAGAGAGGTAATTTTTTGGCGCAAGGGGTTTTTGATAAAAANCCCACACAGATTGCATAGGTCAAATTGTTAAAGAGCGCCGCTCATCGTTGAGCGGGAGTGGCATAATACGCCACTTTGGCATTGAGTCAAGCATTTTGTTTTGCTTGTCTGTATTGCCGTTGTTAGCTCGGCTTGCCGTGCCAACGAGAGCGCATTATAGAGAGGTAATTTTTTGGCGCAAGGGGTTTTTGATAAAAACAGCACAAGCGATTAAAAACCAATCAAACGGGTGGTAACTCACTCGTTTGCGGCGCTCATAGACGCTTATTACATACCTTGGTGTCGAAGCGTTGACCCTGTGAAGTAAAATCTCAGCGTCTGTGCCTTATTTCGGTCATCTTGCCAGCGAACTTCTAATACGAGTGTTTTCGCATAAACACCGCCATCATCGGTGAGCACATTTTTAATCTCAGTCACTGCCAGTTGGTAACCAGTATCTTCAGTATCTATCAAGCATCTTGCTAAACGGCTCAACCTCATGACTGCAGTATGGCTTGCACTGCAGGGCGTATCCGTGTTCATTAAACGCCAATGCGCCAGTTGGTTACTAGCAACATGCATAGCCCCTTCTGCCAAGCGCGCATTGTGTTGCTTAGCTTGAATATCGACAGTGAGTGTATAAATACCTGCGCCCGTTACCGCTACTAACACTAACGCAATCAATATTTCGATAAAGGAAAAACCTCGCGCTCGCAACATGCTATCCCTCATCATAAGGCGGTTTGATGTCATGATAGCTATTACCGACTGGACGCCACTGCTTAAGACCTTTAAAACTCTGCTGTACCGTTTCATCACTATAGGTTGGTTGAAATGAACCATACACCACGGAATGGCCATCCGGCACATCAGTAATAAATGCGCCTTTGGTGATGAAACTACCGTGAAACCAAAAAGGGACACGGCTTGCTTGATCAGGATTGCTGACAGTTGATGTGATCATTTCGCAAAGTTCTTGGATATTACTATCGTCGTGAGAGCAAGACATCCCGCCAGATTCGGAGATGGTCATCCCCCATTGCTCAGCAAATTCTCTCGCATTCAGATTATCGGTGTTAAACTGATATACCACTCCTTTAAAGGGTTTAATCGCACCACGCAGCGCCACAATGCCATCTTGCACAACCAGTAAAATCGGAGGTTCACTTGGTAACGCCTTTAAACCCTCTCGGCTTAGATCACAAGGCCCATCCACCCAGACTTTTGCATTCGCTCTCTCTCTGTGTTTACTGCTAGCGACTGCATTCAATAGAGTTTCATAACATAACGACGGATCATCTTGGGTATTAACAACAAAACCGCCTTGTCGCTCAAATTGCTCTCTGACTGTTTCCCACTGCGCGCGAGGGACACCAAAGTAATCGTTGAACAAGTCCATATTCTCAACGTTGGTTTGCACATCTTTTTTTAGTCGCGCGCCGGTTTCATCGCGACTATCTGCCACTGTGTAGTCGCTAACCTCCGTTTTATATTCGGGGGCGCACTCATCGCTACCATCTAAGCGAACGGTAAATCTGTTTTGACTTTTTTCCTCTTCATTCTTTGAGCTCTCTGAGCTCTCTGAACTCTTTGACTGATTCTCACCGAGCGTGCGCGGACGAATCATGACATCGCCCCCCGCCATAATTGAATGGCATTCATATAAACCATCCTCTCGCTTTTTTCCTTTTACCGGTCGCCATGTATTGCCACCGTAAAACGCGGCGGATCCAGAAGTGACAAACGAACTCCTTCGCGCGCCGGTGGCTTTTGCCAGAGTCACCCCGACTTGTTGCTGTGCATGAGTCGCGTAAAGATGCCACATTCCGCGCTCACTGTTTTGCCATGGTGCCAACCATAATTGACTTTGCGCGACGTTTTGACAGGGAGAAAGTTGTTCTAGTGCTTTGGCGATATCATTGTTGGATAACTCAATGCCATCATGTTGAATTTTAGCCACCGCACAGTCGAGAGCGGCCCAAGCTTTAGAAAGTGATTGCTCGGTTTTGACTCTCGCTTGCGTCTGTTGGATATCATTAACCGCACGTCGACTGACTCCTAACACAATGAGAAGTGCAATCAGTGCAACACTCGCAACCACCGCAAGCGTTGCTATGCCTTGGTCGTACTTATGTTTTCTGATGTATTTCATGGTGAAACAACCGTATTAGCTAAAACCAAGGTTCTCGACACTTGTTCACTTTCGCTAGGTTGACGTTTTAATGAGGCGGAGAGTTCGATAGTTAACGCGGTAATACGTCGCCCTGTCTCCGTCCGCGTCTCATCACGAGAAAAGGCTAAATGCGTTACCTTCAATACTCGGGATGAAATATCTCGCCAGTACCCTGACTCACATGACCAATTTTTGGTGTCTTGGTGATTTTCATAAGCCTCTATCGCCTGTGATTCGGCATCGAAACGAAATCCTTTGGCATCGTCTTTATCAATAGTTTGCGTGGAGTGAGTACGCCCTTGTTGGTACGCAAATCGCAAACATTGCCCGCTAGATTGCTCAGGCACTTCATCAATTAACACAATGTGCGCCTCATCTCCGCTTTTAAACACGTAAGGGGAAGTCCTGCCGCATTGATAACAGAGGGCTGCACGGCGAATATCCGCCTCCATAAAGGAAAGAAGGCGACTCATTTCTAAAGACAAAAACGTTTTATTATCCAGACGCGTTTGTGTCGCCGTCGCTGTTGTCATCACCGCCAGTGCCGCGATGGTGACTATCATACTCACCGTCAGCCCCACTAAGAGTTCAACCAATGAATGGCCTTTACAGTTAGCTGCACGCACTGGCTACCTCCCGCCACGGACAAACATCAAAGCCAAGGTACTGGCGGACGGTGACAATGTAATCCGGTGTGCTGGCAAGATCGTGGCTTAGACCAAGCGTGAGATTATGACTGGGTCGCTGTGTGCGAAAATCGATAGTAAATAGATCCCCGTCAGGCAATAACACCCACTCCTCACTCACTTTCTTTTTTAATTGAATTGCTTTAGGTAGCCTTACCATAGCTGATGCGGTTTGTTGACACGATATTTTAGCCATCGCGCCCGTTCTACTCACACTGTTCGCTTTTTCGTTGACCGGTTGAGCAATAATGCATTGCGTATTTTCGTCTTGATGCAAAATAAGACGATATGCTTGGCTCTGATTGATCGCACGACTTTGAGTCAGTTGGAATAAGCTTGCCAGCTCTGCACTGCGACTGGCCATCACGGCCACTTGGCGTGAATAGGTAAAGCTAGGAAATGCGATGGCACAAATAACCGCTAACACACTCAATACAATCAATAATTCAATCAATGTTACGCCATGTTGCTGTAGCCTACTTGGCGTGAATTGGGTACGGTGAAAACGCATACTGCCTCCCAAGATCGCCGCCTGCCGATTGAGCGCAGACTACCACTCTCATAAGCTCTGTATGCGTTTGGTGATTGAGTCTTCGAGGGGCACGTAGAAATGCGTTTATATTTTTGTCGCTATTTACAACATGGCGTGACACTGATCGAAATGATGCTTGTACTGGCCATCATCGCAACACTTGCAGGGATTGCCATCCCCAGCTATGCCGAGCACCAACAACGACAGACGCGGCAAGCGGCGACTCGACATTTAATTCAGTTACAAGCGTGGGTAGAGCAGCAATTTACGATGGCTGAGCAATATCCGTCGGTATCAGATGTCGCTAAGTTAGAAGAGGCGCTATGTGCGGATTGTCAGCTCTCACCGGATTATCGGTTCGAAATCCAAGGTGGGAAGGCAGCCTATAAGATCCTTGCTCACCCTCGAACAAGTTCCCCCCAAATCGATGACGCATGTGCTACCTTGGTCCTCCATGCGAACGGACTGATAACGTCGACCTCATCAAATGCATCTTGTCCTTTACCGCATGTTCGATCAACAAATACGTTTTCGTCAGGCATAAAAAAAGCCAGCACAGAGCTGGCCTTTCTATGATGACTGAGGATTCAATACTGGCTACCCCGTATGCACGAGGCCCAGTTGCTTATCCGGTTAAATCATCAAAAAACTTTTTGACACCGTCAAAGAAGCCCTCTGATTTTGGCTTGTGTTTTTTCGCTTCAGTGCCACTAAAAGACTCTTCTAGCTCTTGTAGAAGCTCTTTTTGACGGCTGCTTAAGTTCACTGGCGTTTCGACAACCATCTTACAGATCAGGTCACCCATACCGCCGCCACGAACAGACTGCACCCCTTTACCGCGCATACGGAACATGCGTCCTGTTTGCGTTTCTGCTGGCACTTTTAAGCTTACACGGCCATCAAGGGTAGGCACTTCAACCTCGCCACCTAGCGCGGCCATGGTGAAACTCACCGGTACTTCACAATACAAGTTGTTGCCATCTCGGGTGAAAATGTGGTGTTCACGAACGTGTACTTGAACGTATAAGTCGCCCGCTGGCGCACCATTTTCTCCCGCTTCACCTTCACTTGATAAGCGAATACGATCGCCTGTATCAACCCCTGCTGGGATTTTCACATTCAAGTGCTTGGTCTCTTTGACGCGACCTTGACCGTGGCAGCTATTACAAGGGTCTTTGATAATGGTACCGCTGCCGTGACACGTTGGGCAGGCCTGCTGAACCGCAAAGAAACCTTGGCGCATTTGTACTTGGCCAATACCGTTACAGGTCCCACAGGTTTGCTTCTTAGTCCCCGGTTTCGCACCACTACCATCACACGTCGAACAGCCGACATAGGTGGGCACTTCGATCTCTTTGCTGACGCCACGGACCGCTTCTTCAAGCGTTAGCTCCATGTTGTAGCGTAAATCGGCACCACGTTGTGCGCGTTGCTGACCACCGCGACGACCTCCGCCGAATATATCGCCGAATACGTCACCAAAAATATCGCTAAAGTCAGCACCACCGCCGCCAAAGCCGCCACCGCCGAAGCCGCCGCCTCCCATGCCACCTTGTTCAAAGGCTGCATGACCATATTGGTCGTAGGCTGCACGTTTTTGCGGATCGGTCAGTATTTCGTATGCCAACTTCACTTCTTTAAATTTTTCGTCGGCATCATCGCCTTTATTGCGGTCTGGGTGATACTTCATCGCCAGCCGCTTATAGGCCTTTTTAATATCGCGCTCGCTTGCATCGCGGCTTAAGCCGAGCACTTCATATAAATCTCTTTTAGACATGGTCTGACTGCACCTGTTTACGTCAACAAAACAAAGACGTTCAAATCACTGTTTGATAAAACGACGGGCGAAGGAGATCGCTCCCCTACGCCCGTGCTTATTAACGACAGTGCTTTCGCTTATTTCTTGTCGTCGTCTTTAACTTCTTCGAACTCAGCATCAACAACGTCGTCGTCTTGTTTTGCTGAATCGGCACCGGCGTCTTGCTGCGCCTGCTCATTTTGAGCTTGCTGCTGGGCAATTTCCATCAGTTTTGATGAAGCCGCAACCAGTGCTTGAACCTTCGCATCGATGTCTTCTTTATCTTCACCGTTGCGTGCGGTTTCCAGCTCAGAGATAGCTGTTTCGATCTTCTCTTTGTCTTCAGCAGGCAATTTGTCACCCGCTTCGTCCATTTGCTTGCGTGTACCATGAATGAGCTGATCAGCTTGGTTACGGGCAGTGACTAACTCTTCGAACTTTTTGTCCGCTTCTTTGTTAGCTTCTGCTTCTTGTACCATTTTCTCAACGTCTTCATCACTTAGGCCACCAGACGCTTGGATGGTGATCTTCTGCTCTTGACCGGTTTGCTTATCAGCCGCAGACACGTTCAAGATACCATCCGCGTTCAAGTCGAAAGTCACTTCAATTTGTGGCGTGCCACGTGGCGCTGGCTGAATACCTTCTAGGTTAAACTGACCCAGTGATTTGTTATGCATGGCTTGCTTACGCTCACCTTGGATCACATGAATCGTTACCGCGCTTTGATTGTCTTCAGCGGTTGAGAACACTTGATTCGCCTTAGTTGGAATTGTCGTGTTTTTCTCAATCAGCTTGGTCATCACACCGCCCATGGTTTCGATACCTAGCGATAGTGGCGTAACGTCAAGCAGTAGTACGTCTTTAACATCGCCAGACAGTACACCACCCTGTGCAGCCGCACCCATTGCAACCGCTTCATCCGGGTTCACGTCCTTACGTGCATCCTTACCGAAGTACTCTGCAACTTTTGACTGAACCATAGGCATGCGGGTTTGACCACCGACCAAGATAACATCCGTGATTTCATCAACAGACAGCTCGGCGTCAGCCAGGGCCACTTTCATTGGTTCGAGTGAACGTTGAACCAGATCTTCAACCAGTGATTCCAGCTTGGCACGAGTAATCTTGATGTTCATGTGCTTAGGACCGGTTGCGTCCGCAGTCACATAAGGCAAGTTCACGTCTGTTTGCTGCGCAGAAGACAGTTCAATCTTCGCTTTCTCAGCCGCTTCTTTGACACGCTGCATCGCGAGCGGGTCTTGACGCAGATCGATGCCTTGCTCTTTCTTAAATTCGTCGACCAAGTAGGTGATCAAACGGTTATCGAAGTCTTCACCACCCAAGTGGGTGTCACCGTTGGTTGCCAGTACTTCGAAGGTTTGCTCACCATCGACTTCATCAATTTCGATGATAGAGATATCGAACGTACCACCACCTAGGTCATAAACCGCGATAGTGCGATCGCCACCTTTCTTATCAAGGCCGTAAGCCAATGCTGCCGCTGTAGGCTCGTTGATAATACGTTTAACTTCTAGTCCCGCAATACGACCAGCATCCTTAGTCGCTTGACGCTGAGAGTCATTAAAGTAAGCAGGAACAGTGATTACCGCGCCAGTCACTTCTTCGCCGAGGAAGTCTTCAGCGGTTTTCTTCATTTTCTTCAACACTTCAGCTGACACTTGTGGCGCGGCCATTTTTTGGCCTTTCGCTTCAACCCAAGCATCACCGTTATCTGCCTTCACAATTTTGAAAGGCATGATACTGATGTCACGCTGTACTTCTTCATCTTCGAAGCGGCGACCGATCAGACGCTTAATCGCGTATAGGGTGTTTTCTGGGTTTGTCACTGCCTGGCGCTTCGCAGGCTGGCCGACAAGTGTTTCACCATCTTGTGTGTAAGCGATAACGGATGGCGTTGTACGATCACCTTCTGCGTTTTCAATTACGCGCGTTTTTTCACCGTCTAGTACGGCGACACATGAGTTGGTTGTACCCAAGTCAATACCAATGATTTTACCCATCTGGTGCTCTCCGAAATTCGTTCTGTGGCTGTAGTTCGTTACCCTTTATGTGGGGTAACTGTGAGAGGTTCAACCCCCTCACCGCAAATTTTTATTTGTTGCTGCCGTTTAAATAAGGGCAGCACGACACTTTTCAAGGGCTAGCAGCAAAAAAATCCGTGTTCGTCACTCACGTATCACAAGCGGAGTAACAAATTAACTATTGATGCTATGCCCTTATTAAAATCACGCTTTTTCGTCGACGTTGCCTTGTGCGGCTTTCGATACCATCACCATCGCTGGACGTACCACGCGACCATTTAACTCATAGCCTTTTTGCATCACCATCATTACGGTGTTTGGCTCATGCTCAGTGCTTTCTTGGATCGTCATCGCTTGGTGAAGCTCAGGGTTAAAAGGTTGGCCTTGTGGGTCAATCGCTTTCAAACCAAACTTATCAATGGTATCCATCATGGTTTTTAGCGTCAGCTCTACCCCTTCAACCATGGGCTTGATCGATTCATCTTCCTTATCCGCCATCTCGACAGCACGCTCAAGGTTGTCGATAACTGGCAGCAACTCACTGGCAAACTTCTCCAGTGCAAACTTTCGCGCTTTCTCTACTTCTTGCTCTGAGCGACGACGCATATTGTCTACGTCAGCACGGGCACGAAGCACACTGTCTTGTTGCTCTTGCACTTTGGCTTCACTGGCTTCAAGTGCTGCTTCTAACTCTGTAATGCGTGCAATCATGGCTTCGGTTTCCTCTTGCTCAATGTCTGCACTACCGCTTGCCTGTTGCTCAACCGTCTGCTCTGCATCTTTGCCTTCAGCAGCTTGCGCATCTTTCATCGCTTCTTGCTCTTGCTTAACTTTCTGTTCTTCGCTCATGATCACTCCGACACAAATGGCATTGCCCAGCGCGCACTGGGACTGTTTAACTTGATTGTGGAAGTATTATGGGGATGAATCTTTATGATTCAACCGCCCACATAACGCAAATCACGACAATCCTTTTTTTACCGCGTTATACTGGGCACAAATAACGATGGGATCCTGATTATGTCGACACCATTCCAGCGCATTGCTTTAATTGGTAAACCTCGCAACCCAGACGCGGTGAATACACACATCGGCCTTTATCATTGGCTCACCGAGCGCGGTTACGAGGTGTGCATTGATACACGCTTGAGTACCAATTTAGGGCTACCCGACGCGCACTATCTGGATTTGGTTAATATTGGTCAGCACGCTGATCTCGCGATCGTTATCGGTGGCGACGGTAATATGCTCGGCGCCGCCCGCGTACTGTCACGAAGCGATATAAAAGTGATTGGTGTAAACCGCGGTAATTTAGGCTTTTTGACTGACCTGGATCCCGATGCCTTTGAAAATGCCCTAGATGCCGTTTTGAGTGGCGACTACATGGAAGAAGACCGCTTTTTGCTTGAGACAGAGATCCATCGTCACGATCAGGTTAAAAGCCATAATGCTTCGCTCAACGAGGCCGTTTTACACCCAGGGCAAGTGGCTCACATGATTGAGTTTGAGGTCTATATTAACGAGCATTTCGCCTTTTCGCAGCGCTCAGATGGGATCATTATTTCAACGCCGACGGGATCAACAGCCTATAGCTTATCAGGTGGCGGCCCCATCTTATCCCCCAGCCTCAACGCTATTTCTTTAGTCCCTATGTTCCCCCATACCCTATCAAGCCGGCCTTTGGTGGTAGATGGTAATCGCCGGATTAAATTATTAGTGTCTCCCGATAACCGCGGCACACTGGAAGTCAGTTGTGATGGGCAAGTTTCTTTGCCAGTGAATCCGGGCGATGAGGTCCATATTTACAAAAGCCCCGCCACACTCAAACTCATTCACCCCAAAGACTATAATTATTACAATACGTTACGTAAAAAGCTGGGTTGGTCTTCAAAGCTGTTCTGACGCGGCTGTTTTTTCATATCAACGTTATTTTCCTTCTTCCTGTTGGTATGCAAAACAGGCCAGCCACTTTTTGTCCATTTTTTGTGCGCCTCATCCCATTCACAATAATTCTCACTGAACAGTATTCACTGGATGAAAAAACAGTATATACTGTATCTATACACAGTTGTTGATAGATACAGGTGTTTTCCTATGTTAGCCGATATAACCATTCAAAACTTTGCCATCGTTAAATCCTTGGAGTTGGAGTTTAGTAAAGGCATGACGGCGATAACCGGTGAGACCGGGGCAGGTAAATCTATTTCTATTGATGCGCTAGGCTTATGCTTAGGTGACCGCGCCGATGCCAATATGGTGCGCCCAGGGGAAAAGCGCGCTGAAATATCGACCAGCTTCACCTTGGAACAAAACAGTGCGGCGCGACGCTGGTTACAAGATAACGAATTAGAAGACGGTGACGATTGTATTTTAAGACGCGTAATCACTAAAGAAGGGCGGTCACGCGCTTATATCAATGGCAATCCGGTTCCTGCTTCTCAGCAAAAAGCACTTGGGCAACTTTTGATCAACATTCACGGTCAACATGCACATCAACAACTGTTACGCCCTGAGCACCAAATTACGTTGCTTGACCAATATGCGGGTCATCAATCGTTGATCGATAAAATGGCAACGCGCTATCAACGTTGGCGTCGCACAAAAAATGAGCTAAAAGCACTGATAAAGAAAAAGGACGATATTGAGGCGCAACAACAGCTGCTTGAGTATCAAGTGGGCGAACTCAATGAACTTGCGCTTGGTGAAGACGAATATCAGCAAATTGAAGAAGAGCATAAACGCTTATCCAACAGTGGTGATATCGCGATGACAAGCCAAGCAGTGGTTGATCTGCTCTGCGATGGCGAAGAAAGCAATACACTTGGCCTACTAACTGCTGCGCAACAACGTTTGAATGAATTAGCGACACTAGACAATCACTTCTCTCCACTGGCTGAAATGCTCGAAGAAGCTAGAATTCAAACTCAAGAAACCAGTCAGGAGATCGCTCGTTATCTTGATCAACTCGACATGGATCCGCAGCGTTTACAATATTTAGATCAACGCATGGCTACCATTATGAGTTTGTCACGCAAACACCATGTTCAACCAGAGGTGCTGTATAGCACACATCAACAGTTGATAACGGAGCTAGAAAAACTCGCGCACAATGATGAGGCCATTGAGCAGCTTCAAGCCGAAGTCGACAAGCAATTCGCAGACTGTTTAGACACAGCAGAAAAGCTCAGTAAAAGCCGTCGTCGTTATGCCAAAGAGCTCAATAAACTCATTACCCAAAGCATGCATCAGCTCAGCATGGAACACGGCAGTTTTGAAATCCAAGTCGAAAATAAAGCACAGACCCACCTAAGTCCTCTAGGCGGCGATGCGGTCGCATTTTTGGTCTCGACCAACCCCGGCCAGCCTTTACAACCACTCGCAAAGGTCGCATCAGGTGGTGAGCTATCGCGGATCTCCCTCGCTATTCAAGTGATTACAGCACAAAAAGTGGAAACACCTAGCCTTATCTTTGACGAGGTTGATGTCGGTATTAGCGGGCCAACCGCCGCCATTGTGGGTCAATTATTACGTCAGCTTGGCGAATCGACCCAAGTTATGTGTGTCACCCATTTGCCACAAGTTGCCGGCTGTGGTCATCAACAAATGTTTGTCGCCAAAGAGACTGACCAAGGCACGACGACCACTCGCATGTACCCACTCGATTACCAGGCCCGTATTAATGAGCTGGCCCGTTTGCTTGGTGGCAGTGAAATTACCGAGCGTACTTTAGCGAATGCCGAAGATCTGCTCATTGCGGCTTAAAAAAACACAGCATTGATCACATGCTTGCTCGAGGGAAGTGTGCAACGTTCACTTTCCTCGGTTATTTCTTTTCCCATTGCGAACTTTTTCACGTTATGACCCTCCAAACGCTAGTCGTTGGCAGGTTTTTTACATATATTCTCTGCTTGTTTATACTCGACGCGCTATGCACCGCAGGCACCGCTTGCAAAACGTACTGAGTGACGTGATTTGCCCTCAACGAGACAGTGAAGATATTAACTATGGGTTGGAAAAAAGCCGCCGTTGCCTCTCTAATGGCGATTGCCATTATGGGTTGCTCTTATGCCGAAAAACTGGTTTATCGTGTAGATATCAATCAAGGCAACTATATTGAAGAAAAGGCCGTAGACTCATTGAAGTTTGGCATGACGAAAGAGCAGGTCAAATTCCTTCTCGGCCCACCGATGTTGGTTGAGTCTGGCTACCCAAACACTTGGTACTTCGTACAGTGGCAACAGCCGGGCCACCAAGATCCAACGCAAAAAGATTTAGTGCTCTCGTTTGATGATAATAATCAATTAGTCAGCATGAGTGGTGACTATGAGCCGGGCGACCAGTTTTTTGAGGCTGTGCAATAAGCAGTGACAGCCATTGGCTCGTTAAAAGGCGCCGGATATCGGCGCCTTTACTGTGATTATTTATCGCTTGAGCAAGGCCAAGCATCGGTGTTCGACGGTTAGCGCTTACGCTTGGTATCAACCCGTCCACCTGTCACAGGATCGGCCTTGCCCTCTTGCTTCGCTCGTTCAGCTCGACGGCGGCGAATTTCCTTCGGATCAGCTTGGAGTGGCCGATAGATCTCAATCCGATCACCCTCTCTTACTTGCGCGTCAAGCTTCACCGGTCGGCTAAAAATACCCACTTTGTTGGTGGACAAATCAATGTCAGGGTACGCGCTCAATATACCCGACTGGCGGATAATCTCTTCAACACTTGTATCAGCCTTAACGACACAATTAAAGATGCGTTGCTCATTCGGTAGCGGATACACCACTTCCACATGCACCAGAGTCTCTTCACTCATAAATCGCTTTCGCTCGCTCTGTAAACGCTTTTACCATACTGCTGGTTAACTCACTAAAAATGCGCCCAAACGCTGCTTCCACCAGACGGTTAGTGAATTCAAACTCAAGGTTTAACTCTATCTTACACGCATCACTCGACAACGGCGTAAATTGCCACCCCCCACTTAAACGCTTAAACGGACCGTCAACTAAGGTCATATCAATACGCGCATTGTCGGTTAAGTAATTTTTTGTTGTAAACGTCTTCTTTATGCCCGCTTTGGCCACGTCCAGTGAAGCGACCATGGTTGAGTCTGTGTGCTCTATCAATCGAGTGCTCACACATCCGGGCAAAAACTCGGGGTACGCTTCAACATCGTTCACCAAGGCAAACATTTGCTCAGCACTGAACGGCACTAAAGCCGAGCGGATGATTTGCGGCATAGGGACTCCTTAAAGTTAACCGCGAGATAATACCACTGAGGTCGCCTTTCACCAATGTTAGCGGCTAGCATATCTAAGAAAGTCATGCGGTTTGTCTAACAGCATGCGATAATCCTTTCATTCTTCGACACATCGCCTTTATAATGCGCGGACTATGGCTAAGAAAAACGCAAAGAACAAAGCAAATAGCAACACCATTGCGCTGAATAAAAAAGCACGCTTTGAGTACTTTATTGAAGATGACTTCGAAGCGGGGCTAGAGCTGCAAGGTTGGGAAGTGAAAGCACTTCGATCGGGCAAAGCCAATATCAGCGAAAGCTATGTGTTGCTCAAAGACGGGGAAGCCTTTTTGTTCGGGGCAACGATCACCCCGCTGAATGTCGCCTCCACGCATGTGGTCGCTGATCCACAGCGCACCCGTAAGCTCTTGCTCAAACGGCGGGAGCTTGATACCTTACTGGGTAAGGTTAATCGAGACGGTTTCACCGTGGTGGCATTGTCTTTATACTGGAAAAAATCATTTGCTAAGCTCAAAATAGGCTTAGCGAAAGGTAAAAAATTACACGATAAACGTGATACCGCGAAAGACAGAGACTGGCAGCGTCAAAAATCCAGGATCATGAAACACTCAGCGCGGTAATCGTTGACGCGGCAGATCAATGTGTTAGACTCTGCCGCAACACTCTGGGGCTGATTCAGGATTCGACAGGATTGAGAAGGCCCGTGGAGCATGCCGAGGGGCGGTTGGCCTCGTAAAAAGCCGCAAAAAAATAGTCGCAAACGACGAAAACTACGCACTAGCAGCTTAATAACCTGCTGAGTGCCTATCCTCTCTAGCCTTCGCCTGTAGGACGGGGAATCAGGATAGTCAAAACCAAACAGGATCGCGTGGAGGCTTTGACCCAAGAGCTGAAGCGTTAAACATAAGTTGGGTATGTCTTTGTGTGGCGTGTTTGTCCGCAGCACTCTGACGAGACTAAAGACAAACTAAGCATGTAGCGCCATCGGTTAGACTGATTCTGGACGCGGGTTCAACTCCCGCCAGCTCCACCACTTTCCTTTAAGTTGTTGTTTTTATTAAAAGTTCTTTTGTTTCAAGCAGTTAAAAAGCATATGTGTGATACGCAGCTGAGCTACACGGGCGACGATTTGCACATATACAAACGTAAAAACAGCAGCGTTTACTATTTCCAAAAGCGAGTTCCTAGCCACCTAGTCGAGCACTATGGCAAGCGCCTTATTCGCTTCTCTTTGAAGACCTCGAACAAGACACAAGCCAAACAACTAGCCACCATCGAGGCTGGTCGTCTGATGAAAGAGTTCGCGGAGCTCAGTGGCTATTCTGTACCAGAGAAGAGAGTTGAGCTGGTCGACCTTCAAAACATTGCCATTGAAGCCGCCAATACGTGGGTAAAAGACAAGCAGGACAACATGCTAACTGGCTCTGTCGATGTTGAGGGTATACGGAACGGGTTAGAAGCAAGCTTAGACGCCATTCAAGAACATGCAGCAGGAATGCTACACGACAGCCTAAAACTAGCTGATGCACCTCGCGTACAACGTGTTTTTGAGGGAGCCATCCCTGACCGAACCACCAGCCAGTACAACGCGCTCACAGAGCCACAGAAAGCGCGTGTATTCATCGAGTTCGCCCAGCACCTACAAGCCCAGACACAGACTCTCCTAGACTCGATTAGCGGCTTCTCGAGCGACATTAAGACCATCACCAAACCAATTCCTAAGATAGAAAAAGCTCCAACACTTGAATACGTCGCTAGTGAGTTCTTAGAGAACAAGCAAACAGAAATGGCAGCAACTGGTAAGCCAATGAGTGATAAGCTCAAGCAGCGCTATCAAGTATCTACTGAGTTCCTTCTTGGTCTTATGGGGGCAGACTATCCTGTCAAAGAGGTCTCGACAGCAGACATAAGAAAGCTGAGGGATGTACTGATAGACACGCCAAGTAATTCAGCGAAGTTAAAGGAGACCAAGAATCTCACGACTCCTGAGCTTATTGCTGTGGTGAGTAGTGGGCAATTGAAGCACCTTCCCCCTCTTTCTATCACGAGCATCAATCAGCGCTTAGAAGCGATTTCTGCAATGTTTAAGTTCGCTATGCAAGAACGATATATCACATTCAACCCTGCAGAGAGCGTGAGGCTCAAGAAAAGAGTCGCAGACAAGGACGCACGGAGACCATACTCACCAGAGATGCTCGACAGGTTACTTCAGTTGACCAAAGGCACAGAGCACTACTGGATTGTACGAATAGCACTTTGTTGTGGTCTGCGTATGAATGAAATCGTCCAGTTGAGACCTTCAGACATCAGGCAACACGAGGGCATTTGGTATATCTCTGTAAACGAAGAGGACGGCAAGGCGTTAAAGACTAGCTCTTCGGCCAGATCTGTGCCTCTGCCTGACGCACTGTTAAACCTTGGTTTCATCGAGTTCGTACAGTCACTGAATACAGAGACGCTATTCGATATTCCTCTTCCAAAACAGGGCGGGTATCGCTCAGACATATACAGTAAGCGCTATGCCTATTTCTGTCGTAAGCATGAACTAAAAGCAGACCGTGTAACTTTCCATAGCTTGAGACACAACTTCAAAGACCTAGCGTTGAATGCTGGAGTGCCTGAAGTTGCTTATAAGCAGCTTGGTGGATGGTCAGAAAGCTCTGTCAGTGGTAATTACGGCTCAGGCCTGACGATAGCTAGTCTCAGGAAGCATATAGAGACGATTCATTTCCCACTCAATGATTGAGAAACGGTAAAAGTCGACAGACCTCCCCTTCCCCCATGGCAGGTGACATTCCCTTTGGAACTATACCGCCTCCTGTGAGGGCTTATGAGTGCTCTGTGACAGCTGTTATGTGATAATTAGGTGGCTAGTTTCTGTTGTCGAAACAATAATAGAGAGGCTTTGGGGCAGCTTCAGTGTTAACTATGCTAGAAGACCAATCATAGGCATTGAAGCAGTGGGAGTGGGTCACTTGCTCCTGAGTGGAGTTATATAGACCCGTATGGTGCAGTAGTTATTTCTAATGATAAGGGTTAGTAAGCGGTTAATAAACCGGTGAACGCCTACTCGACATCACTGAGATCCACACACCATGGCATCAGATCTGACATATCGTCCGATGGCGACCGCTTGGGTAATTCAGCGAACAGGTGCCGGAAGTAATAATAGGGATTGATGTCATTGGCACGGCATGTCATCACCAAGCTATACAGATTAGCACTCGCTTTTGCTCCACCGACAGATGTCGAGAACATCCAGTTCTTTCGACCCGTGGCGAACGGGCGGATGTCTCGCTCCGTCACATTGTTGTCGATGCTAATGCGGCCATCTTCCAGATAGGTCAGCAGTTTGGGCCACTGATTTTTCGCATACGTGATGGCCTGGCCTAAGGCGCCTTTGGGCAACACATGCATGCTATCAAGCCAGCGTTTAAAGTCATTTAACAGAGGCAGACTTTCTTGCTGTCTGAGTTGTTGCCGGGCCTCGGCCGATAAGTGTTTCCCGCGTCGCTCGATGCCGTAGAGCTTGTTGATGAAGGTGAGCGCTTTTTCTGGCTTGCCGGCTTTTTTCGAGGGCGACGCCTTTTGCGCATCGGTAAATTTACGGCGAACATGAGCCATACACGCTGCTTGCGTCACACCGTCAACGGTATCGTAAGCACTGTAACCATCGGACAGAAGATAGCCCTGATAATCGCCCAGGAACGCTCGCACACACGCGCCGGCTCGACTGGGTTGATAATCATAAATCACCACCGGGTGGTCGGTAAATTCACCACTGCGATACACCCACATGTAAGAGGTCGACTGCGCTTTTCTATCTGCTTCTTTGAGCACTTGCACCGTGGTTTCATCGGCGCAGATAAGTGGCTCGCTGGCTAACTGTGCTTTCATCGTATCGATAATCACGTCAACTTTGCTGCCCAGCTGCACACACCAGTTGGCTAAAGTGGCACGGCTAATGTCGATACCCGCTCGGTTCAGCATATCGACTTGACGATATAGCGGCAGTGCATCCACATATTTGGCGGTCACGACGGCGGCAAACGCCTCTGGACTGCCAAGGCTTTTGGGGATCATGCTAGCTGGCTTCGGTGCGGTCACTACCTGGCTGGTTTCAGCGGTTTGCTCGCACTGGCGGCAGGCATATTTGGTGCGCTCATGACGAATGACACTGACCCGCTGCGGCACGATTTTCAATGTTTCGCTCACTTCTTTGCCACAGGCGTGTAAGGGCACGTCGCAGCACGCGCAATAAGGGGTATTTAAGGTATGGGTGTGCACCTCACGCTCAAGATCAGCAGGTAGGGGGTTGCGTCCTGTTTGACGTCGCGCCTTAGGCGCAGAGGGCAACGCATCTTGCTGCTCGGCTTCGTTGAAAGTGCCTTTCGCCACTTTTTCACTTTGTGCGGCAAAGCGTTTGGATTGGCTCAGGTTTAACTGCTCAATCAATAACTGAACGTGGTTTTTTAACGCCGAGATCTCTTCCTCTTTCGCCACTAGCATGGCTTTAAGTTGCTCGATATCATCAGGGAGGTCGGTCATTGGGCGTCATCTTCTTACCGTGTAATGGCAACAAGTTTGACGGCTCAAAAGGATCGTTCAAGAGCAATATGATGATCACTGTCATGGGTCACACTTCTAGTCCCTTTAAAGGATGATGCCCGTGACTGTTTTCCAGTGACAGTCCCGATAGGAGCCAGTGAAGTTGCGGTTTACTCAGGGTGATCACGCCGTCAGGGCTCGGGCGAGGCCACTTGAAGGTGCCCTTTTCTAGGCGGCGGTAATACAGCCAAAACCCATTGGTATCCCAGAATAAGATTTTGAGCTTATCGCGACCGCGATTACAGAAAATAAACCAGGCTTCACTAAAGGGATCCATCTCAAGCTGCTCGGCCACGATCAATGATAGACCGTCAATCGACTTGCGCATGTCGGTGACGCCAGAGACCAAGAATACCTTGCCAGAAGGCGTCATTGCAGTGCATCCACCCAGTGTTTGATTTGTGCGGCGTTGAGCGTGGCGGGTAACTCGGCTCGAATGCCATTGGCAAAGACAAGCACGACGGACGCCCCAGGTAAGTGACCGGACGTATCGACCACAACCGGCTGCACGGTTTGCGCTTGTTGGTGTTCACGTAATCGCTTCGACCAATAATAAAAAGTTTGATAGGGAATAGCGTTGTCTTGGCAAAACTGCTTAATGGACACTGTGCTTTGCTTTTGTTGTTCAATGATCGCCGCCCAGTGCGCGCGTTTTTGTGCTTGTTTCATCGTACCTCCGCTCAAAAAGGTACTATGGCAAAGCCCGTGTCTTATGGGTATGTGGGGTTTATTAACCGCTTACGTTG
>NZ_MUFD01000037.1:0-19266 GCF_001995405.1 Salinivibrio sp. AR640 | reverse complement strand
GCAGGATAAGAGAGCGAACAGGCACACCGCCACGGTGGCGATGTGTCTTCCATGACATACAAAGGAGCGATTATGCCAACGCCATGTTATATCTCGATTGAAGGCGAAACTCAGGGTTTGATTACTGCCGGTGCCTGCACCGCGGATTCTATCGGTGATTCTTTTGTCGAAGGCCACGAAGACGAAATGCTGGTACAAGAGTTTAACCACAATGTGACCGTGCCGACGGACCCACAATCTGGTCAGCCCTCCGGCCAACGTGTGCACAAGCCTTTCCAATTCACCGTCGCACTCAACAAAGCGGTGCCATTGCTTTATAACGCACTGGCGTCGGGTGAGAAGATGTCAACGGTCGAGCTGAAGTGGTACCGCACCTCGATTGAAGGGAAACAAGAAAACTTCTTTACCACCAAGCTGGAAAGCGCTTCGATTGTGGACATTCACTGCGAGATGCCCCATTGCCAAGACCCGGCGAAGTCAGACTTTACCCAGAACCTGACCGTGTCGATGTCTTACCGCAAAATCACGTGGGACCACGTCAACGCAGGCACCTCAGGCTCAGACGACTGGCGCAAGCCTATCGAAGCCTAATTCTTCATGGCGACATGAAGACACAAACAGCCTGCCTTTACGGGCGGGCTGTGGTGCGTTCAGCCAGACGGCAGGGTCTGGCTGAACGTATCAGGGTAAACAAGCAGGGCGAAGGATACACAGATGGCGACATTGCAAATAGCGTTAACCGTGGCGGGGCTCGACCCGCAACCGTTCGTGGTGGTGGACTACCAAGGGGACGAGTGCCTCTCTCACCAAGCTGGCCTGAATGGCAACCCGGTGTATGGGTTCCAGTATGAGGTGGCATTGGCGAGCCGCCATACCGACCTCACGCCAGAGCAAGTGGTCGACAAGCCCGTGCAGCTGACGCTGTGGCGCAACGGCGAGCTGGTCAAACGGGTGCAGGGCATTGCCAGTGCCTTTAGCCAAGGTGACATTGGTCATCACTTTACCCGCTACCGCCTAACCTTGGTGCCCGCCCTGTATCGGCTGTCGCTTCGCCAAAACAGCCGCACCTTCCAGCACCAAACCGTGCCGACCATCTTAGACACCCTGCTCACGGACATGGGCGTCACGGACGTCACCTTCTCGCTCACTCGCGACTATGCCGAGCGCGAATACTGTGTGCAGCACCGTGAAAGTGACTTGGCGTTCTTCCACCGCTTAGCGGCAGAAGAAGGCTTGGTGTATCACCACGAGCACGACGCCACCACCCATACCCTGGTGGTGACCGATGCGCCAAACAGCTTGCCCCAGCTTGAGCGCCCTGTGCCCTATAACGCCTTAAGCGGCGGACGCACGGATACGCCGTATATCTATGGTCTGACACGCCACACTGCGGCGCAGCCTAGCCACACGGCGTTAAAAGACTACAGCTTTAAAAAACCGCGCTACAGCTTCCAACAAGCGGCGCAAGCCGATGGCATTGATTACCAGCGTACCGACAGCTACGAGCACTTTGACTTCCCGGGCCGCTTTAAAGACGACGCCACTGGTCAGGCATTTAACCAAACCCGCCTCGAGTACTTACGCCGCGAGGCCGAGCATGCTAACGGGCAAAGCAATGAGCCGGCATTACGCGCTGGCTATCGCGTTACCATCAGCGACCATCTGGATGAGAGCGTGAACCAAGCGTGGCAAGTGGTGCGTGTGCACCACCAAGGCAGCCAACCGCAAGCACTGGAAGAAGAGGGCGGCCAAGGGGCCACCACTTACAACAACCAGTTTATGCTTATTCCTGCCACCACCCCGTGGCGCGCAACCCCCATTCCCAAACCCCAAGTGGATGGCCCCATGATAGGCACCGTGGTGGGACCGGATGGCGAAGAAATCTTTTGTGATGAGCACGGACGAGTGAAAGTCCACTTCCCGTGGGACCGTTATTCCAACGGCGATGACAAAAGCAGCTGCTGGATACGGGTGGCCCAAGGCTGGGCAGGCAGCCAATACGGCATGATGGCCATTCCCCGCATTGGCCATGAAGTGATTGTGTCCTTCTTACACGGTGACCCGGACCAACCGATTATCACCGGCCGCACGTATCACGCGACCAATGTGCCGCCTTATACCTTACCGGCACACAAAACCAAGACGGTTTGGCGCAGTGAAAGCCACCAAGGTGAAGGCTACAACGAGCTCACGTTCGAAGACCAATCGGGCAGTGAGCAAGTGTATTTACACGCGCAGAAAGACTGGCACACCGAGGTAGAAAATGACCGCGTGACCGAGATTGGTCATGACAATCACCATCAAGTGCATAACGACCAATTTCATCGTGTGATGGGCAATGCGCATCATACCGTTGAGGGAGAGAGTCGCCAGTACGCTCAACAAGACCAAACCCTGATTGTAGACGGCTCGCTGCATGTTAAAGCTGGCCAAGTATGGGTGAATGACGCCAGCAATGAAATTCATATCAAAGCCGGTCAAAAAGCGGTGATTGAGGCGGGGAGTAGCATCACGGTGAAAGCCGGCGGCAGCTTTGTCAGCATTGATGGCGGCGGTGTTCATCTTGTGGGCCCTGCGATTAACCTCAACTCAGGCGGCAGCCCCGGCGCAGGCAGTGGCTATGCCGGTAAAGTCGCCGCCCTGCCGTTTGGGGTGGAGTCGCCGGAGAGCCCTGATCCTTTACCCCTGCAGCTTTCGCCTGCGACCTTAAAAGTGGCATCGGTGTCAAACCTCCCTGTACTGAAATTGTGTCAACGACAATTCGATGGTTCATGCCCTCGTCAAGACTGTCCTTGTTTGCAGGAAGAGGGATAAGTGTATGACAACGCATTATTGGCTTCTCGTTGATGCTGTCAGGATCAGTGATGCCGCGCAACTGATTCAAGAACACTTTAGTGTCGTGCAAATACTGCCCTTATATGCAGGCACCCCCTTTGATTACTTGCTTGAGCAAAGCCCTTATTTGGTGAATATGGGACCGGATATCGCTAACGTCGAGACATGGCGCACACTGCCTTATTTTGATACCAGCTCGGTAATATTTGCAGTGGATGACAACATCTGTGCAGATGATTTTATTACGCACTTACAAGCGATGTTGAAGATAGAAGTTGCTGGTCAAGTTTTATGTTTGCGCTTTCAAAGCCAACGATTTTGGGATGCCGTTTTAGCACAAGCTAATATAGACGACATCGCGCAGTGCTTAGGGCCTAGCAAAGGGGTGTTTTGGTTTAACTCAGACGATGTGCCTGTGTGCCTATATAAGCCAAATCCATTTACGCCCGTGGAGGGCGAACAACAAGATTCCGTTTTTAAGCAGTGGGTGTGACATGAAAGAATACAAAATAACGAAAGGTGACTGCTTAAGTCTGATTGCTGAAAAGTTTGACGTCTCCGAAGAGGAGCTTCTCAAGCTGAACAGTACGCAAATCAAAGATCCCGACTTTATCTATGCTGGAGATACGCTAAAGATAGAGCTGCCGGAACCTGCCAATATGGAGGCCTCTCGCGAATCGTTTAAAAAGGCACCAGAAGCGCCTGCCACGGAACAAGAGTGTCAAATCGCTGATTTTGTCGACATTTTATATGTGCCATCGCATCCTAAGACGGGTGAAAAATGCTGGTACGCAGTGACACAAGAGGCCAAGGACCTTATCGAAGAAGAAAAAGTCCTAATGCAGGACGCCGTTGTTGAAGGCGACTACAGCACCACATTTGCAAATATCAATCAGCTTGGCATTATGTCTAAGTTTGCTACACGTCCTCATGAAGCGTTCATGGATGACGAAGACAAAGAACTCTATACCACCATTCTGCCACTACGTTTAGTGGTACAAACAAAAGCCTACTACAAATCTGCAGATCCTCAGGGGTTTCTAACCCAGGCACTTGAGGAGCTTGACTTAGCGTTTGATGATATTGTTCAGCAAGAGACTCGACGAGAAAATGCTGAAAGACATGCACTGTATTATGGCGGTAAGTTTCAATCTCTTGCGCCTCAAGACAGAAGTGGCAACGCAAATTTTGACAAATTGGTCGAAGAGCGTGTCCGTACTTTTATATTGAATGCCATTGACGAACGCATTACCGAGCTGGAAGAGAAAGCGGAAAGAAATGCTGGTGACATTAATTCAGATGATGGGACTAAGTTTGTATTTAGCGAAGACCACCAATACTTCACTTCACGAAGAGAAGAGCGGATTAAAAGAGCGTGTAACCTCATTTACGACTATATCGATGGTCTGGAGCTGGCCAAAAGACTACACCAAGCGGCGATACGTGAGCTTAACGAGCTAGCGGAAGATGGTTTTCTACCCGGTTTCAAGCTACTCAACCAAGAAGGTATTGTGTTTAAAGAGCAATGCCTGACATTAGAGCAACTTGAGGGAGATGTCGGTGTTGCGGCGGGGCCCCAAGTATTACGCAATCTCGGTGACAACTGGCGGACATCACCAGAACCAATTTCAATCGGGCAGACTGAGCTGATCGATAGCTTATACGAAGAGGTAACAGGTAGCACTGAAATAAATGACAGTCTAAACATTGCAAGCCTTGTTAATGATGTCAATAAAGCCGCGTGGTCGTATTATCCAGCGAAGGCACTGATACACCTTATCGACATGACGATAACCGAACATCAAAATGCCTTGAATCAAATACTGGGTCAGAGCCAAGGCACACCGCTTGATAAGCTTTTTAATAAACTATTAACGATAAAGTCGATAGCACAGAAAAGAATAGAGCATTTAAAAAGCTTGGCTAAACAAGCGGCTCAAAAAGGCCCTAACCAGCTTCGATTCTTTTTTGCCGATGCTGAAAGGAAAGAGCTGGCCCCCGATCTTGTATTAGTGTGGGATAGAAAAGATCACCAGCCCAATAAAAAAGGTGTAAGCGCCTTTGTCAACGATGCGGGACTCAGCGATATTCAGCCAGTTGAGTGCAGTTTTTTATCCACAGGGAAAGTTTTTTACCTGCGTGGACCAGAGTGGTATATGCCTTGCGATAAGTCAGATCCATTCTATACCAAAGCAGCTTGCCATGTTGATTTCATCACTGATCGTATTACATTTGCATCTCCTCAGACGGACGCCGGGAATATCGTTGGTGTAAATAGTGTCACTGATGCATTAAAAGCGTTAAGAAAAACAAGTGTGCAAGTGAGCATAGCCCCGTTAAAAACGCAATCTCAATTCGACACTGTGTTTTGGCAAGATAGTTATCACGCTCAAGAAGGCAATATCGAAGGTTTAAACGAGCCTGCTTATGCGGAAGATGCCGGAGCACAATTTCTTCGTTTTACAGCAAAGGGAGAATCAGCACTTAACCTTCCGCTATCAGGCTATTCAGATCTCATCAAAGATCCTCGCCAAGTCGGGGCGAGTGGCAATATTTCGGCTAAGTTGGCGCTTTTGCAAGGACAAATGAGTATTTGTCTGTGGTTACCAGAGGGTGAGCAAAACAATACCTTGGGTGAAAATGCATCAGCGTCATCAGCTAGAGGTTATGCGGTGATGCTTTTCTATACCGATGATAAAGGTGAAGAGTTCAGCTACGATGTTGGCGCGTTAATGGCACGTATAACCGGTTCAGTCTATGGATTAGTTGGTGCGACGTGTCAGTTAGGGAGTAGTATTACTGTCGGCCCTAGTGACATAGATAATGGGCTAGGGGTACGTGGTAGTACCGTTTCTCTTTTCGACCCTAACGTCCATCGAGTTGAGAATATGACTGGTGCAACGCAGCATGACCTAGTGAATAGCCAGGTTGCAGCGGAGGCAGGTGTAGCGGTAGATGCTTTTGTCGGAGTAGAAGTAGGCGGCGCCTTGGGGGCGGACGTTTTCTGGGTACCACCTAATGCTCGGGTTCCTAAAACCTTAGGGACGATTAAGGGTGAATTTTCGGCAGCGTACGGCGCAGGCTTTCACAGTGAATTCCGTATAGCTTTTCAGGCTGGCGTCCTAGTGATCATCGCATCTGCGCGCTTAGTAGTTGGAGGTGGGTGTAAGGGCACCTTGGGCATCGAATTAAATGCGATCAATAGTGATGACTTTATCGACTGTCTACTTGGTGTGCTTAAGCAAAGTAACTTCCGCCGCTTATCTGTGTTTGGTGATGTAGATGAAAATGGAATAAATGATGATTTTAATACCCTTAATGACATCGCGACGATAGCTATTGGTTTGGGTCTATCCTTTTCTAAGGTACTACTCATGCCACCGAACCTGTGGGCATCGTACAAAAAGAATGTCATAAGCAAAGAATATGCTCCGTTCTTATCGAGAAGCCTAACAGGAGATAATGCCCCTAATGCGAGAAAATGGATCATAAAACTACCTCCCGAGACACTCGCTAACTTGATCGCAGCATTACTGAAGGCTCAGACTGAGGCAACTTCTGAGGGTAGTGCCCAGTTTGTTAATCGTCGACAGGCTCAAGCTATTTTGAATATTATGGAGTGGTTAAGCAAAGATAAAACTAACCAAGAAGACGACGAATCATATGCCAGTCAGCGGCAATGGAAAGAAACATTGATTATAATGGCCGAACTCCATGCGGGAGCAGATAAACCCCAACAGTGGGAAGGGTTTAGAAAAAGCTGGTATCAGATAGCAAGGTTTTTTAATAGCGCCTTTTTGACTACTGAAACAGCCCAACAAATTGACATAATGAAAAAAGTTAGAAATGACTTCGATCAAGCTTCAAAAATACTTTGTGGAATAATGATACTAACCATCTATACAAAGACAGTAGAAGCGGGACGACTCGGTCCCGTTACCAATACAGATTATCGTGCTTATGCGCGTTCGGTGGTGGCCAATGCTAGTAGCCGAGGTGAAAAAATTAAAATTAAAAATGATGAAGACAATAACTACATTAAGTTAGTGCCCGAAGAAAACGAAAAAATCATAGATTGGAGCCTGAAAGATGTTGGTTTATAAAAATATTAGAAAGATAGCTATTTTGCTATTTGTAGTGATAGCTATTAGTGCCTGTAAGGAAAAAGAAAAGGTGGTCAACCCTGAAGATGACATTCCTTTATTCAAAGACTTCATTGAGGAGAACATCGATAAAGTAGCTAATGATCCCTATATATCGAGTACAGTAAAGCCTGATGATGAGATGTATGACTTGATGCTAATGCTGCAGCGTGGTGATTGGAGTCAAAAAACTTGGGATGAGATGGACTCTTTGATGAAAAAGGGCGTAGAGAATGCCAAAATAATCTATGCACGTACAAAAATAGATGAAATTTATAAACGAAGTGAAGCCACAGCTATACTGACTGAGTTAATGAGAAAAGGAAATCCCTATGCGACTTACTGGCTATCTAACAAAAGTAACTTATGCCTTTCTTATCTTTCATCAGAACATTTTGGCAACAAAGTAGCAACAGCACTTGNCATTGAGGAGAACATCGATAAAGTAGCTAATGATCCCTATATATCGAGTACAGTAAAGCCTGATGATGAGATGTATGACTTGATGCTAATGCTGCAGCGTGGTGATTGGAGTCAAAAAACTTGGGATGAGATGGACTCTTTGATGAAAAAGGGCGTAGAGAATGCCAAAATAATCTATGCACGTACAAAAATAGATGAAATTTATAAACGAAGTGAAGCCACAGCTATACTGACTGAGTTAATGAGAAAAGGAAATCCCTATGCGACTTACTGGCTATCTAACAAAAGTAACTTATGCCTTTCTTATCTTTCATCAGAACATTTTGGCAACAAAGTAGCAAAAGAACTTGGCTTAGATACTTCTTATGAAAATAAATACTGTACCGAGGAAATTTACCAAAAAGCAGTCGAGGGCTTCAAAAAGCTTGCAGCAGAAGGCGATCTTCATGCCCAATATTTCTTGCTGAAAGATAAAGGTCTTGATAAATCTGTAGAAAAACGTGAAGAGTACATAAAAGAAGTTATTCGATTTTCCAAGTCTCACTATTATAAGCCTCTAATNCTCTAATGGATTACTACTATAATATAACTAAAGTAGAAAATGGAAAAACAGTCTTTCACTCACCTAGATCAGAGCGCCAGGTGAAAAAATTGCTAAGAATAGCAGCTAATAATAACTATATCCCGGCTTTTGTTTTTTTGATTGACAAAAACACTCCGAAAGATGATTTCCTTTATAATAGGTTAAAAAAGCTTGGAGCATGGCATTATTTTTGGGCTAAACCGTATTATAAGGAAAAATCTTTAAACCCAAAGGAACAATATTGTGATGCGAAACTATATAAGGCTATTTTCGGTGATCGATTTTTTGGTGGGAGTTATGAGGGTAAAATAGACATGAGTAATCTAACATGTAATGTTAGTGAACAGTTGAATAGTATCGAACCTATGATTTATATTGATTATTTCACCAGAATTGATGATTGGGGTAGAAGTTACTAATATATTTATATTTTATTACTTCTATTACATTTATACATTAGCTTCATACTGCTTCTATATCCCGTTCAGTGAGTGATATAACACTTGCTGGGCGGTAGCATTCCTTACGTTTAAAGCGTTATGGTATCTGCCGGCCAAAACATCACTATCTGTTGGACACAGCCCTATGATGCGTCATAAAACGATTATCCAAGTTATACTTTTAAGCATATCGATGAGTTTCCTCTCTGGTTGCAAAGAAAAGGCGATCAACCCTGAAGGTGACATTCCTTTATTCAAAGACTTCATTGAGGAGAACATCGATAAAGTTGCCGATGATCCTTACATTTCAAGCACAGTTCGCCCTGAGAATGAGATGTATGAAGTGCTGTTAAAGCTACAACGGGGCATACCTTAGAGTGACAGCCGAGAAGAAGGGTTCAATCCCCTATTCTAGACGGTCAGGAGGATTCGGTACTCATTGGGTAAGTGCGAGAGAAAAAGCGCATATTGCTTTGGGATGAGCACAAAGATTGGGCGCCAGAAAATTTGAACAATCACATTGTGCCGGACTCCATGGCGTTGAATACGACGATTGTTGAGTGTGCGCTCACTTCTAAGCCAAACGAAGCGATGTATATACGTTCAACGTGTGCGGTTTTAGATAATGACCCAGCAAGGAATAAACAAAGCTGTGCGCGAGTTTATGAACCCACGCTACCAACAGGGCAAGGAGCGATAAACCCCAAGGCATTCAAGGACGCGTTAAGAGACGCCTTGGGTAATGATGCGGAAATTAAAAAGACGTTTGCGTTGGCTAACGTGGGGGGAGAGGTCGCTTTAGATGAGGCCTATGAGTATGTGTTACCGTGGCGAACCCAGCAAACTGAGATTTTCGGTAACACCGTTAAGATGGACGTTAGCGGCGGCGCACAATTTATGCGATTTACGTATTCAGCGCAGGCAGCAGCTGAAAGCGTCAACTTAAACTTAGTGGGGAACACGCAGTTGGGGGCGTCGCTTGACTTTGCCAGCGGTCAATTAGCGACAAAATTCTCCATTCCAGCTGAAAACATGTACGATCTCAAAGTTCCCTATTACACCGTTGACAATGAGCGTCGTGAAGTGAGCTTAGGAGACATTCGCTTCGACATTGAAGCGGTTGTGCACGGTATGTTAGCGGCAAGCATGAAATACTCGAATGAGATTGCACTTGGTCAAGATGCTGCCACAGGGGCTACAGGCTTACGGACATCTCAAACCTTTATTGCAACACGTTTGGAAAGCAAGCAAGACCTAGGGCTCGCGTATGATAGTAAACTGCGAAATATTAAGGCGGGTGCAAAGACTGAGGTGTCGGCCTTTGCTGGTGCAGAGGTAGGTGGACAAGTCAGTCTTGCATGCTTATGGAAAAATGTGGGTAGCTCGGACATGAAACAGTTGTTTAAGCTCGCCACTCGCCTCACCGCGCAGTTAGGCGTTGGAGCGAAACTTATCTTGCAATGTACCTTAGATAATGGTCGCTTAATTTTTCGTTTCGACTTTGGCGCCGCGTCTATTGCGGGTTTCTCTGGCAAGCTGGCGTTTGAGTTAGACCCGCTTGCTTACGATGAATTTATCTCACGGCTGTTAGATGTGATGGAGCACCCTAGCTTCAGTCGCTTTGGTCTCTTCCATGAAAGTGACGGCAGTGAAGCCTTTTATGCTTTTAACAGGCTATTGACAGTGGCCGTTGCTTATCAGCTTACCCTGACGCAAATTGCACTGCTTCCTTTTCATCTTATTCGCGATATGGAGCAGCGAGCGTTAGAAGTGACGAACGCCCCCTTTGTGGCGAACTTCATTAATAGTGACGTTGAGACATCCGGTCAGCGAGACTGGATAAAGAAAATGCCGGCTGAAACCTACGCCAAGCTCTTTTCCGTTCTATTGCATTATCATGATCTAGGTTTTTGGGCTAACGATGCAGAAGCAGCGAAGGATAACCTCGATCAAGTGGCTGCGATGACCAAGCTTTTAGAGTGGATAAGAGGAGAGAGCCACCCAGTAAGTGACAATGCCAAGAAAAAGTTCGAGAACGTGATGCAAAGGATCGGAGAAGAGATTGAGATGGAGCTTCCCGAAGAAGTGAAATGGCAACGCTATGCGGAAAACATTGATAAAATATTAGTATTTTGGGAGGCTTCTTATAGTAACCTCGAGAAAGTAGACCTTAAACAAGGGAAGCGAAAGTTCATTGAGATAAAATATGACTTGGTCGAGGGCTTTGAAAGTCTAGCTGATTGCTGGAAACCTTATAAACGAGTAAATATACTTCCTGCTTATCAAGAAGTGGCTGAATATACTTCTGTTCATATGAATGATAAAAAAAGAAAGAAGGATATTGAAAGTAAAGGCTTTAGGAATATACTTGGTGGATAAGATGAATTTAATAAAACTCTTGGTTTTTTGTGTTTTTTTTCTCATTGCTCCTGCTCAAGCAAAGACCTTAAAAGAGGGACTGTCCCTTCTAAACGAAGAGAAGTATAAAGCGGCAAATGAAGTTTTCAGAGCGCTGTCTGATAAAGGTAACGCTAAAGCCTTTTACTGGTTAGCTTATACTCAGTTTAAAACGTTAGGTACAGTAGAAGCCGGTTCTAGCCTTTTAAAGGCCGCTGAGGGAGGTAACCCTTGGGCAATGGCGACGCTTGCAGGTACATATATGCCGAAAGTTGATCGTTCTTTTTGTGGTTATTTGGGTTGGCCATGTGAAGAGCAATGGGTAGACAAAGCAATTGAAGGTTGGAAGAAACTCGCCGAAGAGGGTAATGGTAAAGCTATGTACGCACTGATGTTGATCCACTTTAACGGACACGTCTTTCGTTAAGTACATTGTTTTTCAAACGCTATCGGCGACATATAGCCAATGCTACTGTGTAACCGTGTTCGATTATAAAAGTACTGAATATATTTTCTGAGCTTCTCTCGTAAGTGCCTTAAGTTAGCAATCGGTGCATCTTTGATTAACTGGCCCTTAAGCGATTTAAAGAACGACTCGACTTCTGCATTATCCGTGCATTTCCCTGGCCGATTCATGCTCTGCTCAACACCGTGTTCCGCCAGTAAATGTCGCACCCTATCCGCACAATACTCGCGTCCTCTATCAGTATGAAATAGCAGCCCCCGTTTAGGCTTTCGGCTAGCGAGTGCTTTGACGATGGTGAACATCGTCAAGTTTGAATCAAGTCTGTCGCTGAGCGCCCAGCTAAGTACTTTTTTTGAGTAAACATCAATCACTACCGCTAAGTAGCCCCATCGGTTTCCTACTTTTATGTAGGTAACATCCGCGGTCCATTGTTGATTGATTTTGCTCGCTTTTTCTTGTTCTAAACGTCGATTGACGAGTCCTTTAAAGAACGTCCGACTCTTTTGCCGACGACGGTAAACACGGTCCACTCTCGCCTTTAAACCTGCTTCTCGCATCAAGCGGGCCACACGCTTACGACTCACTGCGAGACCTTTTGCCTTCAACGCCGCATGGATTTTAGGACTCCCATATCTGCCTTCGCTTTTACGGTAGATGAATGCTATCTCTGCGCCTAGCTCACTATCTGCGCGCGCGTGTCCTGACTGTCCGCGGCTTAGCCAATCATAATAGCCACTACGAGACACAGAAAGGTGCCTACACAGCTTCTTTACTGAGTAAACATCACTATATTGCTTTACGAATCGGTAGGCTTGCGCCTTTGTTCTGCTTGAANCAGAAAGGTGCCTACACAGCTTCTTTACTGAGTAAACATCACTATATTGCTTTACGAATCGGTAGGCTTGCGCCTTTGTTCTGCTTGAAAGCGTTGCCACTTTTTTAAGATATCGTTCTCCTCTTCAAGCTCCGTGATCCGTCGCTTGAGCGCCGATAACTCATCCTTCGCCTTGTCTGGCTTCACTTTATTTTTTAGGGACTTGACCATACCAAACTCTCCATCTCGATACGTTTTACGCCATTTCGATAGCATGAATGGATGGATATCAAGCGCCTCTGCAACCGACTTCACTGTTCGATGCGTCTCATAGCTCCATTCAACCGCTTTTAGTTTGAAGTCTAGTGAATATTGCGCTGTCTTTTTACCCGTTTTATAGGCTGGCATACTGACCTCCTCAGGTCGTCGATGCGTGTCCAGTAAAACGGATCACCATTTCGATAGCATGAATGGATGGATATCAAGCGCCTCTGCAACCGACTTCACTGTTCGATGCGTCTCATAGCTCCATTCAACCGCTTTTAGTTTGAAGTCTAGTGAATATTGCGCTGTCTTTTTACCCGTTTTATAGGCTGGCATACTGACCTCCTCAGGTCGTCGATGCGTGTCCAGTAAAACGGATCAAGTCCACACTCTTATATCATGACCCTAGCTGGTGGCAATATATTCCTATTTATCGAGAATATCGCTATGGCGAGTTAGCTGAAAAGATATATAAAAGTAAGGGTTATACATTTTTCTTCGATAGCCATTTTTGGTCTTGGGTTAATGAAGACATAAGATTGGAATACTTAGAGAAAATGGCTAAAGATGGGAATATGGTGGCTGTTTATGAAGCTGCGTTCATGTACAAGGAAAGAGGGGATATCAAAAAAGCTATAGATTGGATAGATTATGGCGTTAGGAATAATGATTTTAACTCTTTGTTATTCAAAAGTATTATGTTTATCCCTTTTATGAGAGAGGCTGGTATTGGGGAGAAGGAAGATACGTCTGAAAAGAAAGCCTTTTTTTATTGCATGATTGCACACTCGATGAATAATAAGCATGACTGTAAATTAACAAGGTATTTCGATGAGTTTTATGANGTTTTATGATGAAGAAAATGATGAGTTGAAATATTTTGATAAATATACAGGTGAGTATGTTAGCAAAGAAGATATTGAAAGTGTAAAAGCTCAGGCTAGACAGAAAGCTAAGGGGCATAAAGCTAACCTTTACCTTGATGAAACAACAGTAGAATTCTTTAAAGGCTTCAGGAAGAATCTATAGAGCAATTTTAAATTATCATGTGACCTCAATAGGAGGGTGTTCAATATTCTGTGTGAGGGTGTTCAATATTCTGTGTCAGCCAATTTTCATAGGTCTATGTGATCATCCAGTCGGCCTTCGAAGTGAATGGTCAGCTGCGATAGCGTCAGGCTCCAGCTCTGCACCGGATGCGACCAATGCTCAGACGCCTTTAACATACCTGCGTAGAGTAGCTTGAGCAAGCTGTTCTCGTTGGCAAAACCACCTTTGGTTTTGGTCAGTTTGCGGAACTGGCGGTGCACGGCCTCAACGGCGTTCGTCGTATATATGGCGGTACGCACGTATTCCGGATATTTGAAGTAAGTAGAGAGTGTGAACCATTTATTGCGCCAGGACTTAATAACGATGGGGTATTTGCCACCCCACTTAGCTTCTAAGTCATCCAGCGCGCTCTCTGTAAGCGGTTAATAAACCCCACATACCCATAAGACACGGGCTTTGCCATAGTACCTTTGTTAACCTCTTACGGAGAAAGTGGGCAAAGTTTATAGCAAAAATACAGTCGAATTACTCAGTGAGCAGTAATGGTTTCTGGGGCTAAGCGACTTCTTAAAGCGTTTAGGTAGTGCGTAAAGGCTCAGCGATATGCCAAGCAACTTTTTGCCAAGCCAAGCAAAAAGTTGCTTGAGTCGTGCAAAAAATTGGTCACGTAATCGATAAGCATTTGAAAATAAGGGCATAAAAACTTGGCATGAATCTAGCTTAATAGCAGGGATAGACAGCAAGAGTCGCTGTTTGAACTCGAATCATACAAAAAGGAGCGATTATGCCAACGCCATGTTATATCTCGATTGAAGGCGAAACCCAGGGTTTAATTACTGCCGGTGCCTGCACCGCGGATTCTATCGGTGATTCTTTTGTCGAAGGCCACGAAGACGAAATGCTGGTACAACAGTTTGACCATAATGTGACGGTACCGACTGATCCTCAGTCTGGTCAGCCATCAGGACAACGTGTCCACAAGCCATTTAAGTTTACCGTGGCATTGAATAAAGCTGTTCCGTTGCTTTATAACGCACTGTCTTCGGGCGAAAAAATGTCTACTGTGGAGCTAAAATGGTACCGCACGTCGATTGAAGGTAAGCAAGAAAACTTCTTTACCACCAAATTAGAAAGCGCCTCTATCGTGGATATCCATTGTGAAATGCCACACTGCCAAGATCCGGCGAAGTCAGACTTCACTCAGAACCTGACCGTGTCGATGTCTTATCGCAAAATCACCTGGGACCACGTCAACGCAGGTACTTCAGGCTCTGATGACTGGCGCAAGCCGGTTGAAGCTTAATTGCTATTGCTAGGTTGCGTCGGCTTTGTGCCGGCGCTTCACCATTTGTTTAGCAGCGTTCGTTTTCCAGAGAGCGTTGCTAGACAAGTGTTCACTGTTGCGGGAACAAGATTCGGGAGACATCATGGCGAAATTACGTTTTGAATTTAGCGTCGAAGGCCTAGAGCCAGACACGTTTGTGGTCAGAGAATATCAGGGCAACGAGTCCCTCTCTGCTGCGGCGTTCGACCAGCAAGCTTGCAACGGGTTTCGTTATTCGATTGCATTGGCAAGTCGCGATCATTCCCTAACCCCTGACCAATTAGTGGATTGCCAAGCCACGCTTGCTCTCTATCGCAACGGGCAATGTGAGCGTCGTATTCGCGGTATCATTCGTCAATTTTCCCAAGGGGATATTGGTCATCATCACACTTATTATGATGTTGAATTAGTGGCTGAAATTGAGCGTCTATCACTACGGCAAAATAGTCGTGTATTCCAACATCAGACGGTTCCCCAAGTTATTTCGATCTTGTTGCAAGAAATGCGTATTACGGATGTCGGTTTTGGGCTGACAAAAGAATATGCAGAGCGTGAATTTTGTGTTCAATACCGAGAAACGGATCTCGCCTTTTTTCATCGTATTGCCGCAGAAGAGGGGTTGATGTATTGCTTTGTTTGGAAAGAGGACAAGCAGCTCTTATATATCACTGACTCGCCCTTTTCGCTTCCCGCCCTTAAACAGCCGATTGTGCATAACGCTCAGGCTGCAGGTGTCGTCGATGAGCCTTATATTCGTGCCATCGAAAAGCACACTCGGATAATCCCGTCATCACTGGAGATGAAGGATTATAGCTTTAAAAAGCCGAATTATAGCTTCTTACAGCAAGTGAATATGTCCGGCATTGACCATCAGCGCCAAGACTACGATGTTTATGATTTTCCAGGTCGATATAAAGACGATACGCAAGGTAAACATTTAACCCAGATACGCCAAGAATTTCTGGCACGTGACAAAGTCACGGCGACTGGGGAAAGTAATCATTTTCTTGTGCAGGCGGGTCATGCATTTGAAATGCAAGATCATCTCGACCGTACCATGAATCAAAAGTGGCAAGTAGTGCGCGCTCAGCATTACGGCACCCAACCTCAAGCAGTTGAAGAAGAAGGCGGCACTGGCGCCACTACCTATCATAATCGGTTTACGGTGATCCCGGCCTCTATCCCTTGGCGGGCCACTCCACACCCTAAGCCACAGGTGGACGGCCCTTTAATAGGGATTGTGGTTGGGCCTGAAGGCGAAGAAATTTTCTGTGACGAACATGGCCGAGTAAAAGTTCATTTCCCTTGGGATCGTTACTCGAGTGGAAACGATAAAAGTAGCTGCTGGATACGGGTGTCTCAAGGTTGGGCAGGGAGCCAATACGGCATGATGGCCATTCCCCGCATTGGCCATGAGGTGATTGTGTCGTTTTTACATGGTGACCCCGACCAACCGATCATCACTGGCCGGACCTATCACGCGACCAATGTATCCCCTTATACATTGCCGGCCCATAAAACCAAGACGGTCTGGCGCAGTGAAAGCCACCAAGGCGAGGGCTACAACGAGCTCACGTTTGAAGATCAATCGGGCAGTGAGCAAGTGTATTTGCATGCTCAGCGTGATTGGCAATCCGATGTGGAAAATGATGTCGTTACGCAGGTGCGGCATAATGAGCATCAAAAAGTGGACCATGATTCTTTGTCGGCTGTTATGAGTAACCAGCATGTGACGGTCGATAAGCAATCACGAACACGAGTGAAAAAAGATGCCACAATTGCCGTTTCTGGAGGGATACATGAAAAAATCGATAACCGCTTCGCCGCAACGGCGGGACGTGAGGTGCATCTAAAAGCAGGCGCAAATGTCGTGCTTGATGCAGGTACGGAGGTTACGGTAACCGCCGGTGGGAGCGTAATGAAGGTTGATGCGGCCGGGGTGCACCTTATTGGTCCAGCGATCAATTTAAACGCTGGCGGAAGTCCTGGTAGTGGCTCTGGGTACCAAGGACAGCCAGCGAAATCGCCACGCTCAGTGAACAAACCTTGATCGTTTAATGCAAGCTAAGAAATTTGAGGAAAGATATGCCCAAAGCAGCACTTGTTGGCCATGTGGGAACCGCGCATGATGGATTTCCACCTACACCGATTGTGGCGGGGTCGTCAACAGTAAAAGTTGACGGGATACCCGTAGTTCGTAAAGGTGATCCCCTGGCACCGCATAGTAAACCGAAACACCCGCCTCATGGGCGAGCGGTAAATGCGGGTTCCGGTAGCGTTATGATTGATGGAAAACCAGCCGCTCGTATTGGTGATGCAGTGAGTTGTGGCGGTGTGATTGTAGGAGGTTCAAGTGTCAACATTGGTTAATACCCCGTCAATGCTTAAAGCAAGCGTGTATGCATGCCTAGTCATGCTAAGTGGACAAGTACATGCCGAACAAGTTGAAGTTGAAGCCACACCTTTTGTGCAACTAGAGCCGGTTGAAAAAATCGCGGATGACTATGATATCCAGGCGATGACGCCAGAGGCAATATTTGAGCATGGACGTTTGTCTCGCGCTCAGTTCCATTACCAACGAGCTGAAAAATATCTACGTGCAGCGGCGGATCAAGGTATTGTTCCTGCCGCTTATTTATACGCTGTGCTCGTCAGTGATGATGGTAATAAGCTCGATTATTCGCCGGTTGCGCAGCAGTATCTCACGCAGGCCGCAAAGGCGGATTATATTCCAGCCATGAAATTACTGGTTGAAAAAGGCCATTGGTTATCGGCAAATCATCGTACTATTTGGCGCTATAAGTATGAAGAAGCACTAGCAGCTTGGTATGAAAAAGCACCTAAAGACGCAGCATTCAGTCTGTATCAGTACGTTTATCCAACAGACAAAAAGAAAGCTGAGCAGTATTTAGAAGAGGCGATTGCGGCGAATGATGTTGATGCCTTGTTACATAAAGCATCGCAAATAGAACTGGCTGAGCGCGGCTTTTATCTTTTCCCCAGCTCTCGCCTTGATGCGGCCGCTGAAGTAAAAAAACAGATTGCCAATGCGGGTGGGATCCCCGGTACTAAGAGTTTATATCGTGATTTTATCCGTCGAGGGGAAAGCCATAAAGCGGTGGCGTGGCGCGAAAAAGCGATTGAACAAGGGGATCTTATGTCTCTTGCTGCCCTGGGGCGTCTGTACACCACAAACTACATGCCTGAAGACGCTGAGTATACTGATGGGCTCGTTTATCTTTCTGCCTACTTGGATGTGGTTGGTCAAGGACGGTTCGTGACTTTGAGAGAGCAGGCAATGGAGCAGTTTGAGCTCGCGTCTTCGCGAGTATCAAATGACGTCATTGAAAAGGTAGAACAAAGAGCGGCTGAATTGCGTAGGACACACATGTTCTTTCATTATGATCGCTACTGGCAAAAAACGGCTTTAAAGAAAGAACCCGCAACTAAGCCAGTGAGTTAATTGCGAGCGAGCGTTGTTTCTACTTTCTGAGCGGCCACATCACCGAGGCATTGATACATCGGTTCGATGTTGGTCGTTTCTTTATACGTCTCTCAGTTGTACCTCTCAATTATACCGTTAGACTAAACATCTCTGCCATCGACATCGCAATATTGTTATCGTAATACGCCGCCTCGTTAATAAAGTGCGGATACGCAGTGTACTTTCCTTCCCAAGCGACTTCGCGACCGTCAAAGCACATGAATAAAGGATCGCCAGGTACTATCGGCTCAAAGTCTTTGTCTTGCACGTTTTGGTGCACCATACCGATGCGCTCTCCTTGTGCATTTTGGGGTAGATGTAAGGTTTCTTTATAGCGATAAGCCGTTACTTGCGCGGGTAGCTCTGGCACCTTGTCGATATTAAAGAGATGCACAAAATCGAGAATATGCGTCGTCATTTCTTGCATGGATTCCATTACATCATGGCGTAATACGGATTGCGGTTGAGGACCAACCTCAACAATGACGCCTTGCTTCGCCACTGAGCATAAAAAAGCGTGTTGAAGCGGCTCGAGATGATCTTCTACTAAAATAATGGCATCGGGCATACGCTCACTGATATAGGCAGCAAGCTGTTTATTGAATGTGTCTAATGCGAGCAAAATGAGCGTAGGCCCCATGTTGCTGGTGGTGTTGTGTAAATCGATGATGAAATCGACGCGAGGATCGCCTTTAGGACCTAGCTGTTGATTGAGGACTTTTGCGCGACTTTGCTCGTAGTTTGTTAAGGTGAGATCGGCGAGCCCTTGAGGATCGAATTGTCGATTTAAGTCACAATCGAGATAACGTTTGTTTGCATGATAAGCCGACGGATTCGCGAACACATGCTCCGTTGAAAAACTATCCCGAGTCGTAACAGATGTATTGGTTTGCCACTGTTTTAGTGCGTAAATCCCGCTAAACTCATTGCCATGGGTGCCACCGACGATGGCCACTTGACTGAAGCGACTCATGAGAACTCCTTGTGTTGAATGGAAAAACATCCGCTTATGTCGTGGTGCTAGCTTAGCATCGATACTTGTAG
>NZ_MUFD01000036.1:0-19672 GCF_001995405.1 Salinivibrio sp. AR640 | reverse complement strand
GTCTATATATCACTAACAATTGCTGCGCTAGGGTAGGGCTAAACACTCACCTCACAGCGATACGATATTTATGTCTTACTATCATCCTCAATACCCTGATACGCCTGCGCTTAAAAAAGCAGCTAAAAAGCGTATTCCTGCCTTCGCGTTTGATTATCTTTGTGGCGGTTGTCACGACGAAATTGGGGTGGCGCACAATGCAAGCTCCTTCACTCAAGTAAAGCTGCAATCTGATTTACTCGCCCCGACCCCCGACATTGACTTATCGGTCGAACTATTTGGCAAACACTACGCCGCCCCATTCGGTGTCGCGCCCGTCGGATTACAAGGGCTGATGTGGCCAAAAGCGCCAGAAATTCTCGCGAAAGCGGCTTATAAGGCGAACCTTCCTTATGTACTCAGCACCGTATCCTCAGCGAGTCTTGAAACCATTGCCGAGATCTCTGAGGGCACGGCGTGGTACCAGCTGTATAACCCGACGGATGCCGAGATCCGTGACGATCTGATGGGACGCATCAAACGAGCAGGGTATAAAGTGCTGGTGGTGACGGTGGATGTCCCCACCTTTGGTTATCGTCCTCGCGATATCAAAAATGGCTTGGCCATGCCGCCCAAAATGAACCTTCGTAATATCGCGCAAATGATGCAATGTCCGAGCTGGAGCTGGCATACACTCCTTGCCGGTGTTCCTGAAATGCAGACCTTGAAACCTTACATGCCCAAGAATATGCCCACCAGCGAGCTGGCTAACTTTATGAATAATACCGTGATGGGCGCGGTCGACTTTGAGAGCCTAAAAGTGATCCGGGATAACTGGGATGGGCCATTAGTGCTTAAAGGGCTGGTAAACCCTGAGGATGTCGCACAAGCAGTTGCGCTAGGCGCAGATGGTGTGGTGCTATCCAATCATGGCGGCCGCCAGTTAGATGTGGGCGAATCCCCGTTAGATACAATTCAAACCATTAAGCATCAGTACGGCGATAAAATTAAACTGTTAATGGACAGCGGCGTACAAAGCGGTGGCAACGTAGCGCAGGCCATGGCAATGGGTGCTGACTTTACCTTGCTGGGCCGAACGTTTGTTTATGCCTGTGGCGCCGTGGGTCAACACGGTGGTGAGCATGCCATTGAAATGCTCACTCAACAAATGACTCAGGTGATGGGCCAATTAAAATGCCCCACACCAACCCAACTGCCTCACTTTTTAAAAGCTGGACCTGGCGTTGCCTAATCTCATGCCGTGAATCAATACGACATCATAAAAACAAAGCGCCCCAATCACGGGGCGCTTTGTCGATCAAGCTTTGTCGATAACGATATGGCGCTCAGATAGCCGTTGGTTAAGAACGTAGCCTAGAACGGAATATCGTCGTCAAAGTCAGGCAGATCATTATACTGCTGCTGAGGTTGCGACTGAGGCTGAGATTGTGGTTGCGGGGCCGCTTGCTGCTGAGGTGGTTGTTGATTCATGTTTTGCTGAGGCTGCTGAGGTTGACCCCATCCACCTTGCTGCTGCGATGGCTGCTGCATTGGCTGGCCTTGGTTTTGGCCGCCGCGACCACCCAGCATTTGCATGCTACCGCTAAACGGCTGTACCGCCACTTCCGTGGTGTAGCGATCTTGACCGCTTTGGTCTTGCCATTTACGCGTTTGTAGTTGGCCTTCAATATACACTTGCGAGCCTTTACGCAAATACTCACCGGCGACTTCTGCGGTTTTACCAAATAGCACAACACGATGCCATTCTGTTTTCTCTCGCATCTCACCGGTGTTTTTATCACGCCATGACTCCGAGGTCGCGAGGCTTAGGTTTGCCACCGCACCGCCGTTGGGAAGGTAACGGATTTCCGGATCATTGCCCAAATTACCAATCAAGATGACTTTATTTATGCCACGGCTGGCCATAGGTGACTCCCATTGTTGCTGTTACGCGCGAAATGATTTCGCTCACTGGATAAATAAGCATGAAGTCTAGCACGAGCCCCCTCGAGGTTCGAAGCTTTTCAACGCGATCAGGTTCCAGATTCTGCGCTTGCAATGGCGTAACAATGCGTTACCACAAAGTGGATATACCTGAGCAATGAAAATAGTTTAAACTGATACAAATCTTGCCTCGCCTTGGCGTTTGTGAACGGACAGTGCCCAGCGCTCACGCAGCGACGCCGGTTAAGTGATCATTAGTAGGATGCTTATGAACCAAGCAGAAACCACTTCAGACCATTACACCCTTCTTCTTATTTCCCAGCCTAGCATGTCTGTTTCGGCGTTAATGACGTGTTTAGAAAAAGAAACACATAGTGCCGTTGAACTCGTGCCTCCCCACGAGATTGCAGCCAAACTGACGGCGCGCTCTGGACTGGTGCTCATTGATCTCAATGCCTTTGATGACACCGCTACCGACCAACTCAAACAAACGTTAGCACCCTTTGCCGAGCAACACGTATTCGCCTTACTCAATGCCCATGATTTGAGTGCCAAAGAGCTGGCGAGCTGGCCTTTTATCAAAGGGGTATTTAAAAAAGAGGATGAAGTGCATCACCTTTGTCACGGCATTGAAAAGATGTTCTCCGGTGAGTATTGGTTGCCCCGCCATAAAATGGCTGCCTTAATCCATTATTACCAACAGCATCACCAGCAAACCATTGACGAACAGGCGGTTGTGTTGACTAACCGTGAACAGCAGATTTTGCATCATTTGGTCACAGGTGCCTCAAATCAAGATATCGCCAATGCCTTAGCGGTGAGTGAGCACACAGTCAAATCGCATCTGTATAACGTGTTTAAGAAAATCAACGTCAAAAACCGTGTACAAGCGGTGTTCTGGGCGAAAAATAACGCCTCATTAATTGGCTTTACCGGACAAGAAGGTCCAGTCGATAATGACGAGGTCAATGGGTAACTTGGACCGCAGCTGTCCCCGCGTTACCATGGTGTGATTCTTAGCCAAAAAGGACGTTGTAGGATGGCTTTCGATGTATTTAATGGCGATGCAGACGGCCTAGCGGCTTTGGTGCAATGGCGTCTTGCCTACCCTAAAGCCAATACGCTGATCACCGGGGTAAAACGTGATATTGCACTGTTAAAGCAGGTTCCCCTGGCCACTGAGCAGGTCACAGTGATGGATCTCTCCATGGCCAAAAATCAAGCTGCTCTTGACGCTTTGCTCGCCTCCGGCACCCAGGTTTTTTATGCCGATCACCACCAAAGCGGCGCCGTGCCTCAATCGCCTTTGCTTCACGCCCACATTCATACCAGCGCGAACACCTGCACCGCCTTAATTATTGATAAACTTTTGCACGGTCAATATCGAGAATGGGCGCTGGTTGGTGCCTATGGCGATAATCTCCATCGTACCGCTAACGCCCTCGCCCACCAGTCACAAATAGCAGCCAGCCAACGTGATCGGCTTGAACAGCTTGGCCACTATCTTAATTACAATAGCTATGGCGCCAGCCTGGATGATCTCATCATGCCTCCTGCCATCTTATATCGGCATCTGTGTGGCTTTGATACCCCCGATGCCTTTATGCGCGCTTATCCGGACATTGTAACGACCTTGGCAGAGGCCTACCAAAGCGACCGTGATAAAGCGAAAGCGCTAGCGCCTGAAACCACTGGAGATGGGGGTAAAATTTATCTGTTACCGGATGCTGCTTGGGCGCGTCGCATCAGTGGTATGTTAGGCAATCAGCTGGCAAATCAGGCGCCCGACAGTGCGCATGCTGTACTGACGCCGATGTCGAGCGGTGATTGGATGGTCAGTATCCGCGCGCCGTTAAATCGTCCCTCTGGCGCGGTACAGTTAGCAGAGCAATTTGCTACCGGTGGCGGTCGGGCTGCCGCGGCGGGCATCAATGCCTTGCCTGCCACCGCCTTATCGGCATTTACCGCCGCGTTTATGGCACATTTTTCGCCATAGCGGGATCAGCAATACCGAAGCCGTCACGCTATCACGCCCTGAGTATGCTTACGACTTGCGTCGCTGCCTGTAACCCAGCAAACTATTGCTCGATAACAAACTATTGCTTTATAACAAACTGTTGCTCTATAAAAAACGTTTTGCCTCATAAGATATACGCTGAGTGGCCACTTATTCGCAAGCCGGTAAGTGGCGTACATACAGCCTAACGTGCTGATGGCGACTCGATAAAACAAAGGATCCACGATGATTAAAAAATGTCTGTTCCCAGCGGCTGGCTATGGCACCCGCTTTTTACCGGCGACCAAATCGATGCCGAAAGAAATGATGCCGGTGGTCAATAAACCCCTGATTGAATATGGCGTAGATGAAGCTTTGGAAGCGGGCATCAATGGTATGTGTATCGTCACAGGGCGCGGCAAACATGCCATCATGGACCATTTTGATAAAAACTATGAGCTCGAGCATCAAATCAGTGGCACCAATAAAGAAGCATTGCTGGACGATATTCGTAATACAATAGAAAAAGCCTCATTCACTTACATTCGCCAACATGAGATGCGCGGGTTAGGTCACGCAATCCTGACAGGACGCGATTTAGTTGGCGATGAGGCCTTTGCGGTCGTCCTTGCTGATGATCTTTGCATTCATCCAGGCAACGGCGTGCTTAACCAGATGGTCGCGCTCTACAATCAGTTCCGCTGCTCCATTGTCGCCGTCGAAGAAGTGCCAGAAGATGAAACCCATAAATATGGGGTGATTGCGGGCCAAGAGATCAAAGATGACCTTTTCCGCGTAGACAATATGGTAGAAAAACCCGATCCCGGTAATGCACCGAGCAATCTTGCGATTATTGGCCGTTATATTCTCACGCCCGATATCTTTGATCTGTTAGAAAACACCCCACCAGGTAAAAATGGTGAGGTGCAGATCACCGATGCCTTGCTAAAACAAGCGCAGTCAGGCTGTGTGCTTGCCTATAAATTTAAAGGCGAGCGCTTTGATTGTGGCAGTGTTGAGGGCTTTATTGAGGCCACAAATCACTGCTATCAGCATCACTACCTCGGTAGCAGCAACAAAGATGAGGCAACCGTCAAAAATCCGTAATCGCCTCAAGGTGCACCGGCGCGAGTGGTTTTTTCGATACGAGCAAAGGCTGTGTAAATATACAGCCTTTTTGTTTGGCCATGGTCGTGTCTGTGCGATACTCAACGACCAACCAGTGAGCTGATTGAGTAGTAGGATAATAATGGACAATATCGACGTCAGAGGCGCGCGTACGCACAACCTCAAAAATATTAACGTGACCATCCCCCGTGATAAGTTAATTGTCATCACCGGCCTGTCTGGCTCAGGGAAGTCATCACTCGCTTTCGATACCTTGTATGCCGAAGGTCAACGTCGCTATGTTGAGTCTTTATCATCGTATGCGCGTCAATTTTTATCCTTGATGGAAAAACCCGATGTTGACCATATCGAAGGGCTGTCACCCGCCATCTCGATTGAGCAAAAGTCGACATCACATAACCCCCGCTCTACCGTTGGCACCATCACTGAAGTCTATGACTATCTGCGTTTGCTGTACGCCCGAGTGGGAGAGCCACGCTGCCCCACCCATGATGTCACCCTAGCGGCACAAACCATTAGCCAAATGGTGGATAAAGTGTTGGCCCTGCCTGAAGGCAGTAAGTTAATGCTGCTGGCACCGATTATCAAAAACCGAAAAGGTGAGCATGTAAAAACACTTGAAAACCTCGCTGCTCAAGGGTTTATTCGTGCGCGGATCAATGGCGAGGTGTGTGATCTGTCCGATCCACCCACGCTGGAGCTGCAAAAAAAACACACCATCGAAGTGGTGGTTGACCGATTTAAAGTACGCGACGATCAACAACAACGTTTAGCTGAATCCTTTGAAACCGCGCTCGAACTCACGGGTGGCAGTGCGGTCATCAGCTGGATGGACGGCGACGGTGAAGAAATCATTTTTTCTGCTAACTTTGCCTGCCCCCATTGTGGTTACAGCATGCAAGAGCTAGAGCCTCGCTTGTTCTCATTTAATAATCCCGCCGGTGCGTGTGGCACCTGTGACGGGTTAGGCGTTCAGCAGTACTTTGATCGCAAACGCGTGATTCAAAACCCTGCGGTCAGTCTCGCAGGTGGTGCGATCCGAGGCTGGGATCGTCGTAACTTTTATTACTTCCAAATGCTGCGTTCACTGTCTGAGCATTACGGTTTTGATCTGGAAACGCCCTGGCAAGATCTCTCCGGCACCATGCAAGATATACTTTTATATGGGTCGGGGCCGAAAGAGATCGAGTTTAAATACGTCAACGATCGTGGTGATATTCGCGTACGTAAGCATCCGTTTGAGGGGATCCTCAATAACATGGAGCGCCGTTATCGCGATACCGAGTCTAATGCGGTGCGCGACGAACTCGCCAAATATATTGCCACTAAGCCCTGCGCCAGCTGCGGTGGCTCGCGTTTACGTCAAGAAGCTCGACATGTTTTTATCGATAACCGTAACCTGCCAGAAATTTGTGAGCTCAGCATTCAGCAGGCGCTCGATTTCTTTGAACAACTGTCGCTTAGCGGCCAACGTGCAAAAATCGCCGAAAAGGTGATGAAAGAAATCCATGACAGGTTACGCTTTTTGGTCAATGTCGGGCTCAATTACCTTAACTTGTCACGTAGCGCCGATACCTTATCCGGAGGAGAAGCCCAACGAATTCGACTCGCCAGTCAAATTGGTGCTGGCCTTGTCGGTGTGATGTACGTATTGGATGAACCATCGATTGGCTTGCATCAACGAGATAACGCGCGCTTACTGGATACCTTGGAGCACTTGCGCGATCTGGGCAATACCGTGATGGTGGTTGAACATGATGAAGACGCTATTCGTGCCGCGGATTACATTATCGATATAGGCCCAGGCGCGGGCGCGCACGGCGGCGAGATCGTGGCAGAAGGCAGCCTTGACGATATTCTTGCCAGTGAGCATTCACTTACCGGGCAGTATCTTTCTGGCAAACAAGCGATTGCGGTGCCAGCACAACGGATACCGCGCGATCCCAACAAGATGTTGACGCTCAAAGGTGCAACCGGAAATAACCTCAAAAATGTGGATCTGCACTTACCTGTCGGCTTACTCACTTGTGTCACGGGCGTTTCGGGATCTGGAAAATCAACCCTCATCAACGATACCTTCTTTAAAGTCGCCCACCAGCAATTAAACGGTGCCACGACCGCGGATCCTGCGCCGTATGCCGAGATTGATGGCTTAGGACACTTTGATAAGGTTATCGACATCGATCAAAGCCCCATTGGCCGTACGCCGCGTTCAAACCCCGCCACTTACACTGGGATCTTTACCCCGATTCGTGAACTGTTTGCCGGCACACAAGAAGCACGGGCACGAGGCTACAAGGTGGGTCGCTTTAGTTTTAACGTACGCGGTGGCCGCTGTGAGGCCTGTCAAGGCGATGGGGTCATCAAAGTAGAAATGCACTTTTTGCCGGATGTGTATGTTCCTTGTGATGTGTGTAAGGGCAAACGCTACAACCGCGAGACACTTGAAGTACGCTATAAAGGCAAAACCATCGATGAAGTCCTGGCAATGACAGTGGAAGACGCGCGTGAATTCTTTGATGCAGTGCCAGCCATTAAGCGTAAGCTGCAAACCTTGATGGATGTTGGCTTGAGCTATGTGCGCCTAGGCCAAGCGGCGACGACCCTGTCTGGCGGTGAAGCGCAACGGGTGAAGTTAGCGCGAGAGCTGTCCAAACGCGATACCGGTAAAACCTTATATATTCTTGATGAGCCAACCACAGGGTTACACTTTCATGATATTCAACAACTGCTCAATGTTCTCCACCGCCTACGTGAGCAAGGGAATACTATTGTGGTTATTGAACATAATTTAGATGTGATCAAGACGGCCGACTGGATCATCGATCTGGGGCCTGAGGGCGGCAATGGCGGGGGTGAAATTATCGCCCAAGGCACACCGGAATCGATTGTCGATGTGATCGGCAGCCACACGGCCCACTTCCTCAAGCCAATGTTGGAGCGATAATGACGTTAGTGCTGCCGCCTAGTCGTGTCATACGCAAGCCGTTGACGGTGCCCTTTTTGGTGACCTTAACGGTATTGTGGCTGATTTGTCTGCCTCTTTACTCGGTTGCTCTGCCGCTGGTAGGCATACGTCACCCGGCGGCGGCGCTATCATTACTCACCTTGGCATTTGCGCTTGGGTTCGCCAGTTTGGAGGTTATCCGTCAACACACATGGCGAGCCACTCGGCTGACCGGCACATTGGCACTTGCGACCGGCTTGGCGATGATGCCCTATTTTTATCCGCAGGCACTGGGCCACAATAGTGGCTATGCGCTCATCGTTTTAGCGCTAAGCTTTGGTTTTTTCTCAGCCCTACAGCAGTTTATTTTTAATCACGCCCAACGACAAAAACTACTGGCCGTCTTATTGTTGGCCTCCTGGTTAGCGGTATTGTCGGTATTAGGGAACCAGCCTCCGCCGGGCATGGCACCCTTTATGTTTGATCAATGGGTCCCTCACCTCCCTCCAGCCGTGACTCACACCTTATTGTTAACCGGAGTCACGCTCGCCGCCTACATTTTGGCCAGAGAGCCCAGTGGTCGATATCGCCACCCGGTTAGCCAAGGCTTACTCGCGTTAACACCGCTTGTGTTGATTCCGATATTGGCGATGCAAGAGCAACCCTTACTGTTGCTATTCGCCCTGTGTGCGATTGGCTTACAACAAGTGTATTTAGCCCGGTTTGCCTCGCGACGCCAGCATCGTATGTGGATGATCGCTATCTCGGCAGGGGCATTTTTGGCGGTATTTGGTCTCAGTGGTCAAGACAACTGGCACTGGCTCACCGCCGACGATCAGCGCGCACTTATGCTGGCGTGGCAGCAATGGCAAATGACGCCATTTTTTGGAGTGGGCATGGGCAATGGTCAGTCAACGTTGCTATTACTGTCTGCCTCACAACCGAATCATTCCGGCCCGGTGACGTTACCCAGTGCTTTAATCCTGTGGCTCCTTGAAGGGGGGCTCGTTGTCGCCTGCGGCTATCTTGTGGTGTTGGCCGCGCTAACACTTCGTATTCTACGTGCACCGTCAGGAACACGTAGAATATTGATCGCCTTAGTATTGCCACCACTGACCGGCCTGATGATTTATCCAGCCAGTGGCACACAGTGGTTTAACGGGGTATTGTTATTGATTTGGTTATATTGGTTAGACAACTTAACCGGTCGATATCGTCGTTATCCCGTGTTTTCACACCGTTATAGTCAGCGTGTCGCGAGCCGTAGTGTGATCATGGCGCTGGTGCTCGTCACCTTACTGAGCTTGTCATCCGTTTACCTCGCCAATCGCTATCTGCGTGATTCCTTATTAAGTTCGCAGCGTTTTACCTTGTATCAGCAACACCCATGGTGGCAGCAAAAACTGCACCGCGCGCAACAAGACCGTCACTTTCAAGCGAATTTGGCGCACTTATCTGACGTAGCACGCCACCAGCATTTGGATGATTTACTGCGTCAAGTCGCGCAACGCCCACGCTTTTCGGGCTATCAGCATGCGTATCAGGTTGCGTTACAAATTGGTGATCATCAACGCGCACGCGATATTCAACAAGAAGCGCGCTATTTATACCCGCAAGCAAGCAAAGTATGGACCACTCGCCATACCTTGCCCGATACCTTAACGCCTTAACGTAACGCGTTTTCTAACGCTTTCAGACACAGCGCCACATTCTCATGCCGTGCCCCGTAGCCCATTAAGCCAATGCGCCACGCTTTACCGGCGAGATCGCCCAAGCCGGCACCAATTTCGAGATTATAGGTCGTGAGCAGGTGCTGACGTACTGCCGCATCGTCCACGCCATCCGGAATAGTGACCGCGTTAAGCTGCGGCAAACGGTAAGGCTGATCAACCACAAAAGTGATACCGAGCTCATCCAGCCCTGCTTTGAGGTGTTGATGCATGTCTTGATGACGTTGCCATGCATGCTCAAGCCCTTCTTGATAGAGCCGCAATAAAGACTCATGCAAGGCATACAAACTATTGACCGGCGCGGTATGGTGATAGCTGCGTTTCCCTTCTCCGCTCCAATAACCAAGCACCAGGCTTTGATCGAGAAACCAACTTTGTACCTTGTGGGTTCGCGATTGCATTTTAGCCACAGCACGCGGTGAGAAGGTGACAGGCGATAAGCCAGGGACACATGACAAACATTTTTGGCTACCGGAATACACGGCATCGAGCTGCCACTCATCGACTTTCAATGGCACGCCACCGAGTGAAGTCACGGCGTCGACAATGGTTAAGCAACCATGCTCCCGCGCCAATCTCGCCAGTGTTTGCGCATCCGAACAAGCGCCGGTTGAGGTTTCAGCATGGACAAACGCAAGCGTGCTGGCATCCGGATGGGCTTTTAACGCAGCCTCAACTTTTTCTGGACTAACAGGCGCACCCCAGGCATCGTCGACCATCACTGCTGTCGCGCCGCAACGCTCGACATTTTCCCGCATACGATCGCCAAACACACCATTGCGACAGACAATCACTTTTTCACCCGGTTCAACTAAGTTGACAAAGCAAGCTTCCATCCCGGCACTGCCTGGCGCCGAAATCGCCAGGGTAAAAGGGTTGTCGGTTTGAAACGCATATTGAAGCAGTTGTTTGACTTCATCCATCATCGCGATAAACAAAGGGTCAAGGTGTCCGACAGTCGGACGGCTGAGTGCCTGTAGCACTGCAGGATAAATATCAGAGGGGCCCGGGCCCATTAACGTGCGAGCCACGGGCTGAAAAGATTGAATCTCGGAAATTGAACGTGCCATAACCTTTCCTTGTTGTTGGTACACACAGATGACCGTTATAGCATATTTTTTCGCCATATCCCTATTGCCTGGCATGTGAACTGTGTGATCGCTGGACAATTTTGCCAAGGCACTGATCGTGACCAAAAGGCTGTTGACACCCTGTCATCTCGCCCGTAATGTAAATGCTGTTCACGGGATAACCAACCCGGGACTGAACATGCAGAAGAGGTGCATTTCTCAGGCAGTTATCATGCGGAGCCCCACTCCAAGGTATGATAATCAGGGGAGACAATGCCGAGGTGGCGTAAGCTTGGGGGCGAAACGCTGCCGGCCTAGGAGGCTGAATCCTTCAGGCTGTCACTTGTCATCCCTACAGGAAGACAGGTGGAGCGCTTCTGGCAGTCCATGCCTGCCGTTTGCTCTTCCTTCTTTTTTGCGGTCCCTACCGCGGTCACGATGTGACTTCTGATGTTCCCCATAATAAATTGATTAAGACCCATTTGTATGATGAGAGGGGAAAAGGACGTGAACCCATTACCACCGATTTCGGTCGCTAAGTTTGGCGGGACGAGCGTTGGCACTATCGATGCCATGCAACAAAGCGCTGATGTGATCGAGCAACACCCACATACCCGCTTTGTGGTGATCAGTGCGTGCGCAGGCGTCACCAATCACTTGGTTGCACTGGCACAAGGGATCAACGACCCACAAGTCCGTCAAGACAAACTGGTTGCCATCACCGCTATCCATCAAGCGATATTAAACGCGCTTCCCGCTTGCCAGGACACGCAAACAGCAGTCGATGACTGGCACCAAACGATTGCCGACTATGCAAATACCGCAGCATCTGCTCCCAGTACAGCGTTAACGGATGCGTTGGTCGCTTGTGGTGAGCTCATCTCAACCTATATTTTTACTCACTTGCTCAATAGCCGAGGCATGGCCACGGTGAGGGCCGATGCGCGAGCGTTATTACGCACCGATAGTCACTTCGGCTGTGCCCAACCGGATCGACAACAAACCAAGATTCAGTGCCAGAACCAATTACTCCCCCGCTTAGCAACGCATTTAGTGGTCACGCAAGGGTTTATCGGTGCTGATGCGAACGGGCACACCACCACCTTAGGCCGCGGCGGCAGTGACTACAGTGCCGCGCTATTCGCCGAGGCGATCGGAGCAGAAAGTTTGGCCATCTGGACCGATGTCCCCGGGATTTATACCACCGATCCACGAGTGACTGATCGTGCTCGTCCGATTAGTGAAATTAGCTTTAGCGAAGCCTCGGAAATGGCTACCTTTGGTGCCAAGATCCTCCATCCATCGACGTTAGTGCCCGCGGTACGCCAGCATATCCCGGTATTTGTCGGCGCGGCGAGAGCCCCCGAACAAGGCGGTACCTGGATCCGTGAGCAAGCGCACTCAGCGCCGCTCTTTCGTGCCGTGGCCCTCAGGCGCAACCAGACCATGGTGACACTGACCAGCTTAAACATGTTTCATGCTTGTGGTTTTTTGGCCAAGGTGTTTGAGATCTTGGCGCGCTTTGAAATCTCAGTTGATTTAATCACGACCTCGGAGGTCAGTGTCTCTCTGACGCTGGATCAAACCCATACCCAGGGTGACGCACCGCAGCTGCCGGAGGCTGCCATCGCCGAGCTCACGCAGTTATGTCAGGTAGAGATCTGTGCGAATCTAGCGGTTGTTGCGCTGATCGGTAACGAGATGAATCACACACCGGGCGCGACAGCGCCGGTATTTAGTGCGCTTGCTCAATATAAACTGCGCATGATTTGCTATGGTGCCAGCAATCACAATGTCTGTGTGGTGGTCGACGATCACGACGCGACCCATGTCGTACAGCGGTTACACGCTGACTTATTTGAGTAAAAAAAGGCCAGCACATGTGATGTGCTGGTCTTTTTTCATTAGGCGTTTAAGTTTGGCCCGAGCCATTTTTCCGCGTCTTTGCTGCTCCACTCTTTGCGCGCCGCATAACTGTCACGTTGATCATCTTGAATCTTAGCCACCGCAAAGTAGCGTGATTCAGGATGTGAGAAGTACCACCCCGACACAGATGCGCCTGGCCACATGGCATAGCTTTCGGTGAGTGTCATGCCCGTATGCGCTTCTACCGAGAGCAACTGCCAAATTTTTCCTTTCTCGCTGTGCTCAGGGCAGGCAGCATAACCCGGAGCCGGCCGGATCCCTTGGTATTGCTCCCGGATCAAGGCGTCGTTATCGAGCGTCTCATTGGGCGCATAGCCCCACAATGAGATCCGAATTTGCTGGTGCAGGTATTCTGCAAAGGCTTCTGCTAATCGATCGGCGACCGCTTGGATCATGATCGCGTTGTAATCATCCCCTACAACTTTATAACTTTCCGCCAAGGCATACTCGCCAATGCCGCCTGTCACCGCAAACGCACCAATCCAATCAGGCTGACCACTGGTTTTCGGCGCGATAAAGTCCGACAAGCAATAATTGGCGCCGCGTGGCTTTTTGGTTTGCTGACGTAAATGGTTCAGTACCGTGCCCACCGTTTGCCGTGATGTGTCAGTATACACCTCTATATCGTCCTCTAGGCTGTTGGCAGGAAAGACACCACACACCCCTTTTGCGGCGATCAATCCTTCGTGCTCAAACCGGTCGAGCCAACCATTAGCGTCTTCATACAAACGGCGTGCTTCTTCACCCACCAGCTCGTGGTCTAAAATCGCTGGGAATTTGCCGCTCAGGGACCAGGTCATAAAGAAAGGGGTCCAATCGATATACTGACGTAATGTCGCTATCGAGACATCATCGTAAACATGGACGCCCGGCCTCGCCGGCTGGGGCGGCGTGTAATGGGCCCAATCGGTTTGCCATTTGTTTGCCCTTGCCGCGTCCAGGGTGACAGGCGGAGTGCGGGGTGTCTTGCGTTGGTGCTGCTCTCGTACTGACACATACTCTTTTTGTAAGCGCGCGACAAAGTCCGGATATTGAGCCGGCGATAATAGCGATGCACAAACGCCAACGGCACGTGACGCATTCGACACATACACCACAGGAGCCTGGTAGTGCTGCTCTATTTTCACCGCGGTATGCGCTTTGGATGTGGTCGCCCCCCCAATCAATAGCGGAATATCAAACCCTTGCCTTTCCATTTCTTTGGCGACATTCACCATTTCATCCAACGACGGCGTGATAAGGCCTGACAAACCAATAATGTCGACTTGCTCCTCGCGCGCCACTGACAGGATTTTATCGGTCGGCACCATCACACCGAGATCAATAATCTCGAAGTTATTGCATTGCAGCACTACGCCGACAATGTTTTTGCCAATGTCATGCACGTCGCCTTTTACCGTGGCAAGTAAGATCTTGCCATTGGTCTGCCCTTGTTGCTTTTCAGCGTTGATGTAAGGTTCAAGATAGGCCACGGCTTGTTTCATCACCCGCGCCGACTTCACCACTTGCGGCAGGAACATCTTACCTTCGCCAAATAAGTCTCCCACCACATTCATGCCCGCCATTAGTGGGCCTTCTATCACTTCCAACGGTTTACTCGCCGCCGCTCGAGCTAGCTCAGTATCTTCAACAATAAATTCGGTAATGCCTTTAACCAGTGCATGTTCAAGCCGTTTATCCACTGGCCAACTGCGCCACTCCGCGGTTTCTGCCACTTCGTTTTCACCGCGGTCGCGGTAGCTGTCCGCCAACGCCAGTAAACGTTCCGTGGCGCCATCGTCTTTGTTAAGCACCACATCTTCCACCGCCACACGCAGCGATTCAGGCAAATCATCATAAATGGCTAACTGGCCAGCATTGACGATGCCCATATCCATACCGTTTTTAATGCAATGGTAGAGAAACACCGCATGGATCGCCTCACGCACTGGGTTGTTTCCGCGAAACGAAAAAGACACGTTAGACACGCCACCTGAAATCATGGCATGCGGCAGGGTTTGTTTGATATCTGCGACCGCGTTGATGAAGTCGACCGCGTAGTTATTATGCTCATCAATGCCGGTGGCCACCGCGAAGATATTAGGATCAAAGATAATGTCTTCCGGCGGGAAGCCGACTTGATCAACCAGCAGGTGATACGCGCGCGTGCAAATCTCGACTTTACGTTCACGTGTATCAGCCTGGCCTTGCTCATCAAACGCCATCACAATCACAGCGGCACCGTATCGACGGACTAAGTGGGCTTGTTGAATAAACGCGGCTTCCCCCTCTTTAAGAGAAATTGAGTTCACAATCCCTTTACCTTGGATACACTTCAGTCCGGCTTCAATGATCTCCCACTTTGAGGAGTCAATCATCACCGGTACCCGAGCAATATCGGGCTCAGCCGCACACAGATTGAGAAAACGTACCATGGCTTGCTGTGCATCCAACATGCCTTCATCCATATTGATATCGATGATTTGCGCCCCGTTTTCCACTTGCTGCAACGCCACCTCAAGCGCTTCGTCGTATTGTTCTTCGACGATTAAACGCTTAAAACGCGCCGACCCAGTGACATTAGTGCGCTCCCCCACGTTCACGAACAGGCTTTCAGCATTAATAGTCAGCGGTTCTAGCCCTGATAGTCGACATGCCACAGACTGAGAGGGGCGCGCACGGGGGGCATGTTTCGCCACCACTTCGCTGATCGCTTGAATATGCTCAGGTGTGGTACCACAGCACCCACCCACCAGGTTAATAAAGCCAGAAGCGGCCCATTCGTCGATATGTTTTGCCATGTCTTCAGGCGAGAGATCGTATTCGCCAAACGCATTGGGTAAACCGGCATTGGGATGAACCGAAACAAATCCTTCGCAGATCTCACTGAGCTCTTTGACGTACTGACGCAATTCGGCTGGCCCCAGCGCACAGTTCAAACCAAAAGAAAGCGGTTCGACGTGGCGTAAAGAGTGATAAAACGCCGCGGTGGTTTGCCCAGAGAGCGTACGACCAGACGCATCGGTGATGGTGCCAGAGATCATAATGGGTAAGCGCACACCTCGGGCATCAAAGACTTTTTCAACAGCAAAGGCACAGGCTTTCGCGTTCAAGGTATCAAAGATGGTTTCCAACATGATGAGATCAACACCACCATCCATCAACGCCTCAGTGGACTCCGCATACCCCTCAACTAATTGATCAAAGGTGACATTACGAAAGCCAGGATCGTTCACATCTGGAGAGATAGAGCAAGTGCGATTCGTGGGTCCGAGAACCCCAGCAACAAAGCGTGGTTTTTCTGGGGTTTTCGCCGTCCAGTGGTCAGCCACGTCGCGAGCAAGACGCGCAGCAGCTAAATTTATCTCCGCACTGATGGCCTGCATGTCGTAATCGGCCATGGCTATCTGGGTCGCGTTGAACGTATTGGTTTCTATGATGTCCGCGCCCGCGGCCAGATAGTCGCTGTGTAACGCTGCTATTTTTTCAGGCTGCGTCAGTACCAAAAGGTCATTGTTACCTTTCACATCACAATGCCAGTCTTTAAAGCGTGCGCCGCGGTAATCGGCTTCGCCGAGTCCTAAGCCTTGGATCATGGTGCCCATACCGCCATCGATCACCAAAATACACTTAGAGAGACGCTGTGTTAATCGATCCATTCTTACCCCGTGATATCACCATCCTGATTGCGATAGTTTTATCCTACCACAGCCATTTTGGAAATCTAGACGTCTATAAATATCGATTAATTTTGATCTATTTCAATTCAGCTGTTCGTTTTGAGCGCAATTTCTATTAATATTTTGTAACTCTTTCATTCCTCGTCGTACTAGGAAGCTGCATGTCTACCTACGCAATCCTCAGTTTCATGGCTGCTGCTGCCATCTTTATCGCCTTTATTAATAGTAAAATCAGCCGAGTACAAACGACTATCGCGATCACTGCAAGCTCTCTACTCCTTTCTCTTTTGATCGTGATCGCCGGTCAATACCAAGCCATTCCGTTAAAGGCGATGGCGGAGCAAATATTGACCGATATCCACTTTGATGCCTTTTTACTCAAAGGCGTACTCGGTTTCCTTTTATTCGCGGGCGGTATTGGTGTCAAGCTTCCCCATTTCTCTGATCAAAAATGGGAAATCACCACCCTCGTCCTCGGCGGCCTGTTGGTCTCTGTCTCGCTGGTTGGTGCCGGTATTTGGGGCGTCTTCCAACTGATCGGCATTCCTTTTGATTTTATCTATTGTTTATTGTTTGGGGCGCTGATTTCTCCAACCGATCCCATCGCGGTGTTGGCCATTGTTAAGCGGCTACAGGCACCTAGGCGGATCACCACCCAAATCGAGGGAGAGTCACTGTTTAACGACGGGGTCGGGATTGTTATTTTCGTGACGCTTTTTACCTTGGCGTTTGGCGACAGCGAGCCGACACTCGGTGGTACGATCGCATTGTTCTTACAAGAAGCTATCGGTGGGATTTTATACGGTCTGATATTGGGTTACCTGTTTCACCGTTTGATCTGCGCGACCAATGACCATTCCATGGAACTGCTACTGACATTGGCTATTCCTAGCGCGGGGTATGTGCTCGCCGATATGTTGCATGTTTCCGGGCCACTGGCGATGGTAGTATCTGGCATTATGATCGGTAACTGGACTCGCTTTATTGGCTTCTCCAAAGAGAGTGAGGATCATCTGGACCATTTTTGGGAATTGGTCGATGAGTTTTTGAATAGCTTACTGTTCTTGTTGATCGGGGTCAGCCTGTTACAGATTAGCTTCCATAAGGAAGACTGGATCATTATGGCCGCAGTTGTACCCGTTGTACTGTTCGCTCGTTATCTCAGTGTGAAAGCCTGCTATTTCGGCTTCAATCGCTTTCGTCAATACAACCCTTGGGCCGTTCGTATTTTGAGTTGGGGAGGCCTAAGAGGTGGGTTAGCCCTTGCCATGGCCATGGCAGTGCCGGCTGGTGTGATGGTCGTCCCTGAGAAGAATATCGACGTCCGTGAACTGATTTTAATCATGACTTATGCGGTGGTGGTTTTCTCTATTCTCGTACAAGGATCGACCATGACAGGAATGGTTGATAAAGCCAATGCCGCTCAAGAGAAAATCGATAATCCCCGTGTATAAACACTCTTTCTCAACAAGGCGCCAATTAGGCGCCTTTTTGCTATTCGTCGAGCGTAAAGTTAGATTGTGAAAATTCAGCCAGATTAAACGGCGTCAGCTGATAGACACAATAGTTCAACCAATTGGCAAAGAGTAAGTGCCCATGACTCCGCCAACTCACATAGGGGGGTTGAGACGGATCATCATCAGGATAATAGTTAATCGGGACGACAGGCTCCATCCCTTCTTCAAGATCGCGATGGTATTCATGATGCAGCGTATGTGAGTCATATTCGGGATGACCTGTCACAAACACATTACGTTTATCCTTGGTCGCCGCCAAGTAAGTGCCCGCTTGTGCTGAGGTGGCGAGAATATCGAGATCCGTGTGTTCGTCAAGAAAGCTTGGTGAAAAGTCAGCGTACCGCGAGTGAGGGGCGAGAAAGCTATCATCAAACCCCCGCAATAAAGGATGCGTAGCCAGTGCTTCATTTACCTGGTGCTGATAGACGCCAGATAACTTCTCTTTGCGCGTTTTTTTGGGTAAATCGTAAAGAAGCTTTAAACCCGCTTGAGCCGCCCAGCAAACGTAAAGGGTAGACGTAACATGCTGATGCGCCCAATTCATCACATCTTGCAAATGCTCCCAGTAAATCACATCTTCAAACTGCACCAAGCCCAATGGTGCCCCGGTGACGATAAGACCATCAAAGTTGCGTTCACGCACGGCTTCAAACTGGCGATAGAAGGTGTCTAAGTGTTCCGTTGGCGTGTTTTTACTGGGTCGGTTATCAATACGTAAAAGCTCGACATCAACCTGTAAAGGGCTATTAGAGAGCAAGCGCATAAATTGCGTCTCGGTCTCAATTTTTTTGGGCATTAAGTTGAGTAACAACACCTTCAATGGGCGAATGTTTTGGCTCACCGCACGCGTCTGCGACATAACGAAAATGTTTTCTCGACGCAAAATATTGGTGGCGGGGAGCTGATCCGGGATTTTTATCGGCATCACTGCCTCCTGAAGATTTAAGATGTTTAGACGTCCAGATATCTAATAACATACCCCAGTGACCCATGAAGCTCAAGCAATAATCAACGCCCAGAGATGCCCGAATAAGTAAGAATAGTGAAAGGGTAACAACACCAAACAAAAAGGTGAGGTAAAAATGGGGCAGTCGGGGATATAAGAAAGGAATGAGGTATTTTAAAAAACACTATAAACGAAAAAGCCCTCCGCGAATGCGGAGGGCTTAAAATAAGCTCTTGGCAGTGACCTACTCTCACATGGGGAGACCCCACACTACCATCGGCGCAGCAACGTTTCACTTCTGAGTTCGGCATGGGTTCAGGTGGTGCCGTTACGCTATGGCCGCCAAGAAAATTCTGGTGCTGATAGGCAGATTTGAACTGCCGACCTCACCCTTACCAAGGGTGCGCTCTACCAACTGAGCTATATCAGCAAAATCGTTATCAACGTTTTACTCGGTGTTTTGCCATCAAAGTCTTACACWTAWYTGCTTTGATGCTTAAATGTTTGCTAACTAAAGCCCAATATTAAGCTCTAATTAGATAATGAGAGCCTGGCGATGTCCTACTCTCACATGGGGAGACCCCACACTACCATCGGCGCTGCTTCGTTTCACTACTGAGTTCGGCATGGAGTCAGGTGGGTCCAAAGCGCTATGGTCGCCAAGCAAATTTGGTCATCTAGAAAGCTGTTCGTTCTCGCCACAATCAACTGGCTTATTTCGAGTCCAACCCAAAACCTCTTGGGTGTTGTATGGTTAAGCCGCACGGGCAATTAGTACAGGTTAGCTCAACGCCTCACAGCGCTTACACACCCTGCCTATCAACGTTCTA
>NZ_MUFD01000035.1:0-21080 GCF_001995405.1 Salinivibrio sp. AR640 | reverse complement strand
CGCTAACATGATGTTTACATATAAATTGTCATGACAGTGTCAAGGTGTCAGCGTTGCGTGTTTTTTTGATCATAAAAAATAAAAATGAGGCATTACTCCAAAATTATGCATTTTTAATTAATGTCTAATTTTTCGTTATGTATGCTGGCGCACCGTCAGTGATTGCAGCACAACAGGTCATTGATGTTTGTAAGATGTTAACGCAGTCCAGCGTGGCAGGATCATTCCTGGCTGTGCTGCCATTTTGGTGAAGGTATCGAGGGTTCAAAGTGTCCAAAGAAGGAAGCGTTGCGCCAAAAGAGCGCATAAATATCAAGTACGTACCTGCAACGGGTGACCAGCAAGCGGAAGTAGAGCTGCCACTTAAAACCTTGGTTGTTGGTGATTTTAAAGGTCACACTGAAGATACGCCGGTTGAAGAGCGTGCGACAGTGTCAGTCGACAAAAACAATTTTGAAGACGTAATGCGTGAAAGTAATTTACATCTTTCCACCACTGTAAAAAATCAACTTACTGATGATAAAGACGCTGAACTGCCTGTTGAGCTGTCTTTTAAATCAATGAATGATTTTGCGCCTGACTCTGTTGCAGCTCAAGTTCCCGAGCTCAAAAAACTAATAGAGCTTCGTGAAGCCTTGGTTGCATTAAAAGGTCCTCTTGGCAATATTCCAGCATTCCGTGATCGCTTACAGGAGCTGCTTAACTCTGAAGAGTCCCGTGAGAAGTTGCTTGCTGAGCTAAGTATTGTCAGTAGCGATGATGACGCTCCGAAAGAGTAATTGATTCAAACCAGTAGTAACTTAAGCCTTAGGAAATAGAAACATGTCTACAAGTGAATCAGTCGTAGAGTCTCCTGAAGTCAAGGAAGGTGGCTTACTTGACGAGATAATGGCGCAAACGCGTATTGAGCCTAGCGAAGAAGGCTATGATGTCGCAAAGAAAGGTGTCGCCGCCTTCATCGAAAACCTCGTTGGCAACGATCAAACCCAAGAGCCTGTTAACAAAGCACTTGTTGATCAAATGCTTGTTGAGCTTGACAAAAAGATCAGTGCTCAAATGGACGAAATATTGCACGACACGTCTTTCCAAGAAATGGAATCGGCATGGCGTGGACTTAAATTATTTGTCGATCGGACGGATTTTCGCGAGAACAACAAAGTTGACATCTTGCATGTGACCAAAGATGAGTTGCTAGATGACTTTGAGTTTGCGCCTGAAACAACGCAATCAGGTCTCTATAAGCACGTCTACTCATCAGGTTACGGTCAATTCGGTGGTGAGCCAACGGGTGCCATTATTGGTAACTATGCCTTCACCCCATCTACGCCAGATATGAAGTTGCTTCAATACATGGGTGCGCTAGGTGCGATGGCCCATGCGCCATTCATCTCAAGTGTTGGACCTGAATTTTTTGGTATTGAGTCGTTCGAAGAGCTGCCAAACATTAAAGATGTCAAGTCCATCTTTGAAAGCCCTAAATATACCAAGTGGCGCTCAATTCGTGAATCTGAAGATGCACGCTATTTGGGTCTGACTGCACCGCGCTTCTTGTTGCGTGTTCCGTACGATCCAACCGAAAATCCGATCAAATCTTTCGTGTATCACGAGAACGTTAGCCAAGCTCATGAACACTACCTTTGGGGGAACACCGCATTTGCATTTGCAACGCGTCTAACGGATAGCTTTGCTAAATATCGTTGGTGTCCAAATATTATTGGGCCACAAAGCGGTGGTGCAGTAGAAGACCTTCCGGTTCATGTTTATGAATCGATGGGCGCACTACAATCTAAAATCCCGACGGAAGTGTTGATCACTGATCGCAAAGAATTTGAGCTTGCCGAAGAGGGATTTATTGGCTTGACCATGCGTAAAGGTAGCGACAACGCTGCTTTCTTCTCTGCCAACTCAATCCAAAAACCGAAGGTGTTCCCAAACACCAAAGAAGGTAAAGAAGCGGAAACCAATTATAAGCTCGGTACACAGCTACCTTACATGATGATTATTAATCGCTTGGCGCATTACATCAAAGTGCTACAACGAGAGCAAATTGGTTCTTGGAAAGAACGTCAAGATCTGGAGCGAGAGTTGAATACTTGGCTCAAACAATATGTCGCTGACCAAGAAAACCCACCAGCAGATGTACGTAGTCGTCGACCACTTCGCGCTGCCAAGATTGAAGTGACTGACGTTGAGGGTAACCCTGGCTGGTATCAGGTGTCTTTGGCCGTTCGTCCTCATTTCAAATATATGGGCGCGAACTTTGAACTGTCTCTTGTTGGTAGGCTTGATCAGTAATCATGGCATACGTTGCGCTAGAAGACAGTGCATTTGGTGTCGGCTTCTTGGAGCGTCTTGAAGCCGGCGCTAAACCTGTATCTGTCACTCAGGGGCCGAGTAGCCCAGACGTGGTGAGATCGATCAAACGCAATATTGCCAATGTGCTGAATACACGTATTGGCGGGGCGCAAAGCTCTCCTGAACTCGGCCTGATTGATTTCAACGATGCGACACTCGAAAGCTTAGACTTATCGCTCAGAGTGAAACTCGCGATCAAAGACTGTTTAGAGAGATATGAACCGCGGCTAACGAATATCCTGGTGACATCAGACTTTGATCCGCATTCACCGTTAATGTTGCGGTTCAATATTGTTGCTACCGTCAACAGTGAAGCGCTGCACGAGAAAGTTCAACTTAGCTTGTTTTTAGACCAGAACCGCCAATATCGGGTGTTGTAAATCGCATGACGAAAGACAAGTATTTTCGAGAAGAACTCGCGTTCTTGAAAGAGCAAGGTAAAGCTTTTACTGAACTGCATCCCCAACTGGCTCGCTTCTTACACGGTCGACACACCGATCCTGATGTAGAGCGGTTACTAGAGGGATTTGCGTTCTTAACGGGCAAGTTGCGCGAAAAAGTGGATGATGACTTTCCAGAGTTAACTCACTCAATCATTAATATGCTTTGGCCCAATTATTTACGGCCAGTCCCTAGCATGTGTATTGCGCAATTCAAACCAGAAGAAAGTCTCAGTGAAAAGCAAACTGTGGTGAAAGGGACTGAGCTTGATAGTAAGTCTGCCATGGAAACTCAGTGTCGCTTTCAAACTTGCCGTGACGTTGATCTTTACCCGCTTTCTTGCTCCAGCGTTCATGCTGAACATACGCGCGAGGCGACGACAATACAGCTACAGATGACGCTCAGTGGTGATATGTCGGTACGAGATGCCAACATTAATAAACTGCGCTTTTATATTGGCGGAGACAAATACAGCGCGCAAATGCTCTATCTGTGGTTGAGTCATCATCTAGAGAAGGTAACTGTGCATGTTGATGGAACAGCATTTTCGTTACCACGTGATGCGTTTTCATCTGTTGGATTTAACGCCGGCGATGCTTTATTGCCATATCCGCAAAATGTTTATGATGGTTATCGTGTGCTGCAGGAGTATTTGTCATTTCCAGAGGCGTTTCACTTTGTTGACATCGGGGGGTTAGATAAAGCCATACCGAGTAATGTATATGGACGGTTTACGGTGCAGCTGCATCTCTCTAAAACCTTGCCATCGGATGTCAGAGTCAGACCTGAGAGTTTTCAGCTTTACTGCACACCCATTATTAACTTATTCAATCATGATGCAGACCCTATTGATTTAACGGGGAAAAACACTGAGTACAAGGTGATCCCGTCGAGTAATAAACCGGCTCACTATGAAGTGTTTAGTATTGATAGTGTCACTGGGCGACAAGACAAGATTATTGATGGCCAGCCTATTCGCGGTCAAAAGCGGACTTATACGCCATTTGAAAGCTTCCAGCATGAAGTTGAGCGCGTGCGTAACCGCGAGACACTCTATTACCGAGCGCGTGTCAAAGACAGTATTCGTGGTGATGGATTCGATTCTTTTATCTCTTTCATTCGAGGGGACGAATCGACATCCGTGGACGTCGATGAAGCTGTTTCGATTAAGCTGACTTGTACGAATAGACAGTTACCTTTGGAGTTAGGCGTCGGTGATATATCGTGTCCAACGGATAGCTCACCACCATTTGCAGAATTCGAGAATATCACCATTCCAACTCAAGCACTCCGTCCTGTGCTAGATGGCAGTTTATTATGGATGTTGATTTCTAATTTATCGCTCAATTATTTGTCATTGTTATCCAAAGATGCACTTAGCTGTGTATTAACAGCGTATGATTTCCGTGCGCTTGTCGATCGTCAAGCAGAGCGAGTAGGTAAGAAGCGGCTAAACGCGATTGAAGACATTCAATCAAAGCCAATGGATAAGCTATTGAGAGGAATGCCTGTCCGTGGCTTACAGTCGACGATTTATCTTAATCAAGACGGGTTTGGTTCTGAAGGCGATTTATATTTATTTGGAACGGTACTCAGCCACTTTTTCTCGTTGTATGCGAGCATTAATTCTTTTCATGAGCTCACCGTCATCAACACAACGAATAATGAGAGCTATACATGGCAGACGAGAGTCGGGAAGCAACCACTCATTTAGAAGAAACAGAAATGAGTACCGCTGATCTCGTAAAAGATGCGCGAGTGTATAGCTTCTTCCAATTAGTTGAGCTTTTGCAAAAGCATAAAGGGCTTAACCCAGAGGAAGAAGAATGGGAACGCGAGTGCCAGTTAGTGTTTAGTGCAAATCCGAGTCTTGGGTTTGCTGCATCAGATATAGCATCGCTGGATCAAGTGAATGATCACACAGTGATGCTAACGAACTTTTTAGGACTTGCGGGCTCACAATCGCCACTGCCGGCATTCATTACAGAGCAACTGCTACATGAAGAGCCAGGAGGAATTAAAAGACCCTTCTTGGACTTTTTTAATAACCGATTGATCGCATTGGTCTATCGCATATGGCGCAAATACCGCTATTACGTCAGGTTTCAGCCAGGTGCGGAAGATCAGTTTTCGGCACAGTTATTCGCGCTTGTTGGGCTGGGTGATCCCCAGTTAAGAGGGGACACCCCGATAAACTGGTGCAAAATGTTGGCTTATGCCGGGACGTTAGCGGGGCGAAGCCGATCACCGACAGTGGTTGCTGGCATCATCGCGCACTGTTTTGATCTTGAACATGTAGAGATCCGCCAATGGGTAACGCGCAAGGTAAAGATTGCGAAAGAGCAACAGATGTCTCTTGGCTGTATGAATGGTCGCCTTGGTGAAGACACTGTGATTGGAGAGTCGGTTTTTGATTGCAATGGAAAGTTCGTTATTTGTATCAAAGATCTGACACGAGAGCGTTTTAATGATTTTTTACCGGTCGGTAAAGAGTATCAGCCTTTGTGTAAGTTAGTTGAATTTATTCTGCGTGAGCAGATGGCATTTGATTTGGAGTTGTCGATGACAGATGAAGAAACACCTGCTCTTCAGCTGGGGCAACACATAGCGCTGGGATGGACATCTTTCCTTGGCGAAGAGCTGCAAGATAAGCGTGTATTAATTCAGGTAAGGCAATAACGATGGTCTCACAACATCAAAACGGCATAACACTCGTAGTCGCAAACGCGCAAACCTTAGAATCTGGTTTGTCGGCACAGATTCGTTTTGTGGAATCTGGTGGCACCATTGGCGCATCGCCCGCCGTGCATTGGCGATTAAAAGATCGTTTAGGACGCGTACATGATTTGCATTGTGAGATCTTAATGGTGGATGGTGCTTTTTGTGTGCGTGATGAGTGTGGACAGACCTTTGTTAACGGTACCGATATGCCGCTTGGTAAAGGGCAATTAGCACGTTTAGCACATAAAGATGAAATGCAAATTGGCCCATATGAGATACGCGTGTTAACCGGAAAAAACGAAGAGGTTGACGCTGGACATATTGATACGCTTTTTGATTCTAACCACACAGATTTGTTAGCGAATGGTCATGAACCAGTCGATGACGAGCCCGAGCTTGAAGATGTATCAGCGCCTATTGATCCCTTGGCCGAGCTAGAGGCATCGACACATATCCAAGGATCAAACTGGTTATTGGATGGTGAACCAGCCGAGCAGATCAGTGAAACGGGTAATCTGATTTCAAAGAAAAACTTGGTTGAAAAGCAACCTTCGTTTACGCCTCAGGCCGACAGCGAAGATGTCATGTCTGCCTCTGTGCGATTGAAGCGTATTTTTGGATTCGGTCAGAAAAAAAACCAGGCCACCAGTAACAAGTCAGATCAACAAGTATTGGATGCACAGCCAGCGAATATGGCATCACATACTCCTTCCAAGCCGATAGAAAATGAGATGAAGCCAATGGACGAAAAAGAGCTAGGACTTCTCGAGCAAGAAGTGGCCAAGAGTTTGCAAAATGAATCATCGCCTACGCCGTCAAATAACCATGGTGGACACGGGCAACACTTATTAACGGGTCCAATGCTAGAAGGGCTTGGTGTTCGTATAACGAATGAACAAGATGTTCAACGGATGCATTTCCTGTCACAAGAAATGGGTCAATCGTTACAAGCGTGTTTAAAAGGCTTGCTAGCACTGCACGAACAAGCTGCAGAAGGACGATTTGGAACGATGAACCGTAATCTTCAACCTATTGAAGACAACCCGTTACGTCTTGGTCTTTCTTACCAAGATACGGTTCGCACTATGTATGACGCGGATAAAAGCTTAGTTCATTTGTCTGCGCCTGCAGCCATTGCTGAGAGCTTAAAAAATGTAAGAGATCATAATGAAGCAACGCAGGATGCGATTTCAGAAGCATTAGATCAAATATTAAACGCGTTTTCACCGGAAGTGCTGTTACGTCGTTTTCAACATTGTCGACGCAATACGGACGCACATGAAGATGGTGAGTCGGCTTGGGCGTGGGAAATGTATTGTAATTATTACAAAGAGCTTACATCTAACCGTCAACAAGGCTTCGCTAAACTCTTTTGGGAAATATTTGAGCAGGTCTATGACAAACGTATTCGCGAAAAACAACAGGAGGGCTAATCATGCTTAAAAAGTTAGGCGTGCTTTGCGCAATCATACTATTGACAGCCTGTAGTTCTTCAGATGAATACAAGCCTGAAGAACAACCCACGACTGCGACGTTTAGTTTAGTCAGTGACAGTGGTGTAAATCCGAATATAGCAGGAGACCCAGCACCTATCGAGGTACAAGTCTTTGAACTCGAAGATGATTCGATGTTCATGTCTGCGGGATTTGATCAATTGCGTACTGACTATGAAGGTGCATTGAGTAGTAACTTTATTAATAACTACGACTATGTTCTGACCCCAGGGCAATTCAAATTTGTCAATGCGTTTGAGATCGATGAAGACACAAATTATATCGGTGTGATGGCACATTTTGCCGAACCTAATCTCGGGGAATGGAAAAAAGCTGTCAAAGTGCTGAACAAAGGCCGCAAGTATCATTTGTTGATGCTATTTCAAGATTATGACGTGAAATTAGAAAAGGTAGAATAAAGGTAATGTTTGCACGTAATCGCGTGATATGGAGCGAAGGACTCTTTATTAAGCCTCAGCATTTCCAGCAGCATCAGCGCTACAGTGAGTATTTATTGGAAGAGCGGTTAACGTCCGTCAGTAAATATTTATATGGCATTGCTGAGCTGTCACTAAATCCGGAATACCTAGCGTTTGGACGTATTGCTATCGAGCGAGCAGTCGGTGTCATGCCAGATGGAACGGCGTTTCGTATCCCACAAGAAGACGTAATGCCTGAAGCGTTAGAAATCGAAGACGGATCGCTTTCAAATCAGTTGATTTACCTTGCTATACCGTTGCGCAGTGAATCGATTATGGAAGTGAACTGGCCTGATGAAAAAGGGTCAGGGCGCTATGAAAGCCGTCGTATCGATGTACGAGATGTACAGAGTGTGCAAGGTGACACAACCACGCTTGATGTATCACCGATTCAGTTGCAATTGATGCTAGAAAAAGAGGATCGCAGTGCCTATGCCTCTATTCCTATTGCACGGATTTCAGAAAAGCGACCTGACGGCAGTGTTGTCCTTGATGCTAATTTTATTCCGTGCCATTTCAATGTTGCTGGTAATGCGACCTTGCACCGTTTTATCAATGAAATGTCTGGTTTGATGCAAGAGCGCGCAAAAAATATCGCTCAACGTATTAGTTCTCCTTCTCAGGGCGGTGTGGCTGATGTCTCTGATTTTATGCTTTTACATTCGTTGAACCGTCTGTATCCGCAGATGAAGCACCTTGCTTCTTTAGGCAGTCTGCACCCAGAACGTTTGTATGAATGCTTGTCGTCAATTTGTGGCGAGCTAGCAACGTTCACGGATGAAAGCCGCCTGGCACCGTCAATGCCAGCTTATAACCATGATATGCCGGGTGATGCATTTTGGCCTGTTATCCGCTATTTGCGCCAGAGCCTCAGTGTGGTGCTGGAGCCTCGAGCCGTCTCTATTCAGCTAGATAAGCGCAACTACGGCCTGATGGTCGCGCCGGTTCAAGACCCGCAATTGATGGAGTCGGCAGAGTTTATCGTTGCAGTTAAAGCACGTATGCCATTGGATGAGTTACGGCGATTGTTCACTCAGCAAACCAAAGTCTCTTCGGTTGAGAAAATTCGCGAGCTTATTTCACTTCAACTGCCTGGTATTCCGCTGATTTCGCTACCTGTGGCGCCTCGCCAGTTGCCTTACCATGCCGGCTATACCTACTACCAATTGGACAAAGAGAGTGCGGCGTGGTCGATGCTCACGAACTCTAGTGGCTTTGCATTCCATGTCGCCGCCGCATTTGATGATCTTGATATTCAATTCTGGGCAATAAGAGATTGATTATGGCAGCCACTGACGAAAGTGTCTTTAAAGACCTCCTACATGATAACGTTGAAAAAATAGACAGTGACCAAGATTACTGGTTTCAACTACGTGGCCACAATGCTAATGCGTTGGTGGATGCGGCAACCCCTCTATTCGGGTTAGCGTTGCGAGTACGTTCATTATCCAGTTGCGAGAATATTGAGCAAATCTACCACCAAACGATCGAGGAAATAAAAGCGATCGAAATAGAGCTATCAGAGCAAGGTTATGAACATGCAATGCTGATGGCATATCGCTATATATTGTGTACGTTTCTTGATGAAGCGGTCATGGGTACCCCATGGGGAGCTAACACCTGCTGGGCTGAGCATTCAATGTTATCTCGTTTCCACAATGAAACATGGGGAGGTGAGAAAGTATTTACTGTTCTAGGTCGTTTGGAAAACGAGCCCGAGAGGTATCGACCATTACTCGTGTTTATTTATCACTGCTTGTGCTTGGGCTTTGAAGGGAAATATCGAGTGATTGATGAGGGGTATGCGCAGCGAGAAAAAGTCATTAAAAGGCTACATGACCAACTATTAGATGATGAAAAGCAACCCAAACAACTGAGTGAGGGGAGTGACCATGTTGTTAACACTCGGTATGCACTCAGCCGCCAGGTACCGCTTTGGTCTATTTTTGTCGGATTTCTCGTCTTGTGGGCGGGTATCTTCGCTGGCTATTCATACTTTTTACATGAAAAGTCTGAAAATGTACTCAGTCAACTGAATCAGTTGCTGTGACCCGAACAACATTATATTGATTAGAATTAGGTGTCCCTGTGATTCGAATTGAATTGTCCACGCTCATCGCTAAATTGAATGCGCCAAGCAAATTAGCGCTCGAGCAAGCCGCCTCATTATGTATTGAGCGTCATCATCCTGAAGTCTTAGTTGAGCACTTCCTAGAGATCTTGCTAGATAATCCTTTGTCTGACGTTCGACTCATTACCAAGCAAGCAAATATCGACACTGAGTCGCTTAAGCAAGCGCTCGCAGGTAATTACGAGCGAGATAACACGCTTGATACCTACCCAGCGTTCTCGCCGCTGTTGGTTGAAGTACTGCAAGAAGCATGGTTGCTATCAACCACAGAGCTAAACCAATCAGAATTGCGTTCGGGAAGCGTCTTTTTTGCGGTATTAAATCGCGCCGACCGCTACTTGTCGCGTTCGGCATCCAAGTTATTAGCAGGCATTAATCGCGAGAGCTTGAAAACGCATTTTGACGCTATTGTCGCGGACTCTGCTGAAACTGCCGTGGAAAGTGACCAGAAAAAAGGGCCAAAAGCGCCATCAATGGAAGGCAGCGAGTCACCGCTTTATAAGTATTGCTCCAACATCACCGCACAAGCCAAAAATAGTGAATTGGATCCAGTGCTTTGTCGCGAAGAAGAGCTCAACTTAATGGTTGATATTCTTTGTCGCCGTCGTAAAAACAACCCAATTGTTGTCGGTGATGCGGGAGTAGGCAAAAGCGCCATGGTGGAAGGGTTAGCCTTACGCATTGCGGCCGGTAATGTCCCAGAGCGCCTACAAAACGTTGAGCTATTCTGCCTTGATCTTGGTTTGCTTCAAGCGGGTGCTTCCGTCAAAGGTGAGTTTGAGAAGCGCTTGAAAGGTGTCATTGATGGCATTAAGAGCGCGCCGAACCCCATTATTCTGTTTATTGATGAGGCTCATACTCTCATTGGCTCAGGAAACCAGGAAGGGGGCAGTGATGCCGCCAATTTGCTCAAACCCGCCTTAGCGCGTGGCGAGCTGAGCACGATCGCCGCAACCACCTGGAAAGAATACAAAAAGTATTTCGAAAAAGATCCTGCTTTGACGCGTCGTTTTCAGTTGGTGAAGCTTGAAGAGCCTTCCGTAAACCAAGCCGTTGATATTATGCGAGGGCTTGGCAGTGTGTATGAAAAAGCCCATGGTGTATTGATTGCCGATGATGCCTTAAAAGCGGCGGCGGAACTGTCTGCTCGCTATTTATCTGGGCGTCAGCTGCCTGATAAAGCGATCGATGTACTCGACACAGCCTGTGCACGGATTGCCATTAACTTAACGACTCCTCCTAAACGTCTCGCGTTACTTGAAACACTCTGTCATCAACGCCAGCAAGAAATAGAGATGCTGAAGCGAGCCCAATATATTGGCCAAGCCGTTGATCAAGCTCGTTTAGATGAGCTTGAGACACAAGAGCAAGCGGACGAAGCTGAAAAGCATGCACTGCAAGCACGCTGGGGGGAGCAGCGTTTGTTGGTTGAGGAAATCATTGATCTACGCGCGACACTGTTAAATCCGCCACTATCAGCCGAACTTGATGAGGGTCAAGTTGATGAAGCGTCACAAGAGCAAGACCGTGAAGCGTTAGCAAAGACATTGGCTGACAAATACGATGCACTTAACGCTATTCCGCATGACCAGCGGTTGATGCATCCACACGTTGATGCTGAGCAGGTGGCAGAAGTGATTTCTGATTGGACAGGCGTGCCTATCGATCAAATGAACAGCGACGAGCTCTACAAAATCACAAACCTGACAAGGTTACTGGGAAATGCGATTAAAGGGCAAGACATTGCTATCGAACGCATACATCGGCACTTACTGACTGCGCGTGCGGATTTGCGGCGCTCTGGACGGCCCAAAGGCGCATTTTTACTTGTAGGACCAAGCGGCGTCGGTAAAACAGAAACCGTGGTGCAATTAGCCCAGCAACTCTATGGTGGTAAACAATTTTTAACCACGATCAACATGTCAGAGTACCAAGAAAAACACACGGTCTCACGTCTTATTGGTTCGCCCCCAGGTTATGTTGGATATGGCGAAGGCGGTGTATTGACCGAAGCAATACGCAAGATGCCATATTCTGTGGTGCTTCTTGACGAGGTTGAAAAAGCCCATCCAGAAGTGCTCAACATCTTCTATCAAGCTTTCGACAAAGGGGAGCTAGCGGACGGTGAAGGGCGCATGATTGACTGTCAGAACACCGTTTTTTTCTTGACGTCTAACTTGGGCTATCAAACGATTGTTGACTATGCACACGACAAAGCCAACATTGATGATGCGTTATATCCTGAGCTTGCCGCATTCTTTAAACCTGCCTTGCTGGCACGGATGGAGGTTGTGCCTTATGTCCCACTAGAACGTGACGTGTTGGCGGAGATCGTACGCGGCAAATTAGCGCACCTGGAAGCGACTTTTGCTCAGCGCTATGGCGCAACCGTTGATATTGACGACAGCCTAATTGACGAGATTTTGAAGCGCGCGACGCGGAGCGAAAATGGCGCTCGTATGCTTGAGGCGATTATTGAAGGACAGTTATTGCCACCCGTCTCACTCGAATTATTAAACAAGCTGGCCGACAAAGCGGCGATCACGCACGTTCGTCTACTGGCAGATAATGGCGAGTTTAAGGGTGAGGTAGAATAAGAATGCATAACTGGCTAGCTTATGTTACTGACTTAGCTCGGGAAAGGCGAACAACTGACTTGCAGTCTCGCTTTATCCAGATTTTGGTCAGCGAGCTCAAGCTGCGCAAAGGAATGCTGCTGGTCCCGAGTTGTGATGGCAGGCAGCTTGTCTGCCATTCCAGCGGGGAGTCTTGGTCTGTCACCGACTTTGACACGCCATTTGCACACGTGTTGCAAAATGCGACGACTAAGCATTTAGTGGCAGAAGACATTGTTTATTGGCAGTCGAATCGAGCCTTTTCAAAGGCTATTGGCGATCTTGGCTTATTTGAAGCCGTCTCTATTCGACCGTTAATTCGCCATGATAGACATGTAAAACTCTTGCTTTGTCTTATCGGCGATGACCAAACGCTATCTAGCCTTTGGAATGATGCGTCGTTTTTACAGGTATTGGATGTGTTTGAACATCAATGGTCACTGCTCAATGAAATGGAAGGAGAGGAAAGCAATCGTCGTGCGTTAAAAGCCTCTTTGACTGACATTGAAAAGCAAACACGGCAGCAAGAAAGAGCGGCGAGCCTATCCTCCACCCTGATTGGAGACAGTACTTTAATGAGAAGACTGCGTGAGCAAATTGCTAATGCGGCTTCCTCACAATTATCTGTACTGGTTCAAGGCGAGACAGGAAGTGGTAAAGAACTTGTCGCGCGTGCCGTGCATGATTTATCACCGCGTCGACACCAGCCATTTATTCCGATCAACTGTGCTGCTATTCCTGAACATTTGCTAGAAAGTGAGCTATTTGGTTATGAAAAGGGTGCATTCTCAGGTGCGAACATAGATAAAGAGGGCCTGATTGCTCAAGCAAATGGCGGAACACTGTTTCTTGATGAAATTGGTGATATGCCGATGAGTTTGCAAGCTAAATTACTGCGTGTGCTTGAATTAGGGACGTTTCGCCCCGTCGGAGGAAGTCGAGAGCGTCAATCTGACTTTCGGTTGGTGTCTGCGACACATGTGCACCTGCTGGACAATGTAAAAACAGGCTCTTTCCGTCAAGATCTATACTATCGTTTGCTCCAATATCCGATTCATGTGCCATCGCTTGCTCAGCGCAAAGAAGATGTGCGTCAGCTGAGTTATCACTTTCTTGATAGGTTCAATCATCAACACGGCACCCGTGTAGGAGAGCTGCAGCCTGACGCGCTCGATATGCTCTTGAGTTATAGCTTTCCAGGTAATGTACGAGAATTAAAACACCTTATTGAATACGCATGTGCTCAAACGCCTGATCGTGAATCTATCAGCATTGCGACCTTTAGTGGGCGTATCAGTAACGGGCAACCTGTATCAGGCTCCTCAAACGTTCAGTCGATGCCTATAGGCTATACCAATGGCGCGTCGACGGCTGATAGCGTGTTAAATATTGATGCAGCTTCCATCGCCGATCTAAAACAAGCGTTGCACGACTTTGAGCAACGGATCATCACTGATCGCTTGTCTCAATTTGATGGCGATAAAAGCAAAGCTGCCGATAGTTTGGGCATTCCTCGTCGAACCCTAACCTATAAGTGCCGAAAACTAGAGATAAAAGCCCCATGAATAACCCAAACTATTGTGCACTAGCCGGGGTCATGCTGGTGTCAATCTTGGCACCGTCCACGGTGACTGGCGCACCTGCTTCCGCTCAAAAGCAAGTTGAGCAAGCCAAACAATGCCGCGCGGTGACGTCACGATTAGATCGCCTCGCCTGCTTTGATCGAGTATTTAATACCCAAGTTTCATCGTCTGAACCTGCAGATAATCACTTAGAAATGCCGTTACAGTGGCGTAGAGCAACACAAGCGGCACAAGACAGTGCGCCAAAAACATGGTCATTGAATCAAAAGGGTGAGGGACGAGGAAGTAGCGCATGGATTACGTTACAGGCGAGTAACATTAACACCGCTTTTCGAGGCAGCGAACAGCCGTTATTGATGCTTAGCTGTATCGATAACTTAAGCCGAGTGGAGTTGATGCTACCGGAGCCGATTGATGATGGTCGGGTCAAACTAACGTTCCCAAATACTCAGACCCAGTATTGGCGAAATGATGACTCAGGTGTTGTGCTCTCGTCCTCTCGTGGTCTACCTGCAATCCGTCTAATGAAGACATTAGCGCAGGATGAACGCTTAACCATTCGCTCTAATTCTCAGTACGTTGATGGGCTGACATTTGATACCCAGCCATTAAGTAATGCACTGGGCGCTCTTCGTTCTCGTTGTGGTTGGTAAATATGGAACTGAAAGAATATAAACGCAGCATTTCACAGCCAATCCCGGGAAATAGCGCAGTCGGTGAGCGTTTAGTCGATGATCCTTTGTTTGATTTCGTTGAAGATCAGATGATGAAAGTTGGCTCTCTCTCCCATGCTGATGTTCAGTGGGACGAGGTGGAGCACAGCGTTGTTAAGTTGTTAGCAGAAAAGAGCAAAGACATTAAATTGCTGACTTACCTGCTGCAGTGTCTACATCACCAAGCGTCTCCGGCTCGCTTTATCCTCTCGTTTGAGTTGATGGCATCATTTATGTCTCAGTATTGGGAAGACAGCTTCCCAGCACCGGGTAAGCGTGGGAATCTGCCTCGTCGAAAGTTCTTCAGTCAAATGGCACAGCGATTTTCGATGTCGATAGATAAAACGGACTTTGGCCAGTTTGATGCGCAAGATCGTGAGTCATTGACGAAGGCGATCGCGGAATGGGAAAAGGCAGTTGAAGAGAAAGGCCTGACCAATGACGTCGTCAGTAGTGTCGTCGTGAATGTGCGAGCCGAACTGCGAAAGGCGGAAGAGCGTCAGCGTGCTAACCAAACCGCGAAAGAAACACCGCAAGCCTCGGCGCGAACCGCAACGACAACAGCGACATCCTCTGGCTTAGATGTTGATCACTCCAGCGACAAAGCAACCAAGCAAACGTTACTAAAAGTCGCCTCTTTTCTAGCGGAACAAGATGATGGTATGGCACTCGCGATCCGCCTTCGTCGCTATGCGGTTTGGTACAGCATTACCGCCTTACCCGATCATAAAACCGGCGGCGAGACGCAATTGCGAGGGATGCAACAAGATCGAGTGAAAGACTATCAAGATAAAATGCGGCACCCCGATTTGGCATTATGGCGGCAAGTTGAGCAAAGCCTCACTATGGCACCTTACTGGTTTGAAGGGCACTTAATGAGTTACTCCATTGCTAAAAAATTGGGTCACCAAAGTTGGTGTGACGCGATTCAGTCAGAAGTCAGTCAGTTTCTAGAGCGGCTTCCTGGGCTGGCAGAGCTGAAGTTCAAGGGTGGAGAGCCGTTTGTGTCTGATGCGGTTAAAGATTGGCTAGCTCATGGCAGTACGGGACAAGCAAGTGGAAAGACCGTAAACGGTGACTGGCAAGAAAAGAGAAAAGAAGCGCTGTCGTTGGCCAAAGAGGGAGGTATTGCGGTAGCACTCTCCATGCTAAACGATGGGCTACAAGCGGCACGAGAACCACGCGATCATTTCTATTGGCGAATGATATCGGCCGATCTCATGCGAGCGAATCAACTTAACAGTATGGCTCAAGAGCAGTATCAAACGCTAAATCAAGAAATTAAAACCATGAGCGTCATCGACTGGGAACCCAGCTTGGTGGAACAACTTGAACGCAGTACAACGTCAGAGTGATTAAGGGCGAAAATTCATGTGGAAAAACATTTTTAAAATAGCGAAAAAGCTTAAGCCTGGCATGGTCGCAGCCTTTCCTATTTTATTAGCAGCGATTTTTATTCTTATTAATGTCGCCATTTGGTGGGCAGGCCCTTGGTTGACGATGGGCGAGAAAAAACCATTAGCATCCGTGATGGCACGCGCTGTTTGTAGTGGTTTTATAACGCTTGGCGCTTTAGCGATTTGGGGCGTATGGCAATGGCGAAAGCTACAAAGCTTCCAAGCAGAGCAAGCGCACACTGAACGATTGCGTGAAGACCCCATTCAGATATACGAAGAGCGCCAAGAGAAAGAGCTGAATCAGGTTGTTGCAAATATGAAGCAAAACTTGAACAAGCGGAATCATCTCTATGCACTCCCTTGGTATCTTGTTCTCGGGCTTGAAAATGCGGGGAAAACTAGCCTAATTAATCGTTCGGGGCAGAACTTTGTTTTCTCTTCAGTTATGCGCGCATCGGGCAAAAAGAGTGAGAATCCATACTCATTTGACTGGTGGATCGGTGACGAATCGGTTGTTATCGACCCAGATGGTGAGTTGCTGACACAAGGACATAAGGACGAAAATAATGATGGTGAGCTTGAGCGTCGTTTGTGGTCGCACTTTGTTCAGTGGCTGGAGCAGACCCGTAGCCGCCGTCCGCTGAATGGGATTGTATTAACCCTTGATGCGTCACACCTTGCCACGGCCACGGCATCAGAACGCAAGGCGTATGCCAACCTATTACGTGCCAGGTTGCGGGAGTTGATGGAGACGCTATCGACACGGCTTCCTGTTTATATTGCACTAACAAAACTCGACTTGTTGTATGGCTTCGAACCGTTTTTTAAACATTATTCTAAGCAGCAACGCGATGAGGTGCTTGGTTTCACTTTTTCTTTAAACTCTGTGGATGATTTGGACTCATGGCTTAAAGAGTTTGATGAACACTATTCTGCATTTATTGATCGCATTAATGCGATAGTTCCGCATGCACTGGCCGCTCCGATTGATTTTGAGGATCGTAAAGCGATTTATAGCTTCTCGCGTCAGATCGCTGGGCTGAAAGATATTCTTGCTACTTTTTTCAATGAAGCACTGGCGAGTGATCAATTCTCTACTTCGGCGCTGGTTAGAGGCGCGTATTTTACCTCTGTCTATCAGCAAGGGGTACCAACGAACGCATTCGATGATGCAGCCTCTCGTCGTTATGGATTGTCACATGCGGTCAATCATGCTCAAAAGGCCAAGAATTCAACGATTTTTTTCACGCAAAAACTATTTAGCAATATTATCTATCCCGAAGCGGGACTCGCGTCAGATAACTTCCGCGTGGCAAAACATAAACGGCGCCTGATGGGAATGTCTGTATTGGCATGCTCTATCGCCACTGTCTTATTAGTGGGGACGTGGCATCGCTATTATCTGGCCAACGTCGCACATGCAGATGCGGTATTGACAAAAGTTGATCAATATAAAACCCAGTTCTCAAACAGTGCTGCCGGTGCATCGCAACGTGAGGTGCTCAAACCGCTCAACCAGATCCGTCAAGCGACGCTGGAATTTGGCTTTTTCCGCGAAAAGCCTAAATATGTCTTTGACTTTGGTCTATATCAGGGTCATGTGATTGGACCTAAAGTCGAACAAACGTACCTCAACCTATTAAAAAGTCGATTCTTGCCTCTTTTGATGGCGGATACGGTTGTTGATCTTAATCAGGCAACAACAGATCAAGAGCAGCTGGTGGCGTTACGTGTTTATCGGATGATGGTGGATAAAAGCGGCCGCTATCATGACTATGTGATGGATTATTTTAGTCAACGATGGCAACAAGAATTTGCCGGGCAAAAGGTCATTCAAGAACGTTTACTCGGCCATTTGGATTATGCCATGCGGCATACGGATTTGACGGCTGCACGTCGTCAAGGTGACGACGTGGCAGAGCGTGTGATGCGGCCCTATGATATGACCATTGCACGTGCTCAAGCCGATTTGCGGACAATGCCGACCGACCAACGTGTATATCGGAACTTGAAGCTAGACGCAGAGACCGTTCTGGGCTCGGGAATGAACCTGCGGAACGCGGTAGGTCCTGTCTTTGATGTTGTTTTTGATGAGCGAGAAGTCGATAGCGAAAACTTACATATTCCGCAAATGCTGACCAAAACTGGCTTTGAAGATTACTTTGTGCCGAAGCTCCAGTCAGTTTCTGACTTGGCGTTGATTGATAGCTGGGTATTAGGTGAAGCAGAAACGGCGCAGTTTAGTGACGCGGATAAAAGGGCACTTAGAAACAAAATACGTGATTTGTATGTTGCTGATTATACAAATACGTGGCGTACAGCGCTGAACGAAATTGATGTGAAGTTTTTCAGTGATATTAACGATGCCGTAACGGTTCTGGATAATTTTACTGGACACGTAGGACCGTTGCAGCGTTTATTACGCACCCTCGAAACCAATACCCAGCTTGCATCAGGCCTCGGTTTGGATGAAGACGCTCAAGAAGCGATCTCAGAAAATCCAAAATATGAGGTGGCGTCACAAATACAGGCACCATTTTCAGATTTGAACAGTCTTGTTAAAGCGGTGAATGACAAACCGGCCTACCTGAGTGAAGTGTTGGCGTCGGTACAGGAGCTAAAAAGCTACCTTAAATCTATCCAAGATGCGCCTGACATAGGTACAGCGGCACTGGATGCGACCAAAGCACGTGTTAAGTTGGTGAATACCGACCCCATTTATACACTTAAACGGATTGCTACCGGTTTACCTGAGCCGCTTGATGGTATGGTTGATAAACTCGCCGATGAAAGCTGGCATGTCGTTAAACAAGCGGCCATCAAACACCTTGAAGTCCGTTGGTATCAAGATGTCTATCGCCCTTATCAACAAAAGTTGGCGAACCGATATCCGTTTAATCCGAATGCCAGTAAAGATGCATCACTTAGCGACTTTGAAAGCTTCTTTGCGCCGGAAGGAACCCTGGATAATTTCTACAATAGTCAGCTGAAAATGTTTATAGATGAAAACATATCAGTTGGGGATAAAGGGACAAATGGGTCGTTAATTCGCCCAGACTTGTTAGCACAGATCCAAAAAGCACAAAAAATTCGAGAAGCTTTCTTTAATCGTAAAGGTATCTTGGATGTGAGCTTCTCTGTTGAGCCCTTGCGTTTAAGCAGCAATAAACGACGCAGTGTTTTGAATGTTGATGGCCAGTATGTGACCTACAGCCATGGGCCTAGAGACAGTATTGAGCTCATTTGGCCAAACACGCTTCGTGACTCGGCTACCTCAAAACTGACATTGGTGCCCACGAAAACCAACCTGTCACCACGTAGTGTCGTGATTCGCGGTCCATGGGCGTTGTTCCGTCTCCTTGATCAAGGTGCAGTGGTCTCGGCTAGCACTACCTCGGTTGACTATCAATTCAATGTTGATGGCGGTGGAATGATCTACCGTGTTAATGCTCAGGCTGCCACTAATCCATTCACGCAGCGCTTGTTCAAATCGTTCAAGCTCTCACGCAATCTCTACTAACTGATCATGGGGCGAGTGCACTCGCCCCTGCTTTATCAGGAATGCTAAATGTCTTTTATACTCTCGATTGATAATCAGCCTTTTCGTATTATCCAAGATGTTCAACCCTTGCGTGATGACGAGCGTTATCAAGCAATTAGAGACCAAATCAATAAACGACACTCGCCATTATCCGGGGGGACCGATTGGCAATTTGTAAAAGATAACTGTCAAGCACTCGCCAGTGAGCAGGGTATTGATTTACTGCTCAGTGGCTACTACACCGTCGCGGCGTTAAAAATTGGCGGCCTAGCAGGATTGGCAAACGGGTTGGAATTGATCCTTGCTTGTTTGAATAACGAAGACGCGGTCTCTGAAAAGCGTGCCCGCGCGCGTAAAGAGGCGCTGGAGTGGGTGAATGCTCGAGTACAAGGAGAGCTAAACCAGATTAAGCCAGACCAACAAGCATTACGCGAGTTGTACCGTTGTGAAAAGCTCTGCGACACCCTATATCATGTGCTCGAACAGCAGCAACCCAAGTATGTGGTTGACTATGAGGGGATCGCGTATGTGTTGTTTGAACATATCGACCGAATAGAAACACGATTTCATAGTGCACTAAAACAGCAACAACGCGATGAAAACGTTAACCCAACCATTAGTATAAGGGTAAGCCGTATTCGCACTCTATTGGCCGGTGTCGTAGGGGCCTGTTTAACCGCGTTCATATGGCTGGGTTACCCATATATCTCTTACTTTCAAACCCCCTTTCAAGTTGATGCGCCGGCGCCGAGCTTAAATCATGCTGACGCCACGGCGGCTTTTGCAAAAACGCATCAGCCAAGCACATTAGCGCGCTGGGAATCACAATTCGTCCCGTTATACGCGCAATCGACAACTCAAGAATTGGAGCAGTCGATTGAATCGAGCAAAGTACTGGCCAAGGCGCATCTTAATGCACTGGCCACACTCTATGCCGACAATAAACAAACTCGAGAATTATTGACGCGTTATGACATGGAGCGCAAAGAGGCACTGGGAAATACCGCTAAATACATCGATAAGTTTCGCGCGGTTCGAACCAAGATGGCGAATATGGCTCTACTTGCAGAGCAAAACCGCTGGTGGGCGTTGCAAAAGCAAACTCGATCTTTGGAAGATTTCGCCATCAGCTTATCGCCTATTTATGGACGAGCCGATTATGTCGAAACACTTGTGGAACAGGGTGATATCGATAAAGCCAACGCCGAGCTAGCCGTACTTACCGAACGCTTAAACCACCTAAGTTGGAAAGTCGCCCAGCTTCAAGAAAAAATTAATGTCCATCAAGCTACCCGGTAGCCTTATGCTGAGCAACTTTTTGCTTGGCTTGGCAAGAAGTTGCTTGGCACGTGCAAAAAATTGGTCAGGAATATTCTAATATACTGATTTATAATGGTAAAAAACTTGGCATGTATTTCGCAGGATAAGAGAGCGAACAGGCACACCGCCACGGTGGCGATGTGTCTTCCATGACATACAAAGGAGCGATTATGCCAACGCCATGTTATATCTCGATTGAAGGCGAAACTCAGGGTTTGATTACTGCCGGTGCCTGCACCGCGGATTCTATCGGTGATTCTTTTGTCGAAGGCCACGAAGACGAAATGCTGG
>NZ_MUFD01000034.1:0-25187 GCF_001995405.1 Salinivibrio sp. AR640 | reverse complement strand
CAAAAAATGTGATAATGGTCATTATGATTTTTATTGACAATGTTGTTTTTTTCATTTTGTACTAAACTTTCATGTTATTTTTGTGACAGGTGTTGGGGTAAAATATAGTTGCGACGTGAATAGTGAGAGGTGGGTCAACAAATCCCCGTTATCAGTTCTCTCGAAAAAATGTGTGGTAAATTGACTGGGTACTAACTAGCCAGACGGTTTTGGCGAACCGTTCTACCACACACGTTCAATGACAACATCAAACGGGGTATTGTTATGATATCATCTGACACCAAGATCAAGATACAGAATTTTGGTCGCTTCCTCTCAAATATGGTGATGCCCAATATCGGCGCATTCATCGCGTGGGGGATTATTACCGCACTATTTATTCCGACCGGTTGGGTACCCAATGAGACATTGGCGGCCATGGTCGGCCCCATGATTACCTACCTACTACCACTGCTGATCGGCTACACCGGCGGTAAACTTGTTGGCGGCGAACGCGGCGCTGTTGTCGGCGCGATTACCACCATGGGGGTGATTGTCGGGACTGACATTCCCATGTTTATGGGCGCGATGATAGTTGGTCCATTCGGCGGCTGGGCCATTAAAAAATTCGATGCTTATATCGATGGCAAAGTGAGAAGCGGGTTTGAGATGTTAGTGAATAACTTCTCTGCCGGTATTATCGGTATGCTTTGCGCGATTATCGCTTTCTTCCTCATCGGCCCGTTCGTAAAACTGTTGTCCAATGGTCTGGCTGCGGGCGTTGAATTTTTGGTCTCAGCGCACTTGTTACCGCTGACGTCGGTATTTGTTGAACCCGCTAAGATCTTGTTTTTGAATAATGCGATCAACCACGGCATTTTCTCTCCTCTGGGCATTCAACAAGCATCAGAAGCAGGCCAGTCGATTTTCTTCCTCATTGAAGCGAATCCAGGTCCAGGTTTGGGCATCTTGTTAGCGTACATGGTGTTTGGTAAAGGCACAGCACGTCAAACCGCAGGGGGTGCATCGATTATTCACTTCTTCGGTGGTATTCACGAGATCTACTTCCCTTACATTTTAATGAATCCACGTCTTATCCTTGCAGCCATTGCTGGAGGTATGACAGGTGTATTCGTTCTCACTGTGTTTGATGCAGGCATTGTGTCACCCGCATCTCCTGGCTCTATCTTTGCCGTGCTATTAATGACGCAAAAAGGATCGGTTGTTGGTGTCTTAGCGTCAATTATTGCCGCTGCCAGTGTGTCATTTGTGGTTGCCGCTTTGCTGATGAAAACGCAAAAAAGCACAGAGGGCGATAGTGACGAAGCTTCACTCGATGAAGCGACTGCGAAAATGAAAGACATGAAGACAGGCGCGAAAGCAGATACCTCCGCTCCCTCATCCGCGCCCAAAGGCACGGTTAATTTTGCATCCGTTAAGCATATTTTGGTTGCGTGTGATGCGGGTATGGGATCCAGTGCCATGGGTGCCAGCTTGCTGCGCAAAAAAGTGCAAAGCGCCGGTCTAGATATTGGTGTCACGAATATTGCGGTTAATAGTTTGCCTGAGGATGCGCAGATTGTGATCACGCACAAAGACCTAACCGAGCGCGCACGTACTCACGCCCCATCAGCTCACCATATTTCACTTAATAACTTCCTTGATGGTGAGGTTTACGGCCAGTTGGTCACCCAAATTCTCGCGGCAAAATACCCTGCAGCGAACGATCCGCAAGTGCTTAGGGTTCCTGATACTGCCGCGAATGACGATAGCTTCGAGCCAACGCCAGCGCCCACTTTTCAACTCCAACGTGAAAATATCCATGTTGGCTTAACGGCAACAAACAAAGAGCAGGCGATCCAATTTGCCGGCAATCAACTTGTCAAACTCGGTTACGTTGAACCTAGCTATGTCGACGCCATGTTTGAGCGCGAGGCATTAACTCCAACTTACCTCGGTGAATCTATCGCCGTCCCTCATGGCACCGTCAAAGCGAAAGATGGAGTCAAGAAAACCGGCATCGTGGTATGCCAGTATCCAACGGGTGTGCAGTTCACCGACGATAAAGACGATATCGCTAAATTGGTGATCGGGATTGCCGCCAAAAACGATGAGCATATCCAAGTTATTACCGCTATCACTAATGCGCTAGATGAACCTGATGCAATAGATACCCTCACCAGTACCGACAGTATTGACGAGATCCTCAATCTATTAAGTGATGAAAACGTCACTCATATGACGTCGTCCCATTAATCAGTCTGATAAGGAGACCACTGAGGTGGTCCCTTATATCCATCTTTTTTAGTTTGAGGTAAATATTATGAAAAATGCTGTTCATTTTGGTGCCGGCAATATTGGCCGCGGCTTTATCGGAAAATTACTCGCGGATGCCAATGTCGAGGTCACCTTTGCAGATGTTGATGCGCCCCTCATTGATCAACTCAGTCACAAACAAAGCTACAACGTCAAAGTGGTCGGCAATGACTGCCATATCGACACGGTTTCTCATATCACGGCGGTTAATTCGGCAAGTGATGATGTGATCGATAAAATCGTAAAAACGGATTTAGTGACCACGGCAGTGGGTCCCAATGTGCTTGATATTATCGCTAAGACCATAGCCACCGGGATTGAAAAGCGTTTTGAATCGGGCAATTTGGCGCCGCTGAACATTATTGCCTGTGAAAACATGATCCGTGGCACATCACACCTTAAGGGCGAAGTCTATAAGCACCTTGACCCCGCGTTGCATCAAAAAGCAGAGGCACTGATTGGTTTTGTCGATTCAGCGGTCGATCGTATTGTACCGCCCGCGGAAGCGGCGAACGATGATCCCTTAGAGGTTACGGTAGAAAGCTTCAGCGAATGGATTGTTGATGAGCAACAGTTCAAAGGCGAGATCCCTGATATCGCCGGTATGGAGAAAACGCAAAACTTAATGGCGTTTGTCGAACGCAAGCTTTTCACCTTGAATACAGGTCACTGTATCACTGCTTATTTGGGGTGCTTAAGCGGCCACCGTACCATTCGTGAAGCCATTACCGATCCACAGATTCATGCCGTGGTGAAACAGGCCATGCAGGAAAGCGGCGAAGTGCTTATTCAACGCTACGGATTTAACCGCGCCGCTCACCAAGCGTACATCGAGAAAATTTTGGGGCGTTTCTCAAACCCCTACTTGGTTGATGAGGTCGATCGAGTTGGCCGCCAGCCTATTCGAAAGCTAAGTCAGAACGATAGGCTTATCAAGCCATTACTGGGTACAATAGAATATGGCACGGATAACCGAGCGTTGTTAAAAGGTATTGCCGCAGCATTGAAATATACCAATCACACCGACCCACAAGCTGAAGAACTTCAAGCTTCACTGGCTGAGGTAGGCGTAAGAAAGACACTAGCGATATACACCGGCTTGGCAGAAGAGAGCCCTGAAATTGAGGCAATCAACACCCTGTACCAGCAATTGTAAACCGCGCACTTCACAGGGGGAGTTTAACTCCCCCGTTATAACAATAAGCAGTATTGAGTCTATGGCAGAAAATTTCGACGAAACAGACATCATTGAACGATTAAACCAAGCGACAACCGTGCGTGGCTTTTTTGTTGCCGCGGTCGATACGTTTGAAGCGTCTATTGATGGCTTAATCAAGCGGGTTTTTCGCAAAGATAACTTTGCAGTAGAATCAGTGGTGGGGCCTTTGCTGCATGACACGGGGCCACTGGGTGATCTTTCAGTGCGATTAAAACTCTTGTTTGGTCTAGGCGTGTTGTCAGATGACGCCTATCACGATATCGAACAGATTATTAAACTTAAAAACCAGCTAAGTAATGATGCTGACGACTACCACTTCACCGACCCTAACGTACTGGATGCGGTAAAAAAGCTTCGTAAAATCGACAATATGAGTATGATTCAGCGCGATATAGAAGCGCCAGAGGATGATGTAGATATTGAGTTTTATCAGCTACAACTGCAACGCCAGCAGCAGGTCCTCCGCTCGGGGCTTTCTCTTGTTATTGTCGAGATTTGCAACGAATTGAGCAAAGAAAGCCCGTTCTAGTACTAAACCGGCGTATAGGCTCATTGACTACCCGGCCAGCACTAACCATATACCAAGCGCTAGCGCTCCCCCTAAAACCAACGTTTCAAATAAGTAAGCCTTAATCGTGTTATACAATTTCATACCTAACCAATCCTTTTATTGTTCGGGTATTAAACCAAAATCGAGAGCAGACTGTCTATCATTATAGACAAAAAGCCTAGTGTAAGATCACACTAGGCTTGAGAAGGGTTGATTCATGCGTATGAATTAAAAAGCGAGCCCCTTGGATCGCTTCGTATTCAAAGAAGACGTGACAATCAGGCCATTGCCATGGCTTGCTGGGCAATCACCAGCTCTTCGTTGGTTGGGATCACCAATGCGAGCGGTGAATCTTGTGTTGTGATTTGTCCTGCGGCACCGAACCGAGCTGCGGCGTTGGCGTCGGCATCTGACTGATAACCGAAAATCGCGAGTTCTTTTAGGATCATCTCACGGACTGGCAGTGAGTTTTCGCCAATTCCACCTGTGAAAACAATCGCATCCAGGCGGGATAACGGCACCATGTAACTTGCGATGAATTTCGCAACGCGATAAGCAAACATTTCCAGCGCGAGTTGCGCACCTCTGTGGCCTTCTTCCGCGGCTTCAACCAGCCCACGACAATCATTAGTAAGCTCAGACACACCAAGAAGCCCTGCTTTATCGATCAGCTCATGATGGATTTGATCCATGCTGAGCCCTTTTTTCGATAAAAACTCTAGAATAGATGGGTCGATATCACCACAGCGAGTGCCCATCATCAAACCGGCTAAAGGCGTAAAGCCCATACTGGTATCGACACTTTGACCGTCTTTGACCGCACACAAAGAGGCACCGTTACCAAGGTGTACTGTGATGACGTTGGTTTGTTCAGGCGCTTGATTAAGCCATTTTGCTGCTTCACGACTTACGTAATAATGGCTGGTGCCATGAAAACCATAGCGACGAATGCCATAATCATTATAGAGCTGACGCGAGATCGCGTAGTGATACGCTTTTTCTGGCATGGTTTGATGGAATGCTGTGTCGAAAACCGCGACTTGAGGAAGGTTAGGGAAAGCTTTACGCGCGGCATTAATACCAACGACATGAGCGGGGTTGTGCAGTGGCGCCAGGGATTTCAAGGCATCGATCTGTGCAAGTACGGCATCATCGATAAGCGTCGCCTGACTGAAGGTTTCGCCACCATGGACCACTCGGTGCCCAACAGCTTGTAATTTATCACTGAGTTGGTTGTTTTCGATAAGGCCCACAATAATGTCCATGGCCTCTTGATGGTGGTCGCTTCCTGCACTCAATGTCTTTCCAGTTTTGTTACCGTCGACTTTCCAGCTCATGCATGCGTCATCACGACCAAAACACTCTCCGGCGCCTGAAATCACAGCATCGCCTGTTTGCGCGTCCATCAGTGCAAACTTTAAAGACGAACTGCCTGAATTTATAACGAGTACCAGTGCATCACTCATAGGTTTACCTTATTGGCAGAATTGGGATCGCGACTTGCGGCCGCCACCCTATTATTAAAATATTTTTGAATAATTCAACTATCGTTATAGTGATAGCATAATTGCCCAACAATTTACTGCGTAAGATCAAGCTAAGTGCGCATCAACTAGGCAAAAACAAGAATGACAAGTAACCGACGACCCCCATGGTGCTCATTACTAGCGACATAATCGTGACGACTTTGCGGTGCGCGCGAAGTGTCTCCATCATACGCAAAAGCAGGTTGGTCCTTGGTGGTATCACTCCAAGGCGGTGCGCATATTCATCCGCTTGCCGCTGATGGCCTTGCTCGCCCAATATATCTAGCAAATGTTGAACATGAGCCACCGAGCAGTGCCGCAGAACACCCATCGATTCCTCGATTGGCATTACGGTGAGTAGCTCGGCTTGCCGAGTTAATTCGTATTGTAAAAAGGCATTACGAGCCGCGACGATCTCGGAGGTTGAGAAAGTTGCAGTGTTATCAAAGGTGTTGTTCATTACCGTCATGGCGAATCTCCCGATTGGCAACAGGTAACGACCATCAACAACGTATAGCGCCTAAAAGGCAGCATTATGCGTTAGAGCGAGAGGAGAAAAATAAAGCAGGTGGGGCCAGCTATCAACAACGGCTGGTAAACTGGCAGAGACAATACCAACAGTCGCTATTTTTCTCCGTTTCGACTCGGAGGATGGTCGGTATTGTTCATAGTTATCTCCAAAAAATGTATTGCTTTGAAAGCGTGATCAATATAACAAAAAAGTTAAGCTCTGTCTGTCAGTTGGGCGTTAATTTTATCGCCGCGTCTGCTCGCTAACCTGATCGGACCGGACACTCTATACAGTTACTTCGCATGCCCCTCACTTTTTTGACGGCACAGTAACAGGCTCGCACCTAATAATTGCGAAAAAGCGACGGTGAGATCCGTTTGCATACGCTGCTCACACTCTTTTTGTAACGCTTTTAGAATTCTAAACGCGGCGCCATTGTCCGCTTTGCCACTAATCAGTAGATAGAAACAGAGTTTGAGCGTGGCTTTGAAGTCACCGTTTGCATGCATCGCCTGCATCCAACTGGTCATAAACGCATTAATGGTGCTGGTTGTATCAAGCGGCATGCGCAAGCTGTCGACGATAAACGGCTCCAGCGCGACCATAAAATCTTGTTTTCGAGGAAAATGATGACTAATCCCGGTACGCGATACGCCGGTCGCCTCGCTTAACGTGGTATACGACATTCCCTCATAGCCAAGCATTAATAATTGGTGTTTCGCCTCTGCTAGGATGAGCTCAATGGTCTGTTGCGTTTGCGCTTTACTCCGTTTAGGCATACGTAACCTGTTCTCCCGTCAATCGCCACTGTTGGCGCAGTGCTGTAACGCGCGCCCGTTTGGCTCGCACTTGCGTCTGGCTCGCGATAAAGCCTAGCCCTTAGTAAAAATAGTACAGACTCACCAATAAAGCCTGACAGTAAACGTCTTATGTGAATACGGAGGCTGATCAAGCTTTTGGCATTGGCTCCTGAAAATGGGGTGAAAAAACTGAAAAGTCAGGCAAAAAACACCGCAAATAGTGTCATCAGTCATAATTTAGACAGTCGTTTAAATGATTATCTTGCGTATGGTGGCCGAGGATCCGTAAGTTAACATTATTATAACGTTTTAACGTATCTCCACGTTGCGACAATGAGGAAGTCCAATGTCACATATCAAACCACATGATCAGATCTTACGTTGGGCCGATGAGCGCCCAAACCATGTTTTTCTGCGCCAAATCCACGGGCGCCGCTTTCATGATTATACCTTTGCCGAGGTCGCCGAGCAGGCCCAGAAAATGGTAACAGCGCTCCGCGATATGGGGCTTAAGCCGGGTGACAAAATCGCACTGATATCAAAAAACTGTGCTGAGTGGTTTATCGCAGATTTAGCAATGATGATGGGAAGCTACATCAGTGTGCCCATATTTCCTACCGCGGGCACCGACACTATCGATCATGTCATCAACCACAGCGAATCGAAAGCAATGTTTGTGGGTAAATTAGATGACAGTAAAGCGCTAACGGCCTCGTTAGAAAGTCTGCCGAACCTAAAAACAATTGCCCTCCCTTATCCTACCGTAAACTGTCATTACGAATGGCACGATCTGATCGCCAACCACGCACCGTCAGACGAACGTCCTGTTCATCTTGATGGCGATCTCATGTCGCTGGTTTATACATCGGGCACCTCAGGGCCGCCTAAAGGAGCCATGTTAAGCTACGGCGGTTACTGCTGGTCTGCGCAACGGTTGATCGATCATATTGGTATCGAACCTGACGATCGTTTGTTCTCTTACCTACCACTGGCCCATATTACCGAGCGTGTATACATCATGGGGTCAGCCATTATGGGCGGGATCCCGACGGCATTTCCTGAATCACTCGATACTTTCATTGAAGATGTCAAAATGCATCGCCCAACCCTGTTTATTTCGGTCCCAAGGCTTTGGACCCTATTTCAACAGCGAATCCAGGAGAAGCTGCCGGACGGTAAGTTGAACCTACTGCTCCGTATTCCGTTAGTGAGTACGATCGTCAAAAATAAAGTCGCTAAAAACTTAGGCTTGGATCAAGCACGTGTATTGGGCTGTGGGTCCGCCCCTGTCGCGCCGGCATTGTTGGAGTGGTACCGCAAGATTGGTTTGAATGTCACCGAAGCATGGGGCATGACCGAAAGTTATGCCTACAGCACCATTAATTATCCTTTCCGGGCCGATAAAATTGGTACCGTTGGCAATGCCGGCCCAGGGGTTGAAATCAAGATCGCAGACGACCAAGAAATCTTAGTAAAAAGCCAAGGACTGTTTAGCGGTTATTACAAAAATGAAGAAGCAACCAAGGAAACCTTGGTCGACGGTTGGTTGCATACTGGTGATTTAGGGGAGCTCGACAGCGATGGCTACCTCAGTATCTCAGGACGCAAAAATGATACGTTCAAAACCGCCAAAGGTAAATTTGTCGCCCCTGTGCCGATTGAAAAGCGCTTATTTGAATTATCAAACGCTGAAATGTTGTGCGTAATTGGCTCAGGCATGCCAGCACCGATTCTACTTGCGCTCCCACACCATTTTCCTCATTTTGATCGCGCTCGTTACGAGCGTCGAGTAAAAAAAGTGCTGGATACTATCAATGGTGAACTTGAGTCACACCAGCAAATTAAAGGTGTGTTGATGATTAAAGAACCATGGAGTATTGAGAACGGTAAACTGACACCGACCTTAAAAATTCGTCGCCATAAGCTGGAGCAGGAATACCACGATCTTGGCACTCACTGGCCAAAAGGCACGCTCGTGCAGTGGGAAGAAGACTTGCTATAGCTTCACCGGCGCCCCGTCAATCTATGCTGGGGCGCCGCAAGACAATACGATTAGCACCACCCCTTTCTTTTTTTCGATGCTATTTTTGATTGGTTCACCGGTAGTTTTTCCATCATTAATACAGAAAAGATATCAAAACCTGACCTATCTCAATGTGCCACAGGCATGTGTTTGCTAAAGATCGTACCACTGGTTTGCAGCCACGTCTTAAACGTGACGTCATTGGCTGCGTTTACGTAGGGGAACACCATGAAAGAGAACCAAACTGACGCTTGCGATGCTTGCGGTGTAAGTGCTGAGATTGGCTACATCATCTCAGAGGGCGATGACGTAGCAGAAGTCACCATTCAAGCCAACAGCCCTGAGGCGATAGCGGCGCGCTTCGAGCAGTATCTTGACCTGGCAAAGAGTATTAATCCTGCTGTGAAGCATGACTTTGATAGTCAGCACATTAAAAACGACGCACTGACGATTAAGATGCAATTTGAATGCAGTGCTGAAAAGCTGATTTTTGAACTGCGTAGCCGCAGTTTGAACAACGCCTAGGCGTTAAGCGCGCTTTAATGGCATGCAGGCGATTACGCAGGCTTGCTTCAAAAACACGAAGCAGGGTGAATATTCACTCACCCTGCTCATTATTTAACTATGATTCGAGCATCTTGGCTCAGTGAGCGCGCTCGCCGCCGGTTAAAGCCTTAAGCTCTGCCACGCTTCACACATTTCACGGAATGTTGTCGCATCACCCTCAGGGCGATCCGGATGCCATTTTAGGGCCATCTTCCGCCACTGGCGACGAATTTCATGTTCGCTCGCATTTTCGTCCAAACCTAACACGTTAAGTGCTTTGTTTCGCTCCAGCATCGCAGTCCCTGGCGTATCATTACCGATGTGGCGCTGGTAATGCTTCCAAAAAGAAGACAGCAATTCTTTGACATCATCTTGGCTAGCATCATAGTTGTTCCAGTCCATATAGTAATCGCGTAATGGATCCTGGTAATCGATTTCTTTGGCCACAAAACCATGACCTCCCACACGCCATTGTAATTGAATATCCATGGATTCAACCTGCAACCATTGCTGGGGCAGCAACATTTCTTGAAGTTGATATAGGGCGTTCATGATCAGGAAATTGCGTTTAAACAGATCAAGATGGGGGTCTTCATCGAGTTGCGCCATCATGGTATCTTTTCGCAACTCACCCAGCAGGTGATGCACTTTCCAACTTTGTCGTGTCGACTCTAAAATACTGAGTATCGGCCAAATCAGGGGGTTGTCTATTTCATCCCGTTTTTCAGCAAGCATGACGTTCGTCCTCTGTCACTGGCCAGCTATTTTAAACCGGCACGTCTTAGGTTTGGTCGTAAACCACCTTACTTAAGGTATAAACCAATTCTGAGTGTTTTGTGGTCATAATCGGAAAATTCATTGTTGTTGGTCAGTATGCCGCCATTACAATGACACTTTCCGATTGCCGGTTAAAATCTAAGCATATCTGGTGCCAACTTATTTTTAAAAAATCATAAGATTACGTATATTACTGATTAATCTTATAAATAATCTTTAAGGTTACGTCAGTGAATATATTTACTTGAAAGCACCATGTTTTAAGGCACCACGATGAATTAAGCCTGCATTAAGCAACAGTAAACCGTGCTTACTCGCATACTTTGCGCCATTTAATTCGCATTCTGTTGAGAACTCCATTAATCTTGATATAAACATAAAAATTTAATTATTTGATTAATGGCATAAGCTTATGGCATCAACGAGTTCACAATGTGAGGCATGTAAAAGTGCGCAGCCACTTTCCTTTGCCTTTACCATGGCTTTTTAACCGATCATTCAACTTTCAACGGCAACCGTGTTTGCTTATGAGGCGTTGGCGCGTGGTATTGATGGCAGTGGAGCAGGCAGTGTGTTTAAGCATGTCAACGCAGATAATCAGTATAAATTTGATCWAACCTGCCGAATCAAGGCTGTCAAATTAGCGGCAGAGCTTGCAATCCCTTGTTATCTCAGCATTAACTTTATGCCTAATGCCGTTTACGAACCTGAGCGTTGTATTCAAACAACGCTGAAAGCGGCACGCGATAACCAGTTTCCGCTCGATAAAATCCTCTTCGAGTTTACTGAGGGCGAAGAAGTGCTTGATTACGAACACATTCAACGCATCATTCACCATTATCGCTCTCAAGGCTTTCTGACCGCGATTGATGATTTTGGCTCGGGCTATTCAGGGCTAACAGCTCTCGCCAATATCGACACGCATATCGTCAAATTAGATATGGCCTTGGTGCGCGATATTGATACGGACACCACGAAACAGGCCATTGTTCGCCATAGCATTGCTATGTGCCGCGAACTTGGCCGTCAAATTATTGCCGAGGGCGTAGAAACGGAAGCCGAGCTTGCTTGTTTAGCCGAACTGGGTATCGATTTATTCCAAGGCTACTACATTGCTAAGCCAGGTTTTGAATCATTACCTGCAATTAATCAATCACCTGGTTTAGAGGCCTTCCATCGTCAATAACTCGACGATGTGCAGCCGCTTAGATAGGTAGCGACTGGATAGGCATCTTTTAACTGCCTCACAAATACAACTGATAACCTTTCTCATTTATTGGTCTTGCGATACAATACCGCATGATTTTTGTGAGTATAAAGGGCGTTGTATGCATAAAGGACAGAAAGGATTGATGACGCAGAGTTGGTCTCGTCGTCGTTTTTTACAATCGACAGTGGCGATGGCTGCTATCTCAACTCTCCCCGCCTGCTCGCTGAAATCTGCCTCCCGAAAAACCGGGCAGTGGGAATATCACCTAAGCGCTGAACCAGGCCTCGCGTCACTCGTGCCCGGTCATCAAACCGATGTATTGGCGTTTAACGGTAAGATCCCAGCGCCCACTATTCGTTGTCGGCAAGGCGAGCCAGTGACCATTCACTTCACGAATCATTTACACGAGCCGACGACAATTCATTGGCACGGACTGCGTATACCCATAGAAATGGATGGTGTCCCCTTCTTATCTCAAGCACCAATCCAACCGGGCGAAACCTTTACCTATCGCTTTACCCCCCCTGATGCCGGCACCTTTTGGTACCATCCGCACATGAACTCTGTGGTACAGCTGGGGAAGGGACTGGTCGGTGCCATCGTGGTCGAGGAAGCCACGCCGGTTGTGTTTGATGAAGAGCACACACTGGCACTCAAACACTGGCACCTTGATCGTCAAGGCAACTGGAAAGATCTCGCTATCCCTCGCTACAGCGCACGCATGGGCACTCCCGGCGAGTGGGGCACCGTCAACGGCGTTCACCACCCTGAATACACACTGCAAGAAAATGCCACCACACGATTACGTTTGGCAAACGTGGATAATACGCTCACCTATCCGATTCAAGTGCGAGGCGCAGAGGCTTGGATCATCGCCATTGATGGCAACCCCATCGCAACGCCTCAACGGTTAGAGGAGCATAAAATCGCCCCAGGGATGCGACTAGATATCGGCCTGATTGCACCGAAAGCGGGTAGAAAGATCGAAGTCATGTACATGAAAGGACGTTTCCCATTCTTGTTGACAAGCTTTACCACAACACCGTCAACCTTAACAGACAAGCCCCTGCCCGCTCTGCCACTCAACCCCGTTGCAAAACCAGATTTAGTGAATGCCGAAACTCGTCATTTTGTGTTTGAGTGGGCCGGCGCCATTACCCCTGCGGATAAACAAGGAAAAGGAAATCACGACTTCTGGCTGATGAATAAACGTGCCTGGGAGGGGATGAGCAAAGGTAATATTCCTGAGCCAATCGCAAAACTGGAACGAGGGAAGACCTATATTTTCGATTTAAAGAATGTGACCCAGTATCATCATCCGATTCATTTGCACGGCCACACCTTCACGGTGCTGGAAATAGATGGCAAGCCTGTGACGCCGTTCCATACTGATACCGTACTATTAAGTAAAAATGGCCACGCCAAGGCTGCCTTTGTGGCGGATAACCCAGGTCGTTGGATGTATCACTGCCATGTGATTGAGCATATGAAAACCGGTCTGATGGGGTTTGTAGAAGTGGTATAGCAATACGCAAAACATACTGAAAATAGAACGGCGAGCCTATGTGCTCGCCGTTCTTGTTTTGTGGTTTTTACGTTTCCCCTTTCATTCTATATGGATGTCTGTTTTTCCTTAACAAATGACAAGCTACGCTTTTAAGAGAGTGAATAAAGCTCGCAAAGTTTGATTGCATCTTACATGCAAAGATTATAAATTAGCATAATCTAAACAATAAGGAGCGATTGGGAATGAGTAAAAAAGACTACCAAGAGATTAACCAACAACAGTTAGCTCTCAACAAGCAATTTAAAGCACACAGCAGCGAGACACTGACTGCATTTGGCCAGCTTCATCGCGCCGCAATGGCAGAAGGCGATCTCGATGTAAAAACCAAAGAATTGATTGCCTTAGGCATCGGAATTGCCGCGCGCTGTGATGGCTGTATCGGCGCACACGTCGGCGCCGCTTTAAAGCACGGCGCGACTAAGCAAGAATGCGTAGAAGCAATTAATGTTGCCATTGTGATGGGCGGTGGTCCGTCGTTGATTTACGGCTCTCAAGCTCTGGAAGCCGTCGAGCAGTTGAGTGAGGCGTAACACTTGAAATAAACAACATAAAAAAGCGCAGTCGCTGCCAACTGCGCTTCTTCATCTATATAAGCTACCGATTTACCCGCGGTAATATCGCTGCGGCACAAACGGCATTTTTTCGACCGTCATAGGCAATTTCTTGCCACGCACTTCAGCGTATACCTCGGTGCCGGGGGCAATAAACTCAGGTGGGAGGTAACCCATCGCCACGGGCATCCCTTTAGTAGGGCCAAAGGTGCCACTGGTCACGATGCCAATTTGGTTGTCGTCCGCATCAAACAGTTTACTTCCTTCACGGACCGGCGCTTTGCTTTGACCGACTAAACCAATCCGCTTCCGACTCACCGCTTTAGTCGCTATTTGATCCAAAATGATTTGCTCACCGGGAAAGCCACCTGCGCGCTCACCATCAGCGCGACGAACTTTACTGATTGCCCAGATTAAGGTTGCTTCAACCGGCGTAGTGGTGGTGTCCAAATCATGACCATACAGGCATAAGCCACACTCCAAACGCAATGAATCCCGCGCACCTAAGCCAATCCATTCTACTGCCTCATCATCGAGCAACGCTTTTGCCAACGACGCAGCATGCTCAGCCGGCACCGAAATCTCAAACCCATCTTCGCCAGTGTAACCTGAGCGACTCACCACACACTCAATGCCGTTGACCACAATAGGCTGAATATCCATAAAGACCATCTCACTGACCTGCGGGTTAAAGGTCGCCAGCACCTCGGCCGCTTTTGGTCCTTGCAAGGCCAGCAAAGCGCGATCGTCAACAACATCGACGGTCACATCCCCTTTAAGATTATCGCGCAAATGCTGAATATCCTGGGCTTTGCAGGCGGCATTGACCACCAAGAACAAGTGATCGCCTAAGTTCGCAATCATGAGATCATCAAGAATCCCACCTTGCTCATTGGTAAACACCGCATAGCGTTGTTTTCCTTTCGGTAAATCGACGACATCGACAGGCACCAATGTTTCGAGCGCTTTCGCGGCGTCATCACCATGGAGGCGAATTTGCCCCATATGAGAAACATCAAATAATCCCGCCTGTTCGCGGCAATGCAAGTGCTCTTTGCGCACCCCTAGCGGATACTGGACTGGCATTTCATAGCCCGCAAAGGGAACCATTTTTGCCCCCATATCAAGGTGCAAGCCGTGTAACGGGGTGGTTAGTAACTCTGCCATCATTCTCTCCATATTGTGCCTGCGGGCATCATGCCCACGTGAAGCAAGGCGTTTGTGTGGTCATTAAGAAGCGGTCACCCATAAGATCAATGCATCGCCGTCACTCACTGACGCCAACATGTGTCCCATGGTGGCGTCGTAATACACGCTATCGCCCTCATTGAGAGTAATCGCTTCATAAAACTCAGAAAAAAATTGAATGCTACCTTCAAGTACCAGCAAAAATTCTTCGCCGTCATGTCGGATCCAATCACTGTAATCCTCAAAAGCACGCGCTCTTACTCGCGATTTAAACGGCATCATTTTTTTGTTGCTTAACTGTGTGGCCAGTAATTCATGCTCATAGGTGCCGGTAGGGTGCGCTTTGCCCTGGCCCGCAAACGTCACATCTCGCCTTCCCGTTGCCTGCCGCTTTTTTGGCGGAGCAAATAACTGCGGGATATCAATGTTCAACCCGTGCGCGAGTTTTTGCATGGCTTGAAAGGTGGGAGATATCTGCTCATTTTCAATTTTGGACAACGTGGAACGCGCCAAGCCAGTGCGCTGGCTTGCTTCTTCAAGCGTTAACCCTAACCCAACCCGTACGGCTTTTAAACGCGGGCCCAGCCGCAATGGCGCAATGGGTTCGCGTGCCTCCCCCTCATGTTGCGATCGTTCTACCTGCATTGAGGGGTACACATCCTGTGTTGATTGATTGGTTGTCACCTAATTGTCGCCCCTATCGGTTATCTCACAGTATGACGCTTTAACGCCTTAACATTTTTAACAAAAAAGTTTCCTATCGGAAAATAGTGATGCCATAAACGTGACATAGCAAGCGAATTGGCACAGGCACGCTACGCGCTCTCTTCATCACCCCCCCACCTCGCTTAAAATCAAATATCATAAAATCAATGTATTATATATCCACTCACGAATACTGTTCCACGTAATCACTGACGAAAAGCGATGTTTTCATCAACATGGATTTGCAATTTACCCTATCTTAAGATAAAAAGGCAAACGTTTGCGCTGTATTGATTGAGAGAGAAAAGGTGAGGTTTTGTCTTCAGGATCACAACATAGGTTTCTTATTGGAAATTTATTTTGCGGAAAAGTGAACGCTTAGGTACGTTAACAAAATGTTTAAATTAATGGTAAAGCGCGAGATCTCACCGCTTAACTGTTTGCTGTAACGTGAAGCAATGTCGGCAACACCCGTTGGCATGTAGGACAGTATAAATAATGATAAAAACGTACCTTACTGATCGAGGAGGCAGGCCATGAGTCACAGCATGTTTGACCTGTTCAAAATAGGCGTGGGGCCTTCAAGCTCACACACTGTCGGGCCCATGGTTGCCTGCGCACGCTTTTCGCAATTTGCGTCGAAAACGCTCGCGCTCGATATGATCCATCGTGTGAATGTCGATTTATACGGCTCTTTGGCGCTGACCGGAAAAGGACATGCCACGGATGTCGCTTGCGTGATGGGATTGATGGGCGAAATGCCCGCGACTATCGAATCAGATGAAATCGATACCATGACTAATATGGTTAAAAATGGTGGCGAACTGCCCTTTGCCGGCCGGCATTATATTCGATTTAATTGGGAGGCAGATATTGCCTTTCATTATGATCAGGTTCTCCCCGCGCATCCTAATGGCATGACTGTCAGCGCATATGATAAAACCGGTGACTGCTTGACCAGCAAGACCTATTTCTCTGTCGGTGGCGGCTTTGTGGTCGAAGAGGGCGAAACGGATGCCTTGGCAACCAATTTCACGCCACCTTATCCATTTGATAGTGCGGCAACGCTGCTGGCGCAATGTGATCGAACCGGGATGAGTATTAGCGAATTGATGTTCACCAACGAAATTGCGCGCGCCCAGTATCATGACTCGGCAGCAACGCATGAAACCGTCAATCAAGGGCTCGACCATATATGGCAAGTGATGCGTGAGTGTATTGATCGCGGGGTTCAACAAGGCGGCGTGCTGCCAGGCGGTTTGAACATCAAGCGACGCGCCAAAGGCATGTACGAGGCCATTCATGACAAGCAAGCCCATGGATTACCGACAGATACCAATGATTGGGTCAACCTGTTTGCCATGGCAGTGAACGAAGAAAACGCCGCCGGTGGCCGAGTCGTCACCGCACCGACTAATGGTGCTGCCGGCGTGATCCCTGCAGTACTGGCGTATTACGATAAATTTGTATCGCCCAATAACCCTGAAGGCATCCGCACCTTTATGGCGACTTCCGCGGCTATCGGCTCTTTGTACAAGACCAATGCCTCTATTTCGGCAGCAGAAGTCGGTTGTCAGGGAGAGATTGGCGTGGCGTGTTCGATGGCAGCAGCCGGATTAGCCGCAGCCATGGGCGCAAGTAATCAACAAATTGAAAACGCGGCAGAAATCGGCATGGAGCATAACCTCGGCCTCACTTGTGATCCAATAGATGGCCTCGTACAAGTCCCTTGCATTGAGCGCAATACCATGGGTGCCGTGAAAGCGATTAACGCGACTCGGTTGGCAATGGGTGGTGACGGCCAACACCATGTCTCACTCGATAGCGTGATTAAAACCATGCACGAGACCGGCCTCGACATGATGAGCAAATATAAAGAAACCTCACAAGGTGGCCTCGCTACCAATGTGATCCCGATTAATGTTGTGGCCTGTTAGCCACCATCGCCAACAAGGAAAGCGAAATGAAACCGAGCTACCCGAATGTAGAATTGGAGCAGTTTTTCTCCACCAATTTATCGGAATCCGATGGTGCCGTGATGTCAGCCGTGCAAGCCGAACACAAACGCCAACAACAGCAAATCGAGCTTATCGCATCAGAAAACATCGTTTCGCAAGCGGTGATGCAAGCACAAGGCACTTGCTTGACCAATAAATACGCAGAAGGCTATCCAGGCCGTCGCTATTATGGCGGCTGTGAGCATGTCGATGAAGTCGAAGCCATTGCTCAAGCCCGTGCCAAACAGCTGTTTAGCTGCGAGTTTGTAAACGTGCAACCGCACTCTGGCGCGCAAGCCAACGGTGCCGTGATGCTGGCACTGCTGCAACCTGGTGACACTATTTTGGGTATGTCACTGGATGCCGGAGGCCACCTTACTCACGGGGCACGCCCTGCGTTATCAGGCAAGTGGTTTAATGCCGTGCAATACGGTGTTAATCAAGAAACTCTAGAAATTGATTATGACGATGTCGCGGCTCTTGCGCGTGAACACCAACCTAAGATGATCATCGCCGGCGGCAGCGCTGTCCCACGCCCAATTGATTTTGCTCGCTTCCGCGCGATTGCCGATGAAGTAGGCGCATATCTGATGATCGATATGGCACACATTGCCGGTTTAGTGGCCACCGGCGCCCATCCATCGCCACTGCCGCATGCGCACGTGGTCACCACCACCACGCATAAAACCCTGCATGGCCCACGCGGTGGCATGATCCTCACCAATCACGAAGACATCAATAAAAAGATCAACTCGGCCGTGTTCCCCGGTCTACAAGGCGGTCCATTGATGCACGTGATTGCCGCGAAAGCCGTGGCATTTGGTGAGGCGCTAGAGCCTGAGTTTAAATTGTATATTGATCAAGTGGTTGCTAACGCCAAAGTACTGGCCGAGGTTCTACAAACGCGTGGCTGCGACATTGTCACGGGCGGCACCGACACTCATCTGATGTTGGTTGATTTGCGCCCTAAAGGTCTAAAAGGCAACCAAACCGAACAAGCACTCGAGCGCGCGGGGATCACTTGTAACAAGAACGGTATTCCATTCGACACCGAGAAGCCAATGATCACATCGGGTATTCGCCTCGGTACACCAGCCGGCACCAGCCGCGGTTTCGGCACCGAAGAATTCCGTCAAATCGGTGAATGGATTGGCGATGTATTAGATGCCTTAGTTGAGGAACCAGACGGCAACGCTGAGGTTGAAGCGCGGATTCGTAAACAAGTGCAACAGCTATGTGCCCGCTTCCCGCTTTATCGTCAATAAAGGCATAGCAATAAATAACCATATATCAATTACTTAGGATTATGAGGCAGTAGACTAGTATTTGCCTCAATTTACAATGTAAATTGCTCATAAATCGAGCAGTTCGTAATTTAGCAGGAGAGTAGCAAATGGACGCGACACTGAAGTATTCCGAGAGCCATGAGTGGGTCAAAGACAACGGCGATGGCACAGTCACCATGGGGATCACTGATCATGCCCAAGGCCTACTTGGCGATGTCGTGTTTGTCGATCTACCTGAGGTGGGTGACAGTACTGAAAAAGGTGAAAGCTTTTCTCTGGTGGAATCGGTAAAAGCCGCCTCTGATATCTATGCACCGGTTGATGGTGAAGTTGTCGCCATTAACGACGATTTAGAAGACAGCCCAGAGTTAGTTAATGACGAACCTTTTGAGGGCGGCTGGATTGCCAAGATTAAACTCGCTGACGACACCAACTTGGATCATCTGATGGATGCAGATGCTTATGCCGCCGCCATCGACGACTAATTCAGGACGAATATCATGACTAAAACGCGTTTACTCGATAGCTTAGTGGCTGATAACGATTTTATTGCTCGCCACAATGGACCGAATATCAAACAACAAGACGCTATGCTGGCGGCGGTCAATGCCACCAGCCTTGAGCATGTGATTGAAGAAACCGTTCCTGCGGATATCCGTTTGCCGAAGCCGCTTAATCTGAGCGCGCCGAAAAGTGAAACCCAGATGCTGGCAGAACTGAGCGACATTGCTGCGCAAAATACGATAAAGCGTAGCTTGATTGGCCAAGGTTACTACCACACTCATACCCCACCGCCTATTTTACGTAATGTGCTGGAAAACCCTGGCTGGTATACCGCTTACACGCCTTATCAGCCCGAGATCTCGCAAGGCCGATTAGAATCCTTACTGAACTTCCAGCAAATGGTGATGGACTTAACGGGGATGGATTTGGCCAACGCGTCGCTGCTCGACGAAGCCACTGCCGCGGCAGAAGCCATGACCCTGTGTAAGCGTGGCGGCAAGCACAAAGGCAACGCCTTTTTTGTTGCCAGCGATGTGCACCCACAAACCTTGGATGTGATTAAAACGCGTGCCAACTTCTTAGGTTTTGACATCATTGTTGATGACACGGACAAGCTGGATCAGCACGATGTATTTGGCGCCCTACTCCAATACCCCGGCACCACCGGCGAAGTGCGCGATCTCAGTGCGCTTATCGCAGAAGCACAAAGCAAGAAGACGCTGGTCGCGGTTGCTACCGATCTGCTTTCACTCACTTTGCTTAAAGCGCCGGGTGAAATGGGCGCGGATGTAGTGATTGGGTCGGCACAACGCTTTGGTGTGCCTATGGGTTACGGGGGCCCACACGCCGCCTTTATGGCGACACGCGACAAGCTAAAGCGCACCATGCCTGGCCGAGTGATTGGCGTATCGGTCGATAGCAAAGGCAACCAAGCCCTGCGCATGGCGATGCAAACGCGTGAGCAACATATTCGCCGTGAAAAAGCGACTTCCAATATTTGTACCGCTCAAGCCTTGCTGGCCAACATGGCTGCTTTTTACGCGGTGTATCACGGTCCAGAAGGCTTAAAGAAAATTGCTCGCCGCGTGCATCACCTCACCGCGCTGTTCGCCAAATCGGTACAAGCAGCCGGGTTGAGCGTCGCGCACGATAGCTTCTTTGATACCGTAACGTTTAACTCGGGCGAGCAAACCGATGCCTTGTACCAACAAGCGCAAGATGCTGGTTTTAACTTGCGTAAACTGGATGGCCAACTTGGCGCGAGCTTTGATGAAGCGACCACACTGGCAGAAATCAATCAACTGCTTACCGCACTCACCGGTCAAGGCGATGCAGATGCCGTGGCGAGCGACATTGAAGCCGATGAATTTGCCGCGATCCCTGCCACATGCCGCCGCAGTAGCGCGTACCTAACGCACCCTGTCTTTAACCGCTATCACAGTGAAACCAAGCTTATGCGGTATATGAAGGCGCTGGAAAACAAAGACTTTTCCCTCACCCACGGCATGATCCCGCTAGGTAGCTGTACCATGAAGCTCAACGCCGCGGCTGAGATGATCCCTGTCACCTGGCCAGAGTTTGGCGCCCTGCACCCGTTTGTGCCGTTGGAGCAAGCCAAAGGCTATCAAACACTGGGTAAATCACTGCGTGACATGCTGTGTGAAATCACCGGCTACGACGAGATATCCATGCAGCCGAACTCAGGCGCGCAAGGGGAGTATGCGGGCTTAATCGCGATTCAGCGCTACCATGAAAGCCGTGGTGACAGTCACCGCAACGTGTGCTTGATCCCAAGCTCCGCCCACGGTACCAACCCTGCCTCCGCAGCCATGGTCTCAATGAAAGTGGTTGTAGTTGGCTGTGATGACGATGGCAACATCGACATTGATGATCTGAAAGCCAAGATCGATAAACACCGGGATGCGCTCTCGTGCATTATGATCACCTACCCATCGACACATGGTGTGTACGAAGAAACCGTGCAGCAAGTGTGCGAGCTGGTGCACGAGGCAGGCGGCCAAGTTTACTTGGATGGCGCCAACATGAATGCGCAAGTGGGGCTGACAACGCCGGGCTACATTGGCTCAGACGTCTCGCACCTCAACCTGCACAAAACCTTCTGTATTCCCCACGGTGGCGGCGGCCCAGGTATGGGACCGATTGGCGTGAAATCGCACCTTGCGCCTTTCCTTCCCGGTCATGTGGAGCAAGGCGACGAATTTGCCGTCTCGGCTGCACCTATGGGTAGCGCCTCGATTCTTCCTATTTCATGGGCGTACATCGCCATGATGGGTGAACAAGGCCTGACGCGCGCGACCGAGTTGGCAATTCTCAGTGCCAACTATGTGATGGAGCGTCTGCGTCCCTACTACCCTGTGCTTTATCGCGGCAAAAACGGACGCATTGCGCACGAATGTATTATCGACATTCGTCCTCTCAAAGAGGCATCCGGCATCAGCGAAGAAGACATCGCTAAACGCTTGATGGATTATGGCTTCCACGCGCCGACCATGTCGTTCCCGGTCGCGGGCACGCTGATGGTTGAGCCGACCGAAAGTGAAAGCCAAGAAGAATTGGATCGCTTTTGTGATGCCATGATTGCCATCCGCGAGGAAATTGCCAAGGTGCAAGACGGTGAGTGGACGCTGGAAGACAACCCATTGGTCAATGCGCCTCACACCCAAGCGGATCTGATGGCAGACGAGTGGTCTCACGCCTATTCACGTGAGTTGGCTTGCTTCCCATCTGCCCATAATAAGGCAAGCAAATACTGGCCATCGGTCAACCGTGTCGATAATGTCTACGGCGACCGTAACTTGATTTGTTCTTGCCCTAGCATTGAAAACTATATGGATGAGTAATCCGTTCCGCTCGCGGAAAGAGTGATGTTAAAGGCGAGCCGCTCGGCTCGCCTTTTTTATGAATGGCTTTCTCTGGGCAAACGTTGACATAAGGGTATGAACTTTTAAATGCCGCTGACAAACGCTTGACAGATTGTTCTCCGAACACCGCTACATTCTGTGCCATCTGAAAAAGCAGTATTAAGGCACACTATGAAACCTATCGCTCTCGGTCTCCTGCTCGCACTTGGTCTGACCACTCAAGCGTTTGCGCAAGAAAAAACCAGCATCTCGGCGGGTCTCGCCGTTGATCAACAACTAAGCGCTGTACTGGAAATAGACGATCAATACCGTTTTACCCTCGGCAATGATGGCACCGCATTTGATTATCTTTTTCAACAAGGCACTTTTGATAACCCCGATGTCCCGGTTGATTGGTATGTAGGCGCCGGTGGCTGGGCGGAGTGGGACGACGACTATGGCGTTCGTTTACCGATAGGATTAGATTGGGAAATCACCAAGCAGATCACTGCCTACGGCCAAGTCCATCCAGAGCTTAACTTCCACGGCGGCCCAGAGTTGCAACTTGGCGGCGCGCTGGGCGTGACCTACTCGTTTTAGATAAACCTATGCTCATCACGCCAAACCATGCACATCGGCGAGCCTTATTAAGGCTCGCCCTCATTTAAGGATGATGTATCATCCAGCTATTGCATCCGGCATGAAGAAAATATGTCGTTGTCGGGCTGATAGACGCCCGTTTCTATGTCCATTACGCCAAGTAACGAATGAAAAATATTGTCGTGAGAGTAATGGTCTTTCTCCATCGCCTTTTCGCGCAAACACGAGGCATTGAGAGACTTGGCTTGCTTAAAACCATCCGAGAGCCATACCATTAGCGGTACTTTCTTTTGATAATCAGGGGCAAAGCGATACGGAAGACCATGTAAGTAAACGCCATTTTCACCCAGTGATTCACCATGATCAGAGACGTACATCATCGCGGTATTATACTGATCACTTTTATCTTTCAGCGTTTCAATCACTTTGCTCAACACATAGTCCGTATAACGGATGGTGTTATCGTAGCTGTTGATGATAGTTTCTCTTTCACAGTTTTCGATATCTGAGCGCGCACAGTCAGGCTGAAAATACGCCATGTCTTTAGGGTAACGCTGAAAGTACGTTGGACCATGACTACCAATGAGATGTAAGAATATTATCCGATTACCTTGCATTTCATCGATATCGTTATTGATGTGTTCAATTAGGGCCATGTCGTAGCACGTACTTCCATTACACAGTTCATCTTGTCTACGCCTATCAATTTCTATTTTTTTTACATTTTTAGCTACGCCCTTATCACCGCCATCGTTTTCTTTCCATAGTATATCTACACCAGCGCGCTTTAAAATATCTATTGCGTTATCCTGGTATTCGGCGCGATGCCGGTCAAAGCTTTCGCGTGGTGATAGAGAAAACATGCACGGCACAGAAATAGCTGTTGCTGTACCGCAAGACGTCACATCGAGAAATGAAATGACACCCTGAGAAGCGGTATAAGGCGTCGTTGGTCTCGTATAGCCGTTTGCTTGATAATTTTGAGATCGCGCTGTTTCACCAACGACAAAGACTAACAAGTTGGGTTTATCTTTTGAATGATGAAGAGCTAAATCTGATTGCTTCGCATCTTCCCCCACGTTTACATAAGGTATGGGAGCGGAAAAAAACCGCTCTTTTACATAGCCAGAAAGACTGTAAACATATTGTGTCGGTATAATGAGTTTACGCAAGTAGCTATTATTTCTGCCTACGGATGCATAATCTTGGTAGTAAAAAATAAATATAATCGCCAGCGCGATTAACGATACGGTGATGGATATTAGCTTATCCCGTAATAGCGGAAGCCACATTTTTCCGGCTGGCTGAATAGTACAGCGCATCATAAAGATAGCGGGAGTCACACCAATGGCTAACACCCAGATAAGTGCATAAAAACTTAAATACGCCCTTGCCTCTCCGGTATCGGTTTCTACAATATTGGTTATCATATTCGTATCAAACATGATACCGTAATTATACCCCGCGTAACACACCACACTCGAGAGCACCACTAAAATAGCAAAAAATGGTTTAGTTATTCGTGGCCAGGAGAAAAACGAAAAAATAATATTTAACGCAAAGAACAAGAACAGAGGAATAGAAACAATAAACCCAGCTTTCACATCGTCAAGTGATGAAAATATGCCTTTCAATTCTTTATAAAAAGGCGCATTGATAACAACGGAAAAATAGATTGCCGACAGTGCAGTAAACATCGCAACACTAACACTACCTTCATTAAATTTTCTTTCTTTCATTTTATATTCATCAAACACAATACCCATACATACAGGGTGAGAACAATTGAAATAAATACGGCAGAAGATCCAATATCTTTCGCTTTTTTACTGAGGGGGTGCCATTCTTCACTGATACGATCAACAGTCGCTTCAATCGCTGAGTTAATGAGTTCAACAACGAGAACAACGCCTAAACTACTTATCATTAAAATTCGTTCAACAGGCGTCACTGGAATAAAAAAAGAGGAAAAAATAAGAATAATCGCTATCACACATTCTTGTCGGAATGCTGCTTCAGACTTCCACGCTAATTTTAATCCCACCATAGAGTACCCAGTGGCATCTATGACTCGGCGAACACCGGTTTTTCCTGGTTTCACGTCATGACCTAACTGTCAGTTTTTTGGTAGGGACAATTTAAAGGAATTTATCTGATAACTCTGTCAACGTTATGTATAGCTGTGTAATCTTTTGTAAAACCATCAGATAGAAGGTAAGTTATAAATATATATCAGCTATTTATCTTTTAATATCATGTGATGGGATGTGAGGGTGGACTTGATCCGTTTTACTGGACACGCATCGACGACCTGAGGAGGTCAGTATGCCAGCCTATAAAACGGGTAAAAAGACAGCGCAATATTCACTAGACTTCAAACTAAAAGCGGTTGAATGGAGCTATGAGACGCATCGAACAGTGAAGTCGGTTGCAGAGGCGCTTGATATCCATCCATTCATGCTATCGAAATG